>NZ_JAAOMA010000001.1:0-319387 GCF_011602385.1 Chromobacterium fluminis | reverse complement strand
CCACCGGCCCGCCGCTGCCTTGACGCTCCCGCCATCCCCCCTTACTCTCGCCCTTGCGCTGTGACAATCCACAGCCGCGGGACTGGGAGGTTCTATTCAGTGTGGTAGCAATCGCTAGCCAGCGATTCGCTACGTCCATGCGTCTGCCGCAAACCGGGCAGGCCATGGCACTGAGCCCCCGCAAGGGGGCTGCCGTGCACACTGCGGTCCTCCCACTTTGTCATGAGCCTGCCCACGCCTTCCGCGCGTGCCGCGCAGGCATCCTTAAGCAGATGTTTGTGGAGGCTACAATGAATATATTTATTTTCTGCCGGCAACACCCTCGTCATCCCCGGTCCGTAGCAACAGAGGCCCAGCCATGAGCGCCCCCATCGCCAAGCCGGAACTGTCACGCTTGCAGCAACTGCATGAGCAGATCAAGCAACTGCGCATCATCACCGCTGGTCAGGATGAAGTCTATGGCCTGGTCAAGCTTTTGGAGCAGCGCTACTTGCAGGCCGATGAAGGCCTGACCCATGGCATCGTCCACGTTCACGCCGCCAACCAGGGCCTGCACGCATTGATGACGCTGCTGCGGGACAGCCAGGAGAATAAGCAAGTCCATTGCGATCAAATGGCGGCGCTGCTGGAGCCTATCCGCCAAGAGTTGCAAGCCGGCTTCGTGCAGATTTCCGATGTGATATAAAGCAGCGCGCCGCGGTTACAACCGCGGCGTTTTGTCGTCACGCACTGACATTCGTCTGCTGCCGCGATCGCCGCGCTTCCCGCAAAATCCCCTCTAATCCTTTCAGTAACGACACCTGTCATCGGCTTTTGGCCGATTCTTCATTTCCGCGGGAGGCGATTCCATGCAAGAAGCACTTAAGCCCATCAACACGCCGGACACTTTGTTTCACGACGGCAACCCCACCACCGGCGAACTGGGCACCATTGTCAGCGCCGATTGGCTGAATAGTTTGCAGCAGGCGACGCGTTCCACTCAGGACGAGCTGATCGCGCTGATCAAGGACAGCGGTCAGACGCTGGACGCCAGCCGCAAGGACCAGCTGTTGCAGGCGGTGAAAAAAATGGCCTGGGGCGGTGACAGCAAACCGACCACGCTGGCGGGCTACGGCATTAGCGACGGCGCGACCAAGGCCGAGGTGGCGGGCAAGGCCGACAAGGCCAACACCCTGGGGGGCTACGGCATTCAGGATGGTATTACCGTGAGCATGTTGCCGCGCCGCAACCTGCTGGCGGATGGCGGCCGTTTCTTTGATCCGTTCACGCCCGAGGGCATCGTGCAAGCGAGAACCAACCAGATCTCCGCGCCGTTTGCCACGCCCATGCATAATGTTTCATTCAGCCAAAGCGCCAATTCGGTGGGGCGCTTCATTCACGACAACGGCTCATTTGAGGGCACGGGTCCCAAATTGGCGCAACCGGTGGTGGACTTGCTGAATGCTATGGAGCGTGGAAACAAACGTTATGGTTACGAGTTTTACATTGCGGAATTGCGCTGTGGCGCATTGACCTATTCGCCGCAAGTGTTGGATGGCAAGAATATGGCGGTGGCGCTGGCATACGGGGTTGGCACCGAAGGGCCGGTCACTTTTATGAACTGGCTGCGTTGCATCAGCGGCTCTATCTACTATGACTATGGTCAGTATCGCAATGGCAAGGTTGTGGAGAACAAACGCATCACGCCTAGCGATGGCTGGGTGCATATGGCTGGAGTAGGGGACTGGGGCGGCGGCTATAGCATTAGTCACATTTACGCCGAGAATAATTCGGTTTTTCAGCTGGCTTTGCCTGCGGCCCTGTCCGGTGTGCATGGAGGTTACGTACACAAAGCGCCGATCGCGCCATAAACCACTTTCGCTTTCAGTCATGGCAATCCTGTGGGATTGCCATTTTTTTGCCCGCGCTCCACTGACATCCGTCCACTGCTGACGCGCGTCGCTAAACGGCAAAATGACGGTATTGATTCACTAGCGAAGCAGGTCAGCGGGTGGTTTACGGACCACTCGCCCGGCCCGGAGTCCGCCCCAAGCCGCCAGCCCGGCCAGCGGGCCAACCCTGTAAATGGAGCGAGAGCGCGATGCAAAACACCATGAAGCCGATCAACAGCCCGGACGGTCTGTTCCACGACGGCAACCCTTACACCGGCGAACTGGGCACGGTGGTGACCTCGGAGTGGCTGAACAATGTCCAGTCCGCCGCCCAGTCCAGCCAGGACGAGTTGTTGACTGTGATACGCGACAGCGGCCAGAGCGCGGACCCGACGCGCAAGGACCAGTTGTTGCAGGCGATGAAGAAGCTGGCTTGGGGCGGCAACAGCAAGCCCTCCACGCTGGCTGGTTACGGCATCACCGACGCCTTGCCGCTGAGCGGCGGCAAGATGAGTGGCCGGGTGGATTTTCAGCCTAATTCCCGTTTTCTGGCCGAGGGCGGCAAGGAAGGCGGCCAGCTGCAACTACAAGCACCGCAAAGCGACAGCAAGCTCAGCGACGTCAATATCGATGTCTGGGGCAACCAGTTCCGCGTGTTCAACAACGATGGCGTCAAGGCGCGTGGTTTTTACGTGGATCTGACCCAGTGCGAGGACGGCCCTATCACCAATTTGCTGACCATGTCCGGCGCGCCTGGCATGGTAGGCCACTTCGCAACGCCTTACACGCCGCCAGGCTGGCTGAAATGCGATGGTTCTCCGGTCAGCCGCAGCACGTATCCCGGCTTGTTTGCGGTGATCGGAACCATTTATGGCGCCGGGGATGGCTCGACGACGTTCAATCTGCCTGATTTGCGCGGGGAGTTCATTCGTGGCTGGAGCAGTGATCGCCCAACAGTGGACGTGGGACGTGTGTTTGGCAGCGCTCAGATCTCGACCCAAGTGCTGGTTGATGATGATGCAAATGAAGTCGTTGGAACCATAGACTGGACAAATAACAATTTAGTGGCTCTGGGCTATGAGTCAGCTGATGTTGGCTCCATACATCTGCATTACACAAAATCAATCAATGGTGGGGTTCATTCAGCGAGTTATGTGCGTTCCATTCGCCCCCGTAACCTAGCCCTGCTCGCCTGCATCAAATACTAAGGAAACCGCCATGCAAGAACGCAAACAGAAAACCGTCTACGCCTACCATCCGGAAACCGGCGAGTATCTGGGCACCACTACGGCGGATCTGTCGCCGCTGGATGTTGAGGAAACTTGGTTGATTCCGGCCAATGCCACCGAGCAGGAGCCGCCGCAGGCGGGGGACAAGCAAGCGGCGGTCTACCGCGACGGCGGCTGGCTGCTGGTGGTGGATTTTCGCGCGCTCAAGCTGTGGAGCAAGGCCAGCGCGCAGCCGGTGACGGCGCGAATCGGTGACACGCCGGACAGTCTGCAAGCTACTGAACTGGAGCCGCCGCCCTTCGCTGTGTGGAACAAGAAGGCTTGGAAAGTGGATGTCGAAGCCCAGCGCGCGGCGCTGACGGCGCAGGCGCAGCAGGAGTTGCAGCAGCGTTTGGCCGCGGCCTACGCTCAGCGCCGGCCTTTGGAGGACGCGCAGGAACTGGGGCTGGCGATGGCGCAGGAGCAAGGCTTGCTGACGGCGTGGAAGCGTTACTGCGTCGAGCTGTCGCGCCTACCGCAGCAGGCCGCTTGGCCGCGGTTGGCCGAGGCCGACTGGCCGAAGCTGCCGGCCTGAAGATCTGAAGTAAAGCGCCGTTCCACGTGAAACCCAAACCGCGCCGTGTACCCCGGCGCGGTTTTTCATGGCCGCGCCAGCGTGATTTCCACTCTTTCCTTGCCCTGGCCCACGTTCTTGCGTTTGAGCTTCAGTTCGCCCACTTCGCCGCTGCGGCGCAAATGGGTGCCGCCGCAGGGCACGTGGTAGAGGCCGGGCAGTTCCCAGTAGCGGCGCTGGTTTGCTGCGTCGGAATAGGCGCTGACGATGGGGAGATCGGCGTCTATCAGCGCCTGTACCTTGGCGGCGATGGCGGGCAGCAGCGGGGTGATGGGCCGGGCCAGCGCAAAATCGATGCGCGCCTTGTCCTCCGCGATGTGGGCGCCTATCTTTTCCGCGTCGGGCAGTTCGCGGCAAATGGTTTCCAGCACCAGCTCCGCGGCGAAGTGCAGCCGCATCAGCCGGTAGCGGCGCGGCCAGTCTATTGCCACTGTCACCGCGTCGCCGGACTTAAGACCGTGGTCGTCCGGCAGGGTGTAGACGATGTCCTGGTCCTGTTTTTCCGCGCGCAGCACCGGGCGGCCGCCTATGCTGCCGGCGTCGCTTTCCTGGCCGCCGGAGAAGGCGTAGAAGATGGTGGCGTCCAGCCAAACCTGAGAGCCGTCGCTACGTACTACGGTGGCGAGCAGCTCGGTCTGGTAAGGATCTGCCCAGAATTGCTTGCGCACGCTCATGCCACCCCCGCGGCCTTGGTCGCCAGCCGTTGGTAGACCTCGGCGTCCAGCCGCTCCATCAGCCGTTCCGGCCGCGATAGCGCGCCGAAGCCGAACTGCGCGTACAGGCCGTGGGCATCGGCGGTGGCGAGCAGCATGCGACGCAGGCTCTGCAGGCCGGGATGGGCGTTGATTGCCGCCATCAATTGCTTGGACACGCCCTGGCCGCGCCAGGCTTCGACCACGAACACGTCGGCCAGATAGCCGAAGGTGGCGTAGTCGGTGATCACGCGGGCGAAGCCGATCTGTTCGCCGTCTGCGGCGTAGGCGCCGAAGCACAGCGAATGGGCTAGCGAGCGCTCGAAGATGTCGCGCGGCAGTTGGCGCGCCCAGTAGGATTGCTCGGACAAGTAGCGGTAGACGCGTTCGCGGTCCAGCCGCGCGGGATCGGTGTCGATGTGGATGATCATGGAACGGCTGGCCAGGCGAGGGGGATGCCATAAAGATAACATGCTCAGCCGGGCTGGGAGCGGTGGAAGTATTCGACGCCGCTCCGGCTTGCTGGCGGTTTATAGGTTTTTGATCTTTTCCAGTTCCTCCGGGCTGTACTTCTTCTCGCTGGCCTTGGTCAGGTCGGTGAGCAGGCCGGCGTGGACGTCGCGCGCCGATTGCACCGCGCTCAGCATATTGCCGCCGCTCCACTGGCCGGCGAAGCCGATCGCGGTTTGCGGCTGGCTGGCGTAGAGGCTGGTCAGCATCGCGTCTACCGCCGGCTGTTGGCCCTGGAACTGCCGTTCCAGCCGCGTCTGCCATTGCGCCAGCACCGGCAGGTACTTGTCCGGCTTGGCCTGGGCCAGCGTGGCGTTGGCGCGGAAGGCCCAGTAGGCGGAGCTGCTCTCGTAAGCGGCCGCGCCGGCGCGCAGCGGCGCGGGGATGTCCTTCATCGCGTTTTCGTACATTGGCACCAGTACCGCGCCGGCCGGGCTGCCGAAGGATTGCCAGGTCAGCGCCGCCAGCTCCTTGGGCAGGCCGGCGCGCAGCTGGATGACGTGGGTTTCTATGGTGCGGTCCACGCCCATCGGCCGGTCCGCGTCCTTCAGCTTGGCCAGCGCGGTGCCGTGGAAGGTGGCGCGCAGCACCTTGGCTACGTCGGCCACGGCGATCTTGCGCTCAGGCTTCAGCGTCAGCGGGTATTGCGTCTGCCGCGTGGCTTGGCGCAGCGCCGGGTTCAGCAGCTGCTGGCCCAGCCATTCGCGGTCCACATTGTATTTGTCGCCGACGACGCCGAAGGCCTGGGCGAAGTTGAAGCGTTTGGCGTCCACCTTGGCCAGCAGCTGGTGTTTGGCGGTGAACTCGGCCAGGCCGGGGCTGGCGATCACATTGGCGCGGTCGGCGAGGTCGATGTCGTGCAGACGCAGGCCATTGGCCACCATTAAGTAACTATCCTGCGGCACGCGGTAGGCCAGCCAGTGGTGGCCGGAGCCGATTTCCATATACCAGGCTTCGTCAGGGTCGGCGATCAGCACGCCGTTGCCTTCGCCGGCGCCGTATTGGTTGAGGTAGCGGCCCAGCAGTTCCACCCCTTCGCGCGCGGTCTTGGCCTGCGGCAGGATCAGCGAGGGGATCACCGCCTCCACCACGCCGTTGTCCAGCAAGGGGTCCGCTTTTTTGGCGCGGGCGTTGATTTCCGCGCTATTGGTGGCGGATACCGCCACATTGAATTCATTGACGCCGCGTTCCTCGTACAGCCCGTCGCCGCCGGCGCTGTCGCCGTTCCAGTCCATCAGTCCGCTGTAGCGGTAGAACTGCGCCGGAGCCGGCACTTTCAGGCCGTTCTTGAAGCTCAGCGTTTCATCCTTGGCCGCCGCGCGCGCCGGGTGCAGCACCAGGCGCTTGTTCCAGTTATTGATGTAATAATCCTCGTTGCGGGCGATGATGATGGAGCCATCGGCGGAAGCCTGTTTGCCGACGATCAGCGATGAGCAGGCGTCGGCGAGCGGGGCGGCCATCGCAAGGGCGGTGGCCAGGGCAAGCAGGGTAGGGCGCGGCGTCATGATGCATTCCTCTTCTCTGAGAGCGTGTTTACGATCTAGCGAGCTAAGGCGAGACAAGGCGAAAACGGCTGAGGAAGCGCAGTGTACAAATGGTACATGAGCATTTCGAAGCGGGTTTCAACGCCGTATCGCCGACGCGCAGCAGATCGTAAACAGGTTCTGAGCGGTCAGTCGCGGTGCGAGACGGCTCATGGTGGCCGCGCGCTAAGCGCGCGGCGGTTTGGCGGTGAGGGCAAGCAGATTGTAGGCAGATGGTTCGCGTTAGTTGAAATGAGAATCCCATGCTTGCCTGATGCATATCAATCTTGCGCCGTTTCATTAAAATGTGGTGCAAAGTGTCTGATTTATGCAATTGATTTTGCCATCCGGACGTAAGTCTTATTAAGCTTGGCATTTCATTGTGGCGGCATGTTCCGCTGCGGCGGGAACGGAAGGAATATGAAAATACTGACGATGGCGCGCAAGCTGTTCTTCACGGTGCTGGCCGCGGCCTTGGCGTTGTGGGCTTACGGCGCTTACAGCGGCGAGCCTCAATGGCAGCAGTGGGCGATGTATCTGGGCAACGCGCTGGCCTTGGGCGGCGCTTACCTGGTGCCGACCTTGACCGCGGCGCTGGTGGGCAGCCCGAGGCTGAAGCTGGTGGCGGCGCTGAACGTGCTGGGCGGCTGGCTGATCCTGCCGTGGATCGCGGCGATGATGCTGGCGCTCAAGCGCGACGATCTAGCGTCCGGGTCCTGAATCCGTCTGGCACAATACTCTATCTTTACCGCCCCGTCAGAGGGCGGCGTAAGAAGCTGTTTACGATCTGCTGCGCGTCGTGAGACGTGGCACGGCGAGTACCGTCTCGAAATGCTCATGTACCACTCGTACATTCCGCTTTTTCAGCGGTTTTCGCCTGGTCTCGCCTGAGCTCGCGAGATCGTAAACACGTTCTAAGAGCGGCTAACAAACATGGGTTTCACGCCTGAGGCATGGCGCGCCGTTGAGTACGGCAAGTCGGCGCAACGCAGCATCAGGGGTTTGTTAGCCGTTCTAAACGGCTGCACGAGGCGATACCACACTACTCAAGGAGAAACACATGTTTCAGCACGTCGACGCCTACGCCGGCGATCCCATCCTGTCGCTGGTCGACGCCTTCGGCAAGGACCCGCGCGGCGACAAGGTCAACCTCAGCATCGGCCTGTATTACGATGAGCAGGGCCGCATTCCGCGTCTGAACGCGGTGCAGCAGGCCGAAGCCAAACTGGCGGCTCAGCCGACGCCGCCCTGCACTTATCTGCCGATGGACGGCCTGCCGGCCTACCGCAAGGCGGTACAGGAGCTATTGTTCGGCGCCACGCATCCGGCGCTGGCCGCCGGCCGCGTCGCTACCATCCAGACCCTGGGGGGCTCCGGCGCGCTGAAAGTGGGCGCGGATTTCCTCAAGCGATATTTTCCCGATGCCCAGGTGTGGGTCAGCGACCCCACCTGGGACAACCACGTGGCCATCTTCGAGGGCGCCGGCATCGTGGTGAACCGCTATCCCTATTTCGACGCGCAGACCCGCGGCGTGGACTTCGCCGCGATGCGGGACACGCTGGAAACTCTGCCGGCCGGCAGCATCCTGCTGCTGCATCCGTGTTGTCACAATCCCACCGGCTCGGACCTGAACAATGCGCAGTGGGATCAGGTGGTGGCGCTGGCCAAGCGCAAGCAGCTGATTCCCTTCATGGACATCGCCTATCAGGGCTTCGGCGCCGGCTTGGATGAGGACGCCTACGCCATCCGCGCGATGGCCGACGCCGGCGTGTCTTTCCTGGTCAGCAACTCCTTCTCCAAGATCTTCTCGCTGTACGGCGAGCGTTGCGGCGGCTTGTCGGTGGTGTGCCCGAACCAGGCCGAGGCGGAGCTGGTGTTGGGCCAGCTAAAGGCCACGGTGCGCCGCAACTACTCCAACCCGCCCACCACCGGCGCGCGCTTGATCGCCACGGTATTGGGCGATGCCGAGCTGAAAGCGCTGTGGGTATCCGAGGTGAACGAGATGCGTGGCCGCATTCTGGAAATGCGCGGCATTCTGGTGGAAGTGCTGAAGCAGGCGCTGCCGGAGCAGGACTTCGCCTATCTGGTCCATCAGCGCGGCATGTTCAGTTACACCGGATTCAGCCAGGCGCAGGTGGACGCTCTGCGCGAGCGTTTCGGCGTTTACCTGGTGGGCACAGGCCGCATGTGCGTGGCCGGCTTGACCCGCGCCAACGCGCCTTATGTGGCCAAGGCTTTCGCCGCGGTTCAGTAAGAACCTGTACATAATCTGCTGCGTTGCGCCGACTTGCCGTACTCAAGGTACTGCCTATGTCGGCGCGTCTTGCCTCAGCCGTAAAACTGAGTTCTGTCAGCCACTCTTAGAGCCTGTTCAAAGTCTCTGAGTAGAGCAGAGTGTGAGAAAATCCAGGGGTGAGAAAAAGCTACCCAAGCGATATCAGTCGCGAACAATTTGAAGTGATCAGACCACTTCTGGAAAGCGCGCGTAAGAGAACAAGTCCCCGTCGAGTGGACTTGTATGAGGTGTTTTGTGCCGTGCTGTACCTGCTCCGCAGCGGCTGCCAATGGCGCATGCTTCCTGAAGCATTTCCCAAATGGCGTACTGTCCATTCGTACTTCACCATGTGGAGTGAGCCGCGTGAAGGTGGCAGCCTGCTGGAGCAGGCGCTTAAAAAATCAGGTTGGCGCGGCCCGAGAGAAACGGGGGCGGAGCGCTTGCAGCAGGTTCTTGATCGTGGACGCGCAGAGCGTGAAGAACACTGATACAGCAGGGTTAAAAGGCTACGACGCAGGTAAGAAGATATCAGGCATCAAGCGCCATATTGTTGTGGACACGCAAGGTCTGCCACACGCGGTGGCAGTCACGACAGCGGAGGTAACGGATCGCAAAGGGGCGCTACAGGCGCTACGGCAATGTGAGTCCAGATTGATTGGGGTTCAGGGCCTGCTGGCGGATAGTGGCTATGTTGGCAAACCGTTTGCTCAAGGCGTGAGCGAGATTTTAGGTGCGGACGTGACGGTGCAGATTGCCAAACGGAGCGAACTGCATACCTTCAAGGTGATGCCCAAACGCTGGGTTGTTGAGCGCAGCTTCGCTTGGTTGGAAAAGAGCAGAAGGCTGTGGAAGAACTGCGAGCGGAAACTCAATACCAGCCTACAGTTTATCCATCTGGCCTTCTTGGGGCTCTTACTCAAAAGACTTTGAACAGGCTCTTAGAACCTGTTCACGATCTTTTCTAATTGAAGGTATTGTTCAAGGCATTGAGTCCGCTACGCGGATGATGATTTAGGGCCGGTTCCGCCCGGCGAACGGAAAGGGAAATTTGCGCGGCCAAATTCCCCTTTACCCCAAAGGCCGCCCTGCAAGCCTGGCCTGCGGTTTCCCGCCGGATCCCGTCAGGCCCGAGGCGCGGCTGAACTCGCAGCGCGCTAACGTCGCGCAGCTCGAACAAGCAGCCGCTTAAAACCTCGGGCCTGCCACCCGTCGACAGGCTTGAAGGGACCTGGGGCACGTCGGATACGTGGTCTCCTACGTATCTAGCAACGCTTAACCACACCTACAAAAGATCGTGAACAGGTTCTTAAAACCGGCCCTCAGCCGACGGCCAGGCCTTGTTTCAAACGGGCCAGCGCCGGCTTGGCCAAGGCGTCCGGCGCGTAGCACAGGCCGACGCGGCGGCTGAGCGCCGCCTGCTCCAGCCGGCCGCTCCACAGGCCGGGCTGGTCTTGGGCCAATCCTTGCGGGACGAAGGCGATGCCGGCGCCGGCCGCGGCCAGCGTCGCCGCCTGTTGCAGGGTGGCGCAACGCGCGGCCACCGCCAGCTCCCGCGCCGCCTCGCCCAGCAGGCTGGCGAAGCGCTGGTGCGACGGATGGTCCGGGCAGGCGATCAGGTCCTGGCCCAGCAATTGTCCCGGCCGCAGCAGCGGCTGTCCCGCCAGCGGCGCGTCGGCGCGCATCGCCAGCACATAATCCTCTTCCCACAGCGGCAGGAACAGCTCGTCCTCGCAACGATTGGCCTCCTCGTCCAGCCGCGCGTCGCCGGCGCAGCCCGCCGCCAGTTCCAACAGCAAGCCGTCCACCGCGCGATAGGCCGCCGCCAACACGCGCGCCACATCGGCCTGACCCAGGTCCGCCGCCACGCCCAGCGTCAGCGGCAGGCAGTCCTGTCGGCCGCGAAACAGCTGTGTCAGGCTGTCGGCTTCTTCCACCAGCCGCCGTGCAGACGGGTAGAGCAGCCGGGCGGCGTCGGTCACTTCCACGCCGCGCGGCTGGCGCTGAAACAGCACGGCCCCCAGCTGTTCTTCCAGTTGTCGGATGGTGGCGGACAGCGCAGGCTGGCTCAGGTAGAGACGCGCCGAGGCCTGGGTGATGTTGCGCTCTTCAAATACGGCGATGAAGGCTTTGAGCGAGCGGATATCCATAAATTAAACCGATGGCAGCAAGTAGAATAAACGATTTTTCGTGGAATCTTCAGCGAATTATAGTGCTGCTCAAGGATTTGATATCAGTTATTTCTATTGCTAAAGGAGAAGTTTCATGAGTAAGGCTCTCATTGTCATCACCGGCGCCAGTTCCGGCATCGGCGCCGCCACCGCCCGCTTGCTGTCGCAGCAAGGCCATTCGCTGCTGTTGCTGGCGCGCCGGGTCGAGCGCCTGGAGGCATTGGCGTTGCCGAACACGCTATGCCGCGCGGTGGACGTGACCGACCGCGCCCAGCTGGCCGCCGCGGTGGCGGAGGCGGAGGGCCGCTTCGGGCCGGTGGACGCCATTGTCAACAACGCCGGCGTGATGCTGCTGGGACAGATGGCTGAGCAAGCGCCGGAAGAGTGGAAAACCATGTTCGACGTCAATGTGCATGGCCTGCTCAACGGCATCCACGCAGTGTTGGGCGGCATGGTGGAGCGCAAGCGCGGTACGGTGATCAATATCAGCTCGGTAGCCGGGCGCAAGACCTTCCCCAATCATGTGGCCTATTGCGGCACCAAGTTCGCGGTGCACGCGATGTCGGAGAACCTGCGCGAGGAAGTGGCGGACCACGGCGTGCGGGTAGTGACGATCGCGCCGGGCGCGGTGGACACCGAGCTGCTGTCGCATACCAGCAGCGAGGCGATCAAGGCGGGCTACGAGGCTTGGAAACAGGAGATGGGCGGGGTGCTGGCGGCCGAGGACGTGGCCAGCGCCATCGTCTACGCTTATCAGCAGCCTCAGAACGTGTGCATCCGCGAGATCGTGCTAGCGGCGACGCGGCAGCAGCCTTAAGAACCTGTTTACGATCTGCTGCGCGTCGGCGATACGGCGTTGAAACCAAGCTCAAAATGCTCATGTACCACGTGTACATTCCGCTTTTTCGCTCGTTTTCGCCTTGTCTCGCTCTTGCTCGCGAGATAGTAAACAGGTTCTAAGAGGACTGACTGTCACTCCGCCACGTACAACTGAGTCTCCGCCTCCCGCATTAGCTCAACGACGGCGGGCGGCGGCGGCTGGTCGGTGAACAGCGCGTCTATCTGCGACAGATGGCCCAGTTCCACCAGCGCCGGGCGGGCGAACTTGCTGTGGTCGGCGGCCAGGAACACGTGGCGTGATTGCTGAATGATGGCCTCGGCGCTGCGTACTTCACGGTAGTCGTAATCACGCAGCGTGCCGTCCAACTCGATGCTGGAAATGCCGATGATGCCGTAATCGACGCGGAACTGGCGGATCAGCTGCACCGTGGCTTCGCCGGTGATGCCGCGGTCGCGTTTGCGCAGCATGCCGCCCAGCACGATGACTTCGCAGTCCGGGTAGTCGCACATGGTGTCCGCCACGTGCAGATTATTTGTGATCACCCGCAAGCCGCGATGCTGGTGCAGCGCCTTGGCCACTTCCTCGGTGGTGGTGCCCAGATTGATGAACAGCGAGGCGTTGTCCGGGATGTGCCGGGCCAGGCATTCGGCGATGCGGCGCTTTTCGTCTATGCACAGCACCTGCCGCGCCTGGTAGGCCACGTTTTCCACGCTGGACAGCACGCTGGCGCCGCCGTGATAGCGTTGCAGCAGCTGGTGCTCGGCCAGCAGCGCGATGTCGCGGCGTATGGTCTGCCGGGTGACGGAGAAATGTTCGGCCAGCTTTTCCACGCTGACGTAGCTATCGCGTTTGACCATGGCCAGCAGTTCCTGCTGGCGTTGATTCAGAATGAGCATAAGCGGCAAGGCGGCGGGTTGAGACTGTCCGATTGTAAGCGGACAACTCGTCCCGGCGCTATGCCGTCAGCGTTGCCGCCGCGTATTCGGCCAGCGCCAGGCTGGCGGTGAGGCCGGGGGATTCGATGCCGTAGAGCTGGACCAAGCCAGGCACGCCGTGCTGCGCCGGGCCCTGGATCAGAAAGTCCGCGTCCGCCGCGCCGGGGCCGACGATTTTGGGACGGATGCCGGCATAGGCCGGCGCCAGCGCCTGTTCCGGCAGCGCCGGCCACCAGCGGCGGATGCCATCATAAAAGCGGTCGGCGCGCGCCGGGTCCACCTGGTAGTCGATGGCGTCCACCCACTCCAGGTCCGGGCCAAAGCGCGCCTGCCCGGCCAGGTCCAGCGTCAGATGCGTGCCCAGGCCGCCGGCCTCGGGCAGCGGGTAGATCAGGCGCTGGAACGGCGAACGGCCCTGTAGCGCGAAATAGACGCCGCGCGCGTAATAGGGCGTGGGGATGGTTTCACGTGGAACCCCGGCCAGGCTGGCCGCAACCCGCGGCGCCCAGGGGCCGGCGGCGTTGACCACCAAGCGCGCCTGGAGCCGCATGCCGGCGATGTCCAGCGCCAACCCGTCGTCCGCTACACGGCCGCCGTGCAGCGGCGAGTTCAAGGCCAGCGTCGCGCCGTGAGCCTCGGCGTCGGCCAGCAGGGCCAGCATCAGACCGTGGCTGTCCAGGATGCCGGTGGACGGCGAGAGTAGCGCGGCGCGGGCTTGCAAAGCCGGTTCCAGCGCCTGCAGCTGTTCCGCGTCCAGCCAGCGCAGATCGGTCACGCCGTTGGCGGCTGCGCGCTGTTGCAAGGCTTGCAGCCGAGGCAGTTCGGCCTCGTCGGCGGCGACGACGAGCTTGCCGCAGCGCCGGTGGGGGATGGCGCGCTGGGCGCAGTAGTCGTAAAGCCGCTGGCGGCCGGCCACGCACAGCCGCGCTTTCAGGCTGCCGGGCGGATAGTAGAGCCCGGCGTGGATGACTTCGCTGTTGCGGCTGGACGCATGTTGACCGATGGCGCTTTCCGCTTCGACGATGACGACTTCGCGGCCGGCCATCGCCAGCTGTCGAGCCACGGCCAAACCGATCACGCCGGCGCCTATCACCACGCATTCCACTTGTTCCATCATGGCTCCCGGCTTGTCATTCTTCAGATGGTGCGCCTTGGCATGCGCGGCGTCCATATGGAAAAAGCCGCCCACGGGCGGCTTTGGACTGAGGTCACGGCCCGGCTCAGCCGGCCATCGCGGCTTCGACTTCCTCCACCGTTCTGGGAATCGGCGCGCCTAGCACGCGGCTGCCGTTGGCGGTGACCAGCACATTGTCTTCGATGCGGATGCCGCCGAAGTCGTGGTACTCGCGGAATTTGTCGTAGTTGATGTACTGGCTGTGGCGGCCTTCGGCGGCCCAAGCTTCGATCAGCGCGGGGATGAAGTACATGCCGGGCTCCACCGTCACCACCATGCCTTGTTTCAGCGGCTTGCCCAGGCGCAGGTAGCCGAGGCCGAACAGCGGGCTGCGCTCGGTGTCCTCGCCGTAGCCCACCAGATCTTCGCCCAGGCCTTCCATATCGTGCACGTCCATGCCGATCTGATGGCCGAGGCCATGCGGGAAGGCGATGGCGTAGGCGCCGGATTCGACGATGGCGTCGGCGTCGCCGCGGAAGAAGCCCAGCGCGCTCATTCTTTCCGCCATCAGCCGCGCGGACAGCTTGTGCACGTCCAGATAGCGCACGCCCGGCTTCATCGCCTCGATGGCGGCCAGCTGCATGTCCAGCACGATGTTGTACAGCTCGCGCTGGCGCGGGCTGAACTTGCCGCCCACCGGGAAGGTGCGGGTGATGTCGCTGGCGTAGCCGCCGCCGGAGGTACAGCCGGTGTCGTTCAGCGCCAAGTCACCGCTTTCCAAGCGATTGTCGTGGTGATGGTTGTGCAGCACTTCGCCGCGGCGCGAGAAGATGGACGGATAGGCCAGTTGCCAGTCATGGCGGCGCATGATGCCTTCCATCTCGCCTACTACTTCGTATTCCATGACGCCGGGCTTGGCGTGGCGCATCGCGGCGATGTGCATATCGCGGGTTACCGCCAGCGCCGCTTCCATTTCGGCGATTTCCTCGTCGCCCTTGATCTCGCGCAGCGCCACCACGGCATGGGTCAGCGGCGCGGAGAAGCCTTCCTTGACCTGGGCCGGATGAACATTCAGCAGGCGGCCCATTTCGATCAGGGTCTCGCCGCGGTACGGCGCCAGGTAATGCACGGCGCGGCCGGCGGCGCGCGCGGCGGCCACCGCGGAGGCCAGGTCTGCATAGGCGCGGCTGCGGTCCAGGCCGGCCAGCGCGGCGCGCTCGGCCAGGCTGGGCAGCGGGCCGGTCCAGACGATGTCGGCCACGTCCGGGTCGTTACCGAACAGCGTCGCTTCGCCGCTGTCGGCGTCGATGAGGCCGGCCAGGCCCGGCTCGTTCAGGCCGAAGAAATAACGGAAGCTGGAGTCCTGAACGAAGGGCAGGGTGTTGTCGTGGTAGTTCATCGGCGAATCGACATTGCCGACAAACAGCAGCAGGCCGGACAGGCCGGCCGCTTGCAGACGGGCGCGGCGTTGCGCGTATACGGTGGCAGCGAACATGGTTTCCTCGAGGGTGGGCAGGGTCCGCCCGGTCGGTCGCCGCGCGGAATATTGTATCCAGTTCCTTAACTTATCATGCCCGCCGCCAGGCTGCCAGTGCCGGTTCAACCACGCTGGCCGATGACGGCTTCGGCCTGCCGGGGCTTGGCCGGGCGCAGGATCAGCGCCACCGCGCCGCCGGCCAGCAAGGCCCACAGCGGCGCGCCCAGGCCGGCGATGCTGACGCCGGAGGCGGCTACCACGAAGGTGATCAAGGCCGCTTCGCGATGGCCTTCGTTGGCCAGCGCCGCGCTCAGGGAGGACGCCAGGGTGCCGAACAGCGCCAAGCCGGCGGCGGTGGCCACCAGCGCCTTGGGCAGGGTCAAAATCAGGCTGGCCAGCGCGCCGCCGGCCACGCCCAGCACCAGATAGAGCGCGCCGCAGATCACGCCGGCCACGTAACGGCGTTTAGGATCGGGATGGGTTTCCGGCCCAGTGCAGATGGCGGCGGTGATCGCCGCCAGCACCACGCCGTGGCCGCCGAAGGGAGCGGTCAGCATGGACACCGCGCCCAGCAGCGATACCGGCGAGCGCGCTGGGATGGTGTACCCGGAGGAGGACAGGACCGCCATGCCGGGCAGGAACTGGCCGGTCAGCGCCACCAGCGCCAGCGGCAGGGCCAGGTTGAAGAAGGCGCTCCACGACCATTGCGGCGCTGTGAACAAGGGGCCGCCGTCGCCGCCATGGGCCGGCAGCGGCTGGAACAGGCCTTGAGCCGCCGCCAGCAGCAGGCCAAGCAGGATGGCGGCCGGCAGCGCGTAACGCGGGAAGAAGCGGCGGCCAACGAAGAACAGCGCGGCCATACTGACCACCAGCAGCGGGTCGTGGCCAGCGGCGCTGGCCAGTTCGGCGACGAAGCGGAACAGGATGCCGGCCAGCATCGCCGCCGCCAGCGCGGCGGGAAAGACCTTCATCAGCCGGTCGAACAGGCCGCTGACGCCCAGCAGGGTGACGATGGCGGCGGCGGCGAGGAAGGCGCCCACCGCTTCGCCGTAGGGCACGCCGGGCAGGGCGGCCAGCAATAGCGCCGCGCCGGGCGTGCTCCAGGCGGTGATCACCGGGGCTTTCCAGCGCCAGGACAGCCATAGGCCGGCCACGCCGGAGCCGATGGACACCGCCCAGATCCAGGAACCGAGCTGGGCCGGGGACAGGCTGGCGGACTGCGCGGCGTGGACGATGATGAGGAAGGGGCCGGAGTAGCCGACCAATAAGGCCAGCACTGCGGCCAGCGCGGCGGAGGGCGACAGGTCGCGCCAGAAGGTGGACGGCATGATGCGCTTTCTTGCGATGAAAAGTAGCGCCCAGCCTAGCGTAAGCGCTGGTCCGCGCCTTCCCACAGCCGACGTAAACAGTTTATGCTGCGCACAATCTGTTCTATATAACAGCCATGAGCGATTCCCTGTATTTGCGCATTGCCGCCGAAGTCGAGCAAGGATTGGACAGCGGCGAATATCCCCCCGGCAGCCGTCTGCCCTCGGTGCGCCATCTGGCCGCCGAGCACGGGGTCAACGTCTTGACCGCGCTGGCGGCCTACCGTCATCTGGAGCGTCGGCAACGCGTCAGCGCCCGCCCGCGCGCCGGGTTTTTCGCCGCCTTGCCCAGCCGCGCGCAGCAGGCGCATGCCCGGGACGACGGCTTGCCGTCGGCGGCGACCCTGGTGCGGGTGGACAGCCGCATGTCGCAATTGATCGAGTGGTCCGGCCTGGACATCGGCACCCAACTGCACATGGCGGAAGCGCATGGCAGCATGTATCCGGCGGCGGGGTTGGCGCGTCGGCTGCAGCAGACGCTGAACCAGCGCCCAGAACTGATAAGCGCCTATTTGCCGCGCGGCGAGCAGGCGAGGCTGTATCGGCTGGTGTGCGAACTGGCGGCGCAGTGGCAGTTGGCGTTGGAGCCCGACGCCATCCTGTTCACCCACGGCATTACCGAGGCGATCAGCCTGTCGCTGCGCTTGCTGACCCGGCCCGGCGACACCGTGGCGGTGGAGACGCCGGTGTACTTCGGTCTACTGCAAACCCTGGAGGCCTTGGGGCTGAAGGCGCTGGAAATCCCGTGCACGCCGGACGCCGGCCTGTCGCTGGAGGCGCTGGAGTTCGCCTTGCGCCACGGACCGGCGCCGCGTTGTTTGGTAACGGTGACCAATTTTCAGAATCCCACCGGCGCGCTGATGCCGGACGAAGCCAAGAAGCGATTGTTGCGGCTGGCTTACCGTCACGGTCTGACCATCATCGAGGACGATGTGTTCGGCGAGCTTTACTTCGGCGGGCAGCACCCAACGCCGTTGAAAGCCTGGGATAGCCGCGGCGAAGTGATTTACTGCTCGTCCTTCACCAAAAGCTTCGCGCCCTCGTTCCGTCTGGGCTGGCTGTCCGGCGGTCGCCATCATGCGGCATTGGCGCGGCTGAGCAATAGCAGCAGCCTGGTGAGTTCGGCCTTGTATCAGGGCTTGCTGGCGGATGTGTTGGCCAACGGCGACTACGCGCGCTTCGCCGAGCGCTTGCGGCGGCAGTTGGCGAGGCAGATGCGTCAGCTGGCCGACGCGGTGCTGGCGGCCTTCCCCAAGGGCACGCGGCTGCGGCGGCCGCAGGGCGGCCTGCTGCTGTGGGTGGAGTGTCCGGAAGGGCTGGACGCAGGCCGCCTGCTGGAGCGGGCGTTGGCCGAATCCATCAGTTTCGCGCCGGGCCTGGTGTTTTCCGCCGAGCCGCGTTTCGGCCATTGCCTGCGACTGAACTTCGGCCAGCCGTGGTCGCCGGCCTTGGAGGGAGCCATCGCCACGTTGGGCCGCTTGGCCGGCGAGCAGCTGAGCCAATGAAAACGGCGGAGCGTAGGCTCCGCCGCGAGACAGCAAGGTAAGGTTGGCTCAGTCTTGACGCGCGCGGCGCGCCTTCACCGCGTCGGCCAGCGTGGTCAGCAGTTTTTCCGTGTCGTCCCAGCCGATGCAGGCGTCGGTGACGCTCTGGCCGTAGGTCAACTCGCAACCCGGTTTCAGGTCCTGGCGCCCTTCCACCAAGTGGCTTTCCACCATCACGCCGAAGATGTTGGCGTTGCCGGCGGCCAATTGACCGGCGATGTCGTCGGCCACTTCCATCTGACGACGGTAGTCCTTGCGGCTGTTGGCGTGGCTGAAGTCCACCATCAGCTTTTGCGGCAGGCCCACGGAGACTAGTTCCGCCGCCGCGGCGCTGACATGCTCGGCCGAGTAATTGGGTTCCTTGCCGCCGCGCAGGATCACGTGGCAATCCGGGTTGCCGCCGGTGGAGACGATGGCGGAGTGGCCGGTCTTGGTCACGGACAGGAAATGGTGGGGCACGCTGGACGAGCGGATGGCGTCCACGGCGATCTTCAGATTGCCGTCGGTGCCGTTCTTGAAACCCACCGGGCAGGATAGGCCGGAGGCCAGCTCGCGGTGCACCTGGCTTTCGGTGGTGCGCGCGCCGATGGCGCCCCAGCTGATCAGGTCGGCGAAGTACTGCGGCGTGATCATGTCCAGGAATTCGGTAGCGGCCGGCATCCCCATGTCGTTCAGGGTCAGCAGCAGGCGGCGCGCGATGCGCAGGCCGCTGTTGATGTCGAAGGATTCGTTCAACATCGGGTCGTTGATCAGGCCTTTCCAGCCGACGGTGGTGCGCGGTTTTTCAAAGTAGACGCGCATCACCACCACCAGCTCTTCCGCTAGCTTGTCGCGCAGCGGCGCCAGTTTCTTGGCGTATTCGATGGCGGCTTCGGTGTCGTGGATGGAGCAGGGCCCGATCACCACCAGCAGGCGGTCGTCTTCGCCGCGCAGCAGCGCGGAGATGTCGCGACGGGCGGAGTAGATCACTTCCGAGGCGGCTTCGGTGATTGGCAGTTCGTACAGGTGGGCGATGGGCGGCAGCAGCTCCTTGATTTCGCGGATTCTGACGTCGTCGGTCTGGCGTTGCATAAAGCGTGTCCCTTGCTATTTCAGTTTTTGCATAGCAGCAAGATAACCGGATTCGACGACGCTAGACAAGCGGCCGGTCTGCTTTAATGCCCTAAATTCATACTAGACAGTCATTAGAGGCAAGCTATCGTCTGTCGATTTATCTGCTTGTTTTTGTTGAATAGAGGAAACGCGGGCATGAAAAACGCCCTGGTTGCGGCCAGGGCGTTTTGCGGGCGAGAGCCGGAACAATCAGTCGGCGTACTGGCGCTTCATGCGCTCGCGGCGCTCCTGGGCTTCCACCGACAATGTGGCGGTGGGGCGGGCCATCAGGCGGCGCAGGCCGATGGGCTCGCCGGTATCCTCGCAGAAGCCGTAAGAGCCGTCTTCGATCTGGCGCAGCGAGGCCTGGATCTTCTGCAGCAGTTTGCGCTCGCGGTCGCGGGTGCGCAGTTCCAGCGCGTATTCCTCTTCCAGCGTGGCGCGGTCGGCGGGATCCGGCGTGGCTTCCTGCTCTTGCAGGTGGTTGGCGGTCGCATTTGCGTTAGAGAGCAACTCCAGCTGCATCTGCAACAACCGGTCTTTGAAAAACTCAAGATGGTCGGCGTTCATGTAATCGTCGCCGGTCCAGTTGAGGATATCCTGTTCGGTTAGTTTGGCCATATTTGGTGCTTCCAGCATAGAGTTGGCAACAGGCGGAGAAGATTACCGGCGCCCCGCTATTTCTGCAACTGTCTTAGGCGCTTAGGTGATATTAACTCCCTGCTGCTGACAATCGGTATAGCGTTGTTTCACTCCGGTAACAAGCCTGAGACATCGTTAAAAGGGTATTGGCGCAACAGGCTAGGACATAAAATGTCCCGGACAGTTCAAAGGCGGCAATCCGCCGCCTTTTTCCGTGGGCCGGCGCGCCGAGCGGCGTGCCGGATCTGCAATGTCTGGATGGCTTATTTCAGCGACAACACCCACTTGGCCAGCGCGCGCAGGTCCGCGTCCGGGATGTTCGGATGCGGGGTCATCGGCACCGGGCCCCATACGCCGGAGCCGCCGTTCTTGACCTTGGCCATCAGCATGGCTTCCGCGCCTTTCTGGCCGGCGTATTTCTTGGCCACATCTTTGTAAGCCGGACCCACGATTTTCTTGTCCACCGCATGACAGGCGGTGCAGCTGTACTTTTGCGCCAGCTGCATATTGGCGAAGGCGGGAGCGGCGACGGCGCTCATCAGGGCGGCGGCGAGCAAGGCTTTTTTCATTGGAAGTCTCCTGTTTGGTGATGCAAATCGGTTGCCAAATGGACGACCGCAGCGGTGCGGCCGCAAAAAAATATGACAAATAACCTGAATTCCTACAGTACTACCTTGAGTTGGGTCAAGAAGCTTGCTTCAAGCATGCGCACCGGCAGCATCAAAATCACCTGGATGATCAGGAACAGCACCAGCGGCGACAGGTCCACGCCGCCAATATTGGCCTTGCGGAACGGGCGCAGGAAGGGCCGGGTCAGCGCGTCCAGCACCGGCATCAGCGGGTTGTAGGGGCTGACCCAACTGAGCACGGCCTGGACGATGACGCTACCCATCAACAGGGTCAGCGACTGCTTGAACACCTCCAGCAGCGACAGCAAAGACAGCGCCACCCATACCTGCGGAAAGGTGAAGACTTCCGGCACCGAGCTCAGCAGGGTGACCAGCACGTTGGCCAGCAGCGAAATCAGCCAGGCCAGCAGCATGGTGGCGCTGTCGTAGCCGCGCATCGCCGGCACCAGCTTGCGCATGGGCAGCACCGCGAAGTTGGTGGCGGCCATCACGAACTGGCACAGCGGGTGTTTGAACGGCGCGCGCGCCACTTGCAGGTAGAAGCGCAGCAGGAGCACCAGCACGAACAGGCCGGAAAGAGTGTGGATCAGAAAACGCAAAGTGTCGAAAAACATGATGTGGCTTAGTCCTGGCTGAGTTGTTGGCCCATTTCGATCGAGCGGTCGCGACAGTCCAGCGTGCCGGCGATAATGGCTTGTTTGACGCCGTCCGCCTCAAAGCGGGCGATGGCGCGCTCGGTGGTGCCGCCCTTGGACATCACATTGGTGCGCAGGGTGCCGACCGACAGCGGGCTTTGCTTGGCCAGCTCCACCGCGCCTTCAAAGGTGGCCAGCACCAATCGGCGCGCCTCTGCTTCGGAGAAGCCGGTCTGTTGCGCCGCTTCTATCATGCTTTCGATGAAGTAGAACACATAGGCCGGACCGCTGCCCGAAACGGCGGTGACGTCGTCGATGCGTTGTTCGTTTTGCAGCCAGAGCGTGATGCCGGCCGCCTGCATTACGGTGTTGGCGTCCTGGCGGTCGTCTTCGCTGACGCCCACCGATGCGAACAGGCCGGACACGCCCTTGCCTATCATCGCCGGAGTGTTGGGCATCACCCGCACCACGCGCTTGCTGCCCAGCCAGCGGCACAGCGCGTCCAGGCGAATGCCGGCGGCAATGGAGATGACCAGCGCGCCGTTGAGCCTGGGCTCCAACTCCAGGCACAAGTCGCGAAGGTGCTGCGGCTTGACCGCCAGCACCACGATGTCGCCGATGTCGAAGGCGTCCGGCAGCGCCGCGCCGCCGCTGACGTCGTATGCCTGACGCAGCCGCTCCACCTTGCCCGCGTCAGGGTCCACTACGTGGATGCGATGCGCCGCCTGCTTGATCAGGCCGGCGATGATGGCGTTGGCCATATTGCCGCCGCCGATGAAGGTAATCCGCATGATCTTTCCTTAATAAATCGGCCTGAATGTCTGCTGTTTCAAACCAATGTCATTCAATGATAATGGCGCGCGCCGAAAATGGCGGTGCCCACCCGCACCATGGTGGCGCCTTCGGCGACGGCGACGGCCATATCGGCGGACATGCCCATGGACAAAGTGTCCAGCGCCAGCCCTTCGGCGTTCAGGCGCTCTCGCAGTTGGCGCAACAGGGCGAACTGAGACGCCAGCCGCGCAGTGTCCTCCGTGGGCTCCGGGATGCACATCAGGCCGCGCAGGGTCAGGCGCGGCAAGGCCGCCACTGCGCGCGCCAGTTCCAGCGCCTGTTCCGGGGCGCAGCCGCTCTTGCTGGCCTCGCCGGAGACATTGACCTGAATGCACACATTTAGCGGCGGCAGCGCGTTGGGCCGCTGCGCCGACAGCCGTTCTGCGATTTTCAGCCGTTCCACCGAATGGGCCCAGTGGGCCAACTCCGCCACCGCGCGGGTTTTATTGGATTGCATCGGGCCGATGAAGTGCCATTCGATCTCCAGGCCGGCCAGCGCCTCGGCCTTCTGCTGCAATTCCTGTACGTAGTTTTCACCAAAGGCGCGCTGGCCGGCAAGATAGGCTTGCTCGATGTCCGCTGCGGGGAAGGTTTTGCTGACGGCCAGTAGGCGCACCGTTCCCGCCGGCCGGCCGGCGGCGTGTTCCGCGTCCGCCAGGCGCTGGCGGACTTGTTGCAAGGGTTGGGAGATGGAGTCTGTCATGGCGTCGAGAAATGGTTTGCTGCGGGCGGTGCGGCTTGTTGCCCGGGGTTGGGGTTTCTACAAAGCAGCATGGCCGCGCATCGTTAATAATATGGGGTGACGGCGATATCCCAAATGGCTGAGTTGAGCTTACAATCAGCGCCAGAGCCGGAAATGCCGGAAGTGGGCCGGCGTCTTGTTTGGACGCGTTGCCGGCGCGCGGCGGTACTTCATTTTAAGTAGTCGCCTGGCGGCTGAAACCATGGCGGCGGCGCAGTCATCGTGGAGATTATATTATGGAAATTTCGGAGCTCTTGGCCTTTACGGTCAAGAATAAGGCGTCCGACCTGCACTTGTCCGCCGGGCTGCCGCCGATGATCCGGGTGAACGGCGACATCCGCCGCATCAACCTGCCGCCGATGGACCACCATGACGTGCACGACATGGTGTACGACATCATGAACGATTACCAGCGCAAAATCTTCGAAGACACCTTCGAGTGTGACTTTTCCTTCGATCTGCCCGGCATCGCCCGTTTCCGCGTCAACTCATTCGTGCAGAACCGCGGCATGGGCGCGGTGTTTCGGGTGATTCCGTCCAAGGTGCTGTCGCTGGAACAGTTGGGCGCGCCCAAGATTTTCCAGGAAATCGCCGCCTTTCCGCGCGGGCTGGTGCTGGTGACCGGCCCCACCGGCTCCGGCAAATCCACTACGCTGGCGGCGATGATAGATTTCATCAACGACAACCACTTCTCCCACATCCTGACTGTCGAGGACCCGATCGAGTTCGTCCACGACAGCAAGAAGTGTTTGATCAACCAGCGTGAACTGGGTTTGCAGACACACAGCTTCGCCAATGCCTTGAAGTCCGCCTTGCGCGAAGACCCGGACGTGATCCTGGTGGGCGAACTGCGCGATCTGGAAACCATACGCCTGGCTTTGACCGCGGCGGAAACCGGCCACCTGGTGTTCGGCACTCTGCACACCAGCTCCGCGGCCAAGACCATAGACCGCATCGTCGACGTATTCCCGGCCGGGGAAAAGGAGATGGTGCGTTCCATGCTGTCCGAGTCTGTGCGCGCGGTGATCGCCCAAACCCTGCTTAAAACCAAGGACGGCAGCGGGCGGGTGGCGGCGCATGAAATCATGTTGGGCACCCCGGCGATCCGCAACCTGATCCGCGAGAACAAGATTGCTCAGATCAACTCCATGATCCAGACCGGCCAGCAGCACGGCATGCAGACGCTGGACCAGTGCCTGCAGGAGCTAGTGCGGCGCAATATGGTGTCGCCGGCGGATGCCAGGCAAAAGGCCGCCAACAAGGATCAATTCTGAGCGGGCGCTGCTCTACACTTAAATGGCGACCCGCGGGACCTCATCATGGAAAAAGACCAGGCTTCCAAGTTCATACTGGATCTGCTGAAGCACGCCACCGGCAAGAACGCCTCCGACGTTTTCATCGCCGCCGATTTCCCCCCGGCGATGAAGATAGACGGCAAGATCACTCCGGTGGCGCCGCAGCCCTTATCCGCCCAGCACACCAAGGAACTGGTGCGCGCGGTGATGAACGACCGGCAGACCGAGGAGTTCGAAACCAAGAAGGAGGCGAACTTTGCGATCAACCCGCCGGGTCTGGGACGTTTCCGCGTCAGCGCCTATGTGCAGCAGGGCCATGCCGGCATGGTGTTGCGCAAGATAAACACAGAAATCCCCACCTTCGATCAGCTCAACCTGCCGCTGGTGCTGCGCGATATCGCGCTGATCAAGCGCGGCCTAGTGATCTTCGTCGGCGGCACTGGCTCAGGCAAATCCACCTCGCTGGCCGCGCTGGTGGACTGGCGCAACAGTCATAACCACGATCACATCATCACGATCGAAGACCCGATCGAATACGTGCACCAGCACAAGAAGTCCATCATCTCCCAGCGCGAGGTGGGCGTGGACACCGATGATTGGGACATTGCCTTGAAGAACACCTTGCGCCAGGCGCCGGACGTGATTCTGATGGGCGAGATTCGCGATCGCGAAACCATGGGTTACGGCTTGCAGTTCGCCGAAACCGGCCATTTGTGCCTGGCCACGCTGCATGCCAACAACGCCAACCAGGCGCTGGACCGCATTCTCAACTTCTTCCCTGAGGAACGCCATCAGCAGGTGTTGATGGATCTGTCGCTGAATATGCGCTCCATCATCTCTCAGCGGCTGGTGCCGATCAAAAGCGGCCGCGGCCGGGTGGCGGCGGTGGAAATTCTGCTCAACAGCCCGCTGGTGTCCGACATGATCTTCAAAGGCGAAATCGCCAGTCTGAAGGAAGTGATGGGCCGCTCGCGCGAGACCGGCATGCAGACCTTCGACCAGTCCTTGTTCGAGTTGTACGAAGCGGACCTGATCAGCTACGAGGACGCTCTGCGCAACGCCGACTCCATTAACGATCTGCGGCTGAAGATCAAGCTTTACAGCGAGGGTTCCAAGTCGCGGGACCCACTGGAAGGCATAGATCACCTAGACATCGTCTAAGAACCTGTCCAAAGTCTGCTGCGCTTCGTGGAGCGTTGCACGGTGAGTACAAGCTCAAAATGCTCATGTACCACTTGTACATTCCGCTTTTTCGCTTGTTTTCGCCTTGTCTCGCCCCTGCTCGCGAGGCTCTAACCTCGGGCTTGCAAGGCCAACGCCGCCGCCGCGCTTTTCAGCAGCCGGTCGGACAGCGTTTCGTCCGAGATGGCACGAGACAGCAACAAGGCGCCCACCATCAGAGCCAGGCAGGCTTCTGGCGCCAGTGCCGGCCGCGCTCCGGCCGCCGTGTCGCATTGTTGCGCTTGGCGCAAGGTGTGCAGCAAAGCCTGCAAGCCCTCGGAAAACGCCTGGCGGGTGGCTTTGTCGTGGCGAGCCAACTCCCCGGCCAGCGCGGCGGCGGCGCAGCCGGAGTCCGGGAAATCCCTGTGCGCCGCGCTCAAATAATCCTTGGCCAGCCGTTTCAGCCCGGCGCCGTTGGGCGCCTGTTCCAGTTGGGCCTGCCAAATCTCGTTCATGTCCAGCAAGGCCTGGCGACAAGATTGCGCCACTAGGTCGTCCTTGCTGTGGAAGTGGGCGTAAAAGCCGCCATGGGTCAGCCCCAGATCCGCCATCAGGTTGGCGATGCCGACATTGGCCACGCCTTCGGCGCGAAAGCGCAGCGAGGCCATGGTCAGGATCCGTTGACGGGTTTCGGTCTTGTGAGTTGAGCTGTAGCGCATTGTTGACCTTCCTGTTCGACTGCGAGGTGGCGCAACGCAATGACGAAGCGGTGATTCCGTTTTAGATGATAAGTATCATTTCTTCAATCGCGATGTGAATCAGCAAGATAGCGAGCCGGCTGCCGAGAGCACGAAATTCGCAAGCCGATAAATGACGGCGGAATCGAGCATGAATATCTATATTGACTAAAAAGCGGCGCTTCCCGCCCCGCGCCCCATTTCGGGGACGGCCTGGAACACCGGCCGCGCTCTAGTCCGGCTCGCGGGCGGGAGAAAGCGTCCTGAGTCCGCCAGCCGCCGCGGCTGTGCGCAGAGAGGGTGGAGACAGGCATGCAGCGATGTAGGGATTCCGCCGCGGGTTTCCTGGCGGCCGCGTGGCGTCAGTTGGGCGTCGCCGCGGCCTATTGGGGCTTGGCGCGGCTATTGATGGCCGGCTTCATGGACGCGGAAACCTGGTTGACGCCGGCCTGGTTTCCGGCCGGCCTGGCCATGGCGGTCGCCTTGCGCGGCGGCCAGCGCTATGGCGTGGGATTGGCTGTGGGCTCCTTGCTGTTCAGCCTATCGTCGCGCCAGCTGCCGCTGGCGGACGCCTTGTTGATCGCCGGCGCCAACACGGTGGGCAGCTTACTGGGCGCCTTGCTGGTACGCTACCGCTGTGGCCGGCGTTTGCCCTTGCACAGTCTGTCCTACGTGTTGGCCTTCATCGCCGGCGCGGCGCTGGCCGCCGCCATCGCCGCCATGGGCGGCACGGCGGCCTTGCTGCATGGCCAGCTACTGCCTCTCTTGCCGCTGGGGCGTCACTTTATCGCTTGGTGGTTGGCGGACCTGGCCGGTATTTTCAGTCTGGCGCCTTGTCTGTTGTTGTTGAGGCGCACGGGGGCTGGAGAAGGCCAGGGCGGCCTCAACTCGCTGGATGGCCTGATCGCTTGGCTGACCTTGCTGGCCGCCGGATTGGCCATGTTGGGCATAGACGACAGCACCGGGCGCTACGCCGCTCTGCCCTATTGTTTCAGCCTGCCCTTGCTATGGTTCGCGTTTCGTCAGCGCTTGCGGCTGGCGCATGGCTTGTCGCTGGGCATTTTGCTGTTGGCCTTGGCTGGCGGAGTGCTTGGCCGCGGCGCTTTCGGTCACGGCGAGCAGGCTTTGCTGACTCTCAGCATGCTGATGCTGATCCAGACCTCCACCTTGCTGGTGTTTGGAGCGTTGGCGGTGGATCTGCGCCGCACCGAGGCCAGGCTGCGAGGCGTCAACCGCCAGTTGGAGGGCAAGGTCCGCGCTCGGACCCGGGATTTGGCGGACAGCGAGGCGCGTTTGCGGCTGATGGCGGACGCCGCGCCGTTTCCGTTGGCGATGAACCGTTTGCAGGGAGGCGTACTGATCTACGCCAATGCCCGCGCCGAGGAGTTGTTCCGCGAGCGCCTTGCGCCAGGAAGGCCGCTGAGGGTGCAGGACTTCTACGTGGACCCGGCCGAGCGCGAGCGCGTGTCCTCGCTGCTGCGCGTAGGCGGCTGCGTGCGCGACCGAGAAGTGCGGTTGCGCGCCGCGGACGGCCGAGAGTTCTGGGCGCTGATTTCCTGTTCGGTGGTTCGCGCCGACGATGGCTGGTTTGTGATCAACGGTATCAACGACATTAGCGAGCGCAAACGGCTGGAGCAGGATTTGCTGCAGGCCAATCAGGCGCTGCGCCAGAATCTGAGCGAAATCGAACTGCTGCAACAAGGTCTGCGCGAACAGACGCTGCGCGATCCGCTGACAGGCCTGTTCAACCGCCGCCATCTGGACGACATTTTGCCGCGCATCCTCAGTCATATGCTGGCGGTGCATCGGGACGTGGCGGTGTTGATGGTCGATGCTGATCATTTCAAGCATATCAACGATCAGTACGGCCATCAGTGCGGGGACGCGGTGTTGACGGCGCTGGCGGCGCAGCTGAGCGACGCTTTTCGCAGCGGCGACATTGTCTGCCGCTACGGCGGCGAAGAATTTTTCATCTTGCTGCCCGGCGCGTCGCTGGACGACGCCCACGCCAAGGCGCAGCAGCTGTGCCGCGATGTGCGCGCCTTGCCCATCGTAGCCGGCGGCCACAACATCCGCGTCACCTTGTCGGTGGGGCTGGCCCTGTGTCCATTGCACGGCACGGACGCCGGCAGCGTGGTGTCAGCCGCCGACGCCGCCTTGTATCGCGCCAAGAAAGAGGGGCGCGACCGGGTTTGCGTGGCGGATCCGGCGCAACCGCTGGTGTCCTGACGGCGGAGGGAGCGTCAGGGGCGGTGTGCTACCATCCGGTGATGGAACTTTACCGACTACTGCAACAACAAGGCTTTGGCGGCCGTAAGGAATGCAAGCAGCTGATTGAGTACGGCTTGGTCGAAGTCAACGGCGAGATCGTTGACAACTACCGCCAGCAGGTGGAATTGGCCGACATCCGGCAACTGGTGGTGGACGACAAACCCTGGGACGTGGTTAGCGGCCCGCTCTACCTGTTGTTTCACAAACCGCCCAATTACGAAACCTCGCACAAGCCGCAGCACAATCCCGGCATCTACCGGCTGCTGCCGTATCAGTTCGGCAATCTGGGCATCACCGCGGTGGGCCGGCTGGACGTGGACACCACCGGCCTGATCTTGCTGACCAACGACGGCCAGTTCGTGCACGCGCTCAGCTCGCCGAAGAAGCAGGTGCCCAAGTGCTACCAGGTCACGTTGAAGCACGCGGCCAGCGAGGAATTCATCGCCAAGCTGCAAAGCGGGGTCTACCTGAACGATGAAGGCGAGGAGTTCGCGGCCGACAGCATCGAACAGTTGGACAGCCACGTGATCCTGCTGACCATCACCCAGGGCAAGTACCACCAGGTCAAACGCATGGTGGCGGCGGCCAGCAACCGGGTGGAACAACTGCATCGCATCAGCTTGGGCAGCGTTGAGTTGGGTGAACTGCCGCAGGGCGAATGGCGGCATCTGAGTGTGGAGGAGCTGGTAAGCCTGGGCTGGACGTAAATCATTCATCATCCAGCGCGGTGACAAGCATCGCCGCATGCCGAACAGGCCGCCTTCAAAGGCGGCCTTTTTTGTCGCGCGGCGTGGATTCGCGCGCGCGCATCGCCGCTCATCAAGTTGTTTGCGGAATCGAGTGTATTGAAGAACCCCGAGGCGCGCCCGCCCTCGGGGTTTTTTGCGCCTGGCAAGCGGCGCTTGCGGGGCATGATCTCCTGATTTAGCCATGATTTCAGATGGGGTAGTAAATAGGCTTTACTATCGATGCAATTTCATCGATTGCCATTAATGTAATTTTTTTAACGAATAACATTTATTATTTACTTTAAAAAATTACATTTCTCTATAGTGGGAAGGTCAAGGTGGTGATGCCGAAGGGGGGCAAGTGAAAACAGGCCCGCCGCCGTGCTGGCTGCGAGCCTGTCAGGAAGGGCGCCGCGCCGCGGGTGGGAAAAATCGGAAGCTATGGAAACCCTTAGGATAGGCGCGGGTGGTGGCTTTGATTTTGTTGCAAATTAGAATTGTTGCTGTGCGTATCGAATGGCAGGCGGGATGAGAGCCCGCCTCGCGCTTATTCCTGCTGCTGTTGTTTGAGCCAGCTTTCTTCCTGTTGGCGCATGAGAGTGAACCATTGTTGGCGCATGTGACGGGCAAAGGACGGCGGCGCCGCGGTGAAGTCGTTCTCGTCGGTGTAACAGCCGGGCAGGTAGGGCGGTTCGAAGTCTTTCTCCCAACCTTTGGCTTGCAGTGCCCGTTGGCCCTGCGGGCTGCAGTCGTCGGGCAGCGGCAGGCCGGTCAGGTGGCCGCTGTCCGGGTCCAGCCAGCGCACACCCTGGCGGTCCAGGCCGCGTAGTCCGTACTTGGTTTTGCCTACGTGAAGGATCAGCTTGTAGTCGTTGGGGCTGACGTCGCTGGCGCAGGCGCTGCGATAGCCGAGAACGGTTTCCAGCGCGCCGTCGCGGTTGATATCCGGAAAGCCGATGGCGCCTAGATCGAAGGCCGCGCTGGCGTCGAACTCGCAACGCGTTACGCCGTCGTTGAGCATCCACTGCCTGCGCGGTCTATCTTGGCCCAGCGTGTATTGCGCAGCGTAGAGCGCCGCGCTTTGGGTGCCGTCGGCGCTTCGGGCTTCCTGTTGTTCCGCCAGCACCAACAGGTGTTCGCCGGCGCTGTCTGTCCAGCCGTAGGCGGCGATTAGCTTGCCGCGCAGTTCGACGCCGGCCGGCAAGGCGTTCAAGCGGCGTATCTGCCCGACGGCGGACGGCGAGCTGGCCGTGTCCTGACGCGTGGCGGGTGGCGGCGGCTCGGGTTTGCAGGCGATGAGCGTTAGCGTCAGGCCGATCAGCAGCGAGGCGCGCAGGCCGGCGATGGGGGGCGCAGGGAGCGGGGGCATGCCGTTCTTCTTGTCATTGATGAAACTGGGATAGTACGGAATAGCGGCGGTGCGGAACAGCGCCGGTGGCCGCAAGAGGGCTTGGTACAAGAAAAAGACTGACCGATTTGCCGAATGCACATGACATGATAGAGATTTTTGCCAGAGGGCAAGGCCATAATCCAGGCGGGAGCGCGGGCTTCGCGCGAAAGGAGGGCTTATGTTGAAACTGGGCTGGTGGTGGGGAGGGGCGCTGGCGTTGACGTTGGCGCAGATGGTCGCGGCGGCGGAGCCGCTGTCGGCGTATCGCGGCGACGCTCGGCAGTCGTCGGTGTCCGGCCTGTCGTCCGGGGCTTTCATGGCGGTGCAGTACCAAGTGGCGTTTTCCGCCTCGGTGCGCGGCGTCGGCGTGGTGGCGGGCGGGCCCTATTATTGTTCCAAGGGCATGCTGGCGGGCGCGCCGGCATGCATGAGCGGACCACCGCCGGCGGTGGGCGGCCTGGTATTGGCGACTCAGCAGTTCGCGCTGAGCGGGCAGATCGATCCCTTGTCCAATTTGGCCAAGCGTCGCGTCTATCTGTTCAGCGGGAGCCAGGACAACACTGTGAAGACGGCGGTGGTGGACAGCGCAGAGAGCTATTTCCGCAAGCTGGGGGTGCCGGCGGCTCGCATTGAATATCTGCGCGGCCTGCCGGCCGGCCATGCCCAGATTACGCCGACTTACGGCAATGACTGCGGCGAAACCAAGTCGCCCTACGTCAACCATTGCGACTGGAAGGGCGAAGGCTACGATCAGGCCGGGGCGATCCTGAAGCAGATTTACGGCCCCTTGCAGCCGCGCGCTGGCCAATTGAGCAGCCAGGTGGCGGTTTTCGACCAGAAGCCGTACGCGCCGCCAGGCAGCAGCTTGGCGGACGAGGGCTATGTCTATGTGCCGCGCATCTGCGCCGAGGGCGAGACCTGCAAGGTACATGTGGCGCTGCACGGCTGCCGCCAGTACGCGGGCGCCGTCGGCGACGCCTACTACGCTCATGCCGGCTACAACGAGTGGGCGGACAACAACCGCATCATCGTGCTCTACCCCCAAACCACGGCGATGCCGCCGGGCAACCCGAACGGTTGCTGGGACTGGTTCGGCTACACCGGTGTGAATTTCGCCTGGAAGAGCGGGGTGCAGATGCGGGCGATCAAGGCGATGGCGGACCGGCTGGTGTCGGCGCCTTGAGCCAGAGTCTGGCGGGGTTCAGCCCCCGGGGAAGCCGCGCTCGGCAAAAAAGTCGATGAAGGCGCGCAGCCGCGGCGGCAAATAGGGCGCGCCGGGCCATAGCAGGTAGAGGGTGCCGCTGCGTTCCGCCCAGGCTTCCGGCAGTGCTTGCAACCGTCCTTCCGCCAGTTGGCGGCGCACGGTGAAGTCCGGCAAGCAGGCGATGCCGGCGCCTTGTTCCGCCAACTGGATCAGCGCGTCGCCTGTGTTGCCGCAGGCGTTGACCGGCAGCGTCTGGGCGTCGACGCCGGTCAGCGGCCACGGCGCCAGCTTGCCGCTGCGCGGGTAGCGATAATGCAGGCAGCGGTGTCGCGCCAGATCTGCCGGCGACGCCGGCTCTCCGCAGCGGGCGAAGTAGGCCGGCGCGGCCACCAGCCGCATGCGGTAAGCGCCCAGTCGCCGAGCGCTCAAGCGCGAATCGCCGGGCTCGCCGCCGCGGATCACCACGTCGAAGCCTTCGCCTATCACGTCCACCAGGCGGTCGCTGTAGTCCAGGTCCAGCTCAATCTCCGGGTAGCTTTGCATGAAGCCCGCCAGATGCGGGGCCAGCACCCCGCATTCGTGCGGCAGACCGACTTTCAGCCGGCCGCGGGGAGCGGCCTGACCCTGTTGCAGCTCGCGTTCGGCGGCTTCCACTTCATCCAGAATGCGCAGGCATCGTTGCAAGTATTGTTCCCCGGCAGTGGTCAGGGTCAGCCGCCGCGTGCTGCGCTGAACCAGGCGTGCGCCCAGTCGTGCCTCCAGCCGCGCCAGCCCCTTGCCGGCGGCTGAGGCGGAAATGCCGAATTGCCGTCCGGCGGCCACCAGGCTGCCTTGCTGGGCGATGTGGGCGAACAGCTCGATGCCGCTCATTTTCTCCATACAGCCTCGCTATTGCAGAAATTTTTTCCGTTAAATATGGAATTAAAGACTATTTTTCCGTTTCGCCAAGAAATCTAGCATAAGCGTTCATTCAATTGCGATACGGGAGAAGAGGGATGGCGGGCAAAAACGGCGAGGCGGCGATGCCGGCGACGGTGTATCTGCTGGGTTTATGCATTTTCGCGATGGCGACATCGGAATTCATGGTGGCGGGGATGATGCCGTCGCTGGCGGCGGCGCTGGGCGTCGGCTTGCCGGCGGTGGGCAATCTGGTGTCGGCCTTCGCCGCCAGCGTGGTCTTGGGCGGTCCGGTGCTGACTTGGCTGCTGCGTTCGGCGCGGCGCAAGCACAGCTTGATCGGCCTGTTGCTATTGTTCCTGGCCGGGCAGGCATTGGGCGCGCTGGCCGGCGATTACCGGCAGATGCTGTGGTCGCGACTGATCTGCGGCGTGGCGCAATCGGCTTTCTTCGGCGTGGCCCTGGCCTTGGCGGCGGAGTTGGTGGGCGAACATCGGGTGGCGCGCGCCGCCGCGCTGGTGCTCAACGGCTTGATGCTGGCTTCCGTGGCCGGCTTGCCGCTGGCGGCCTGGGTAGATCAGCACTGGGGCTGGCGCTTGAGCTTTTGGCTCGTGGCGATGATGGTGGCGCTGGCCGCGGCAGGCATCGCCGCGCTGACGCCGTCTGGCGACGCGCCGCGCGCTTTGAGTCTGGGCGAAGAAGGCCGACGGCTGGCGCGCCCCAGCCTATGGGCGGCTTATCTGAGCAGCGGTCTGATCATAGGCGCGGTATTCGCCGCCTTCACCTATCTGGCGCCCTTGTTCACTCGGGTCAGCGGCTTCGCCGCTTCGACGCTGCCCTGGCTGTTTGTCGGTTACGGGCTGGCGACGGTGCTAGGCAATTTGTGCAGCGGCCGCCTGGCGGACAGTCACACCCGCGTTGTGCTGCGGGGCGGCCTGCTGGTGTTGCTTGCTGCCCTGGTGGCATTGGCGTCGCTGGCGCAATGGCAGGCGGCGACGGCGGCGTGCGTGCTGCTATTGGGCCTGGCCGGCCTGCCGATGAATCCGGCTATGGTGGTGCGGGTGGTGCGCGCTGGCGGCAGCGGGCCTATGGTGAACAGCCTGCACATGTCGGTGGTCAATCTGGGCCTGATGCTGGGTTCCTGGGGTGGTGGCGCCTTGCTGGACGCCGGCTTGAGCCTGCGCGCGCCGGTATGGCTGGGCGCGGCTTTGGCCGCGCTGGCCTTGCTCAGCCTGGGGCTGGACCGCGTCGGTCATAGCTGGCAGGTCACCGGCAGCTCGGCCGGTTTGCCCAGGTAGAAGCCCTGGTAGAGCTCTACGCCCAGTTCCTGCATAGCCAGATGTTGTTCCCGGTTTTCAATGCCTTCCACCGCCATGCGACAGCCAATCTGCCAGCCCAACTCCAGCAGCACCGGCAACCGGTGATGTTCGCCGGACATATAGTCCAGCAGCAGGCTGCGGTCGATTTTGATCAGGTCCGGGCACAGCGACTTGACCTTGCCGTGTCGCGCGGCCACCGCGCCAAAGTCGTCCACCGACAGGCCGAAGCCTGCCTCGGCGGTCAGGCGCAGGCTGTTGATCAACGGTTGGCCGTGGTGTTCCACCTCGTATTCCGGCAGCTCGAAAATCACGCCGGCGCTGTCCAGTTCCAGCGAGTCCAGCAGGCCTTGCAGCAGGGGAAGGTGGCTGCGGCCGTGATTGTCCACTACTGCGGTCTGGGCCATCAGGTTCAGGCTCAGGCAGCCGGACTGGCCGCTTTGCGCGAAGTTGCGGATGTGGATCAGCCGCGCCAGTTGGTCGGCTTCCAGCGCCAGTTCCGGCGGCAGACCGGACAGAAAGGCGTCGGGAGGCGGAGTCTGGCCGTCTTGCGTTCGCACGCGCAGCAGCGCTTCGTAGCCGAACACACCGCCGCTGCGGTAGAACAGCGGCTGAAACACGCTGCTGAATTGATAGCCGCCCAGCCGCGCGCAATAGCGGCCGTCCGCGTCGCGGTACAGCTGGCGCTCGGGATGAGGATTTTGGGGTGGAACCATGGTTTTTTAGCCGCGCGGGGTGGACTTTCAGCATAGCAAGCATTGCGCCGGGCTACCGGGCGGCCGCTCGACGCCGGCCATGCGGTCCAGCAGGATGCCGGTCAGCATCTGCCCGCTGATCACCAGCAGGGTGGTTTCATGGTGGCCAGCCGCATCAGCACGTGGCTGTTGACGGCGACGAACAGCGCGACGCGCTCTTGGCCGGCGCCGGCATCGCCCAAATGCCCACCTTCATTGTAGGGGTGGATTTGGCCACCGGACGGCTGCTGCCCTTGCTGGAGCGTTACCCTTTGCCGCTGCACGCGGTGTTTCCCGAGCGCAAGCACGTGCCGGCCAAGGTGAGCGCCTTTCTGGAGTTCATCGATAGACGGCTGGGCAGCGAGCCGCCGCCATGGGAACGGGCGTCGACAGATTTCCCCGCCGCCGCCGACTAAGCTCACAGAACCTGTTCATAGTCTGCTACGCATCGGCGATACCGCGTTGAAACCGACTTCGAAATGCTCATGTACCCTATGTACATTTCGCTTTCTCAGCCGTTTTCGCCTTGTCTCGCTCTTGCTCGCGAGACTTTGAACAGGCTCTCAGGACGGGCTGGTGCGGAGAGCGGCGATGAAGAAAGTGTGGGCAGGCGGGATATTGGCGATGTGGGCCTTGGCGTCGCTGGCTACAGACGTGGCGGGCTGGGCGAGCTATCAGCGCGGCGACTTGGCCGCCGCGCGAAGGCAGTTCGAGCAGGCGGCCCAGGCGGGCGACCGGGTGGCGGCTTTCGACCTGGCGATGATGCATTGGCGAGGAGAGGGCGGCGCGCCTGACCAGATGCAGGGAGAGCGCTGGTTGCGTCGCGCAGCCGACGCGGGTCTGCCGCAGGCGCAGCATGCCCTGGGGGTGTTGTACGAAAACGGCCAGCAGGTGGCCAAGTCGCTGACCGAGGCGACACGTTGGTTCCGGCTGGCCGCGGATCAAAGCTATCTGCCGGCAGAGTTGGATCTGGGCACTCAGTACTTCCTCGGCCGCGGCGCGGCCAAGGATTACCGGTTGGCGGCGTACTGGTACGAGAAAGCCGCCCGGCAGGGCGACGTGGGCGCGCAGTATCTGATCGCCAGCATGTACGAGCACGGCGACGGGGTGGCGCGGGACCTGCCGGCGGCGATACGATGGTATGCGAAGGCGGCGGCGCAGGGCGATGTCGGCGCCGGGCTCAAGGCGCTGGATCTGGCCAAGCGGGCCAAGCCGCCGGAGTGACGGTTTGAAGCCTGCTCAGGCTTAGAATGTGTTTACGATCTCGCGAGCAAGGGCGAGACAAGGCGGAAACGACCGAAGAAGCGAAGTGTACATACGGTACATGAGCATTCTGAGGCCTTTTCCAACGCCGTATCGCCGAAGCACAGCAGATCGCAAACAGGTTTTCAGGCGCGGGCCGGGCCGCGGCGCATCGCCGCCAGGCACAGGCAGGCGGCCTGCCAATCCTGAACGCCGCGCAGGCCGCGCACGATGATGCCGGCCAGAGTGTCGTTGCAGGCGTCCGGGCCGAACTGCATCAGCATTTCATGCAAGGCGAAATGCAAGGAGGCGTTGTGCTGCAGCAGCAAGCCCACCTGTTCGTGGACGAAGCCGTCCACCGTGGCCTGGCCGTCGCGGTCCACATGGACATGGTGGCGCGGGCAGAAGCCGGAGCGGATCAGCGCCTGGTCCGCGCGCACGTCGTCGAGAAAAGCCTGCGCGCTGTGGTGCAGAAAGCCGCACGCCATGATCAGGCTGGCTACGGAGTAGGGTTTGGTGGTGGTGGCGTCGGCGACGAGGGCGTTGTCCGGCAAGGTGGCAAGCATTTATGTTCTCCTGTTATCTTTGTAAACCGCGCTAAGTGGCATAAATCGTCGGTTTTATTATTTTTTCCGCGCTTTTGTATCATTCATGCGAATGGATTGGCAAGCCCGTCGAAAGGACGGTTGCCAGCCGCGGCTGCCAGGGTTTTTCTTGGGACGATGGCCATTTAGAATGAACTCTTTATTTACGGTTTGTTCCCATCTGCATGCACATTGTTTACCTGCACGGCTTCAATTCCGGTCCTCAATCGCTGAAGGCGAACGAAACCGCCGCTTATCTGCAACAGAACGCTTTCAATGCGACGCTGCACAGCCCGCAGCTGTCGCCGCATCCGGCCGAGGCGATCGAGCAGGCGTCCGCCCTGGTGGCGTCCTTGCCGGCCGACACCTTGCTGATCGGCAGTTCGCTCGGCGGTTATTACGCTACCTTTTTGGCCGAGCGCCATCAACGTCCGGCGGTGCTGATCAATCCGGCGGTGCGGCCTTACGACGATTTGGCGCGCTTCATCGGCGAGCAGACCAACCCTTACACCGGCGTGGTCTACACCTTGAGCGATGCCGATATGCATGCCTTGCTGGCGCAGCGCGTGCCGCAACCGTCCGCGCGCCGCTACTGGCTGCTGTTGGGCAGTTGCGACGAGGTGCTGGATTGGCGCGAAGCGGCCGGGCTGTATCTGGATTGCCGCCAGACAGTGTTCAACGGCGACGACCACAGACTTGAAGCCTGGCCGCGCATCCTGCCGGAAGTGTTGGCTTGGGGACGAGGGCAATTATTGGTCTGATGTAGAAACAGTCTGTTCTGCGACAGCGGCTTGCCCGGGACGGCGGCGCTGCCGCACACTGGATTTTTTGAGCCGAGGAGGCCGTCATGACTCAAGCTGTCGTTTTCTCCCACACCGGCGGGCCGGAAGTGCTTGGTCTGGAAAGTCAGGAACTGGCCGCTCCGGGACCGGGCCAGGCGCGGGTGCGTCATACCGCCATCGGCGTCAACTTCATCGATACCTATCAACGCAGCGGTCTGTATCCGTTGCCGCTGCCGTCCGGCCTGGGCCAGGAGGCGGCCGGGGTAGTGGAAGCGCTGGGGCCGGGGGTGTCCGGTTTGGCGGTGGGAGACCGCGTCGCTTACGCCGGCGGCCCGCTGGGCGCTTATAGCACCGAGCGGCTGCTGCCGGCGGCGGTGCTGGTGAAGATTCCCGACGGCATCAGCGACGAATCCGCCGCTTGCATGATGTTGCAGGGCATGACCGTGGAGTATCTGGTGCAGCGCAGCTACCCGGTGAGGCCGGGCCAAACTGTCTTGTGGCACGCGGCCGCCGGCGGAGTGGGGCAGATCGCAGTGCAATGGTTGACGGCGCTGGGCGCGACGGTGATAGGCACCGTCGGTTCCGACGCCAAGGCCGACATCGTGCGCGGCCTGGGCTGCCAACATGTGATCAATTACAGCCGCGAAGACGTGGTGGCGCGCGTCAGCGAGATCACCGGCGGGCAGGGCGTGCCGGTGGTCTATGACTCGGTGGGCAAGGATACTTTCCAGATCTCGCTGGCTTGTCTGAGTCCGCGCGGCATGTTGGTCAGCTTTGGCAATGCGTCCGGCGCGGTGCCGCCGTTCGCGCCCTTGGAGCTGACCAGCCGCGGCTCGCTGTTCTTTACCCGGCCCAAGCTGGCTGATTACATCGCCAGCCGCGCGGAGCTGGAGGCCTCGGCCCAGGCGTTGTTTGAACGAGTGGCGGACGGCAGGGTCAAGGTGGAGCCGTCGCACCGTTATCCCTTGGCGGAGGCGGCGCAGGCGCACCGCGATCTGGAAGGACGCAAGACCAGCGGCTCTATCATCCTGCTGCCTTGAACGGGCAGCGACGCCGGCCAGGCGTCAGGTTCTTATTCTTGGTGCCAGGGTTGGCGCTGGTGTCGCTCCAGCCAAGCCAACGCCCGGCCGTCGCTGTCGACATGGCCCAGATAGCCGGCCAGACTGACGCCGGGCGGGCAGCTTAGGTCCGTGTCGCGCCAGCTTTGCAGCCGGTCCACGCGGAAGCTGCGGTAGTCCAGTCGCAGGCCGCACCAGGCGGCCAGCAGCCAGCGGTCGCCCCAGAAAAACAGCGCCAGCGGCAGCAGCGCGCGTTGGCTATCGCGGCCGCTTTCGTCGCGGTAATCCACCCACAGCGCTTGACGGGAGACGATGGCGTCGCGCAGCGGCGCCAGCCGCTCGCGCGGGTAATTGCCCGCTGTGGGCGCGTACAGCGGCTCCGGCGGCAGGCCGGAGGAACCCAGCACCGCGTGGATGCGGCCCAGCGCCGATTGCGCCGCCGAGGCGGTGTCACGGTCCGCCCAGGCCGCCAGCATGCGCGCACCCACTTCCAGCGCCGCCAGCTCGCGCGCGGAAAACGCCACCGCCGGCGGCGTGAAGCCGGCTTCCAGCCAATAGCCTTCGCCGGCCTCGCCGTTGAGCGGTGCGCCGCTGGCCATCAGATCCGCCATATCGCGGTAGACGGTGCGCGGCGTCACTTCCAGCCATTCGGCCAACTGCCGGGCGGTAGTGCGGCGGCGGCCGCGCAGCAGCAAGAGGATTTGAACCAGTCGGTCGGCTCGGCGCATGTTTAGTCGGGTTCCCGCAGCATGGATGGCGGCAGTGTCGCTTGCATCGCGCGCGCGATCAACAGGAAATCGGCGCGGCCGATTTCCAGGTGGCCGAAGCGGAAGGCGTAGCCCCAGCGCGCCGGATCCGCGATAAAGGCCAATTGGCCGAGCAGCGGCCGGATTTCGGCGTCCTCGGCCGGCCAGAACGCGATGTTCCGCCGGTAGGGCTCGAAATCGGCGCTGACCCGGAACGGGTAGACCCGGTCGTCCGCCGCCTGGCCGACGGCGGTGAAGCGCTGGCAGGGCTCGCGCCCTTCCAGGCTGAGCACCGGCGAGTAATAGATCAGGCCGTCGCCGGCCGCCATCCGCTTCAGCGGCGCGGCCTTGCCGTGGCAGAGCTGGGCGAAGCCGCCGGCCAGCCCGCGCCGCACATGGTCGCGGCTGGCCACGCCTATCCAGTAGCGTCGGCTCATGCGGCGCTGTGCAGGCCGATCAGATTGCCGTCCAGGTCGGAAAACAGCGCGATATGCCCCCAGGTTTCCGGCAGGCGGGTCTTGGGCTGCACCACGATGCCGCCGGCGGTTTTGACCCGTTCCAGCGTGGCGTCGAGATCGGCGCCGCCATCCAGATAGACGCGCACGCCGTCTACATGGGGACGGGCTTGAGGGCAGCTCAGCAGCGCTCCGCCGCAACTGTCGTTGGTTTTGGGAAACAGCGCCATGCGGGCGTTGTCGAAGCTCTCCTCGAGCAGCGCCACCTGCAATACCTGCTGATAGAAGGCGACGGCGCGCTCGAATTGGAGCACGGGAATTTCAAACCAGTGTAGAACGGGGGACATGGCACACTCCTTGAAGGGGTTTTTAGCGATCCGGCCGCGAGCGTTGCTGCGCCGCGTTCAACAGGGCGGAGGCGGCGTCGCGGCCATGGAAGGCAGTGTGCGGCCCCCCTGCTGACAGCGTGTTGTCAGCAGACGCTCCGCGTCGGCGATTTTTTTTGTTTGGGCAATGCCACTGGTGGTTGGGCCGGCAAAAACCGCTCGGCCGGACACGACCCGGTCACGAGGATGTGGCAAACTGCCAGACTGTTTCCCGGCGCGCCGGGACGGCTGTTTTTTTAATCGACCGCAGGAGGAATAAGAAGTGGAAACCTTACTGCAGTTTCTGGGCTTCAACGGGTCTGGTCTGCTGCAAACCTTGCTCAGCCTGTTGACGGCTTTTATCTTGGGCTCGGCCATAGGCTACGAGCGCCAGTTCCGTCAGCGCACCGCTGGCCTGCGCACCAATACCCTGGTGGCGGTGGGCGCGGCGGCCTTTGTCGACATGGCGCTGCAGCTGGACGGCACCGGCGGCGCGGCGCGGGTGGCGTCCTACGTGGTGTCCGGCGTTGGTTTTCTCGGCGCCGGCACCATCATGAAAGAGGGCTTGAACGTGCGCGGTTTGAACACCGCCGCCACCTTGTGGGGTTCGGCCGCAGTCGGCGCCAGCGCCGGCGCGGGTCAGATTCCGCAGGCTTTTCTGATCACGCTGTTCGTGCTGGCCAGCAACACCTTGTTGCGCCCGGTGGTGAACTCGATCAACCGCAAGCCCATCGACGACGAAACCAGCGAAGTCACGTACCAGTTGTGCGTGATCTCCAGCCGTTCCGGCCAGAAGCACGCGATGGCCTTGCTCAGCGACCTGTTGGAGGAGTCCAAGTATCCGGTGGGAGATCTGGACGTGGAGCCCTTCGGCGACGATGAGGTGGAGATGACCGCCACCTTGTTGTCCACCTCGGTGGAGTGGGAGGAGCTGGAGGAGATCGCCGCCAAGCTGGTGGCCCAGCCTTTCATCAGTCAGGCGTATTGGAATCCCAGTACTTCGGAGTGAGAAGGATGGGGAAAGATCACGCCCTGGGCCGCTTATCGGTCCAGGGCGTTTTTTATGGGCGGGAGAAGCTGTTCAAAGTCTCGCGAGCAAGAGCGAGACAAGGCGAAAACCGCTGAGAAAGCGGAATGTACGCGTGGCACATGAGCATTCCGAAGCGGGTTTCACCTCCTTAATCTATCCATCCCGCTGACGCGCAGCGGGCTTTGAACCGCTTTTTAACCTTCCGCCAGCGCCGCCATCACCTTGGCCGACAGCGCCTGCGGCTGCGCGGTGACGCGCAGCAGGTGGCGTACCGCCGGGTGCGGCGGGCGGTGCACGGCGATGCCGTCGGACAGAAGCTGGCGATGGATGGCCTCGCTGCTGGCGGCGTCGCGATAGGCGATGCAGACGAAGTTGGTGTGCGAGGGCATCACCACGAGGTCGCGCGCGCGCAAGGCGTCGGACAGTTTGTCGCGCAGATGGATGGTGGCGGCGATCAGCTGACGGGAATAGTCGGGATCGTCCAGCACGATTTGCGCCGCCAGTTGGGCGAAGCTGGACAGCGCAAATTGCGGCCGAATCTGGTCCGCCTTGGCGACGATGTGTTGCGGACCTATGGCGTAGCCCACCCGCAGGCCGGCCAGCGCATAGGCCTTGGACAGCGTGCGTAGTCGCAGCGTGTTGGGCAGCGCGCCCTGAGGCGGCGCGTCCTGCGCGTCCACGCAGAAATCGACATAGGCCTCGTCCAGGAGCAACAGCGTGGACGAAGGCAGGGTCTCGCGCAGCGCCAGGATGTCGTCCGCGCTCCAGTAGTGACCGCTGGGATTGTCCGGGTTGGCGAGATAGAGCACGGCGGCGCGCTCGGCGCGGGCCACTTCCGCCAGCCGCGGCAGATCGGCCTGCAGCCGGTCTCCTTGTTGCTGGTAGGGCACTTCCAAAATGCGCGCGCCCACGCCTTCGGCGAAATAGCGGAAGGTGGGATAAGTGCCGGCGGTGCACACCACCGCGTCACCGACATTACAGGCCAGGCGCAGCGCCAGCAGGATCAGGCTGTCGGCGCCGGTGTCGAACAGCACCTGGCTCGGGTCCACGCGGTTGTGGGCGGCTGCGCGCTGGCGCAGCCCGTGCGCGTAGGGGTCCGGGTAGAGCCGGGCCAGCTCCGTCATCATCTCGCCGAACTCCGCCGTCAGCGGAGAGGCCGGCTTGGCCATGCTTTCATTGGAGCCGATGCGCGCGCCGATGCGGTGACCCAACGCCGCTTCCAGCTTGGCGATGCCGGGGAAGGGGTTGACGATGGTGTGATGTTCCAGGTGACGGGCAAAGTGGGACATCGGCGGCTCCTTTATCTGCAGATACAGCCTTTGAGTGTAAAGGATATGACTGATGTGCAGGAAACCGCGTGGGAATATCAATATGTCTTCGGCATTTTCCGCTATCGCCGCACCGCCCGGAAGCGCGGCGGGAACCGTCAGCGAGAGGCGGGAGAGGCGGATTCTACCGCGGCGCGAGGGGAGGAGGCGTCGGCCTTGACCGCGGGTTTGGCGGCGGGCGCGGCGGCGGCAGGTTTGGCTGCGGGGGCGGGCAAATACAGCGGGCCTTTGAAGCCGCAGGCGGCCAGGAACAGGGTCAGGCTTGCACAAGCCAGCAAGGTGCGCATACGAATGAGTTCCAATGTGGCAAAATCCCGATACTAGCAAAGCTGCGGCGCGCCGTGTGATTACGTTGCGCCCGGCGCTCAAGGTCTGAGCCGCGCCAAGACGGCGTCCAGGCCGTCATTCAACGGGAAAGCGCAATGAACGAAACCGAATTTCTGCGGTACACCGACGCCATCTTCACGCGCATCGAAGCCGCCATCGACGACAATGATCTGGACGCCGACTACCTGGTGTCCGGCAATGTGCTGGACATCGAGTTCAGCGACGGCGCCAAGATCATCGTCAACCGCCACACCGCCAACCAGGAACTGTGGATAGCGGCCAAGAGCGGCGGCTACCACTTCGCCTTTCGCGACGGCCGCTGGATCGCCGCTCGCGACGGCTCGGAATTTTTCTCCACCCTCAGCGCCGCCATCGCCGCCGCCTGCGGCGAAACCATAGAGTTTGATGAATGAGCCACTTGGTGTGGCTGGGGCTGGGCGGGTTGGCGGTGTCGGCTTTCACTTCGTCTACTATTCTGCCTGGTAATTCCGAACTGGCGCTGTCCGCTTTTCTGTACAAATGGCCGGACTGGCTGTGGCTGGCCCTGCTGGTGGCCACGGTGGCCAATACCGCCGGCAGCGTCACTAGCCTGTGGCTGGGGCGGCTGGCGCCGCGCAAGGAGCTGCCGCCGCGGCTGGCCGGCTGGTTCCAGCGCTTCGGCCCGGCGGTGCTGGCCCTGTCCTGGTTGCCGGTGGTCGGCGACGCCATTCCGCTGGCCGCCGGCTGGCTGCGTCTGCCCTGGTGGTCCAGCATTTTGTGGCTGACCCTGGGCAAGGCGGCGCGCTATCTGGCTTTGGCCTGGGGCGTGCTGCTGTTGTCGAGTTGAGAAGGCATGAACAAGGCAATAAAAAAGGACATGCGGGAGCATGTCCTTTTTCGTATAAAGCGCGCGGAATCAGCAGCCTTGCTTCAGCGCCAGTTCCAGGCTCTTGTTGTAATGCTGAGCCGCCAGTTCTTCCTTGCCGGTGGCTTCGAACAGCCGCGCCAGCTCGGCGTGGGCGCACAGCGTCGGCGAGATCGAAGCGCTTGCCTCCAGATAGCTTTGAGCCTTGCCCCACAGCTGCTGGCACAAGGCCAGCCGGCCCAGCGCCATTAGCAGCCAGTGGTCGCGCGGGCGTTTTTTCAGCCAGTTTTCCGCGGTTTTCAGCAGCTCCAGGCGTTTGTCCTCGCTCAGGTGCTCGGCCAGCTTGCCCAGCTCGCGGGACAGCTCCGGGGTGTCGTGATCGTCGTTGGCCAGAGCGCCGGCCAGCAAGGTGGCGGCGTAGTCGTAGTCCTGCAGCATGATCAGCCGCGCCACCACTTGGTCCATCAGTTGCGGGTTGCTGCGTTCTGCTTCCGGGATGCGGCGCAGCCAGTCGCGGATTTCCTGGCCGCCCAGCAGGGTTACCAGCTGTTGCTGATAGGCGGCCAAACGATAGCGCCGCGCCTGTTCCGGCTCCAGCGCGTCGGCCTTGAGCAGTTTCTCGGTCAGCGTCAGCACCGCCTCCGGCTGTTTCTGCAGCAAGCGGACCTTCAATTCCAGCCGCAAGGCGTTGGTCAGATTGGGCGACAGCGCGCGCGCGCGTTCGATGGCGGCCAAGGCGCCCAGCGGGTCCTTGGCTTCCAGCTTCAATTCGGCGTCCAACATATGGCGCGCCAGCTGCAGCCGCGGCGGCATCGCGTCCAGTTGCGCTAGATAGCCGTCGCGCTTGTCCAGATCGCCGGCGGCGCCGGCGGAACGGGCGGCGATCAGCAGCGCCAACGCCTTGTTTTCCGGCGAGTACTCGTTGTCCAGCGACTTGCTGGCTTCGCGCTCGGCTTTCTGGAAGCGGCCTTCAAAATAGGAGATGCCGGCTTCGCGCAGCGCGTGGCGGGAGGCTTTCAGCTTTTTCTGGCGCTGGAAGCGGCGCACTTCCGCCGGCAGATTGGCGGCCACCGCCACCATGCGCAGCACTAGGTGCACCACGAAAATCAGCGCCACCACCGACACGATCAGCAGGTTGAACGACACTTCCATCCGATACGGCGGCAGAAACAGGATGGCGTAGCCGGTGTTCAGGGTGGCGGCCAGGCCGACCAGCACCGCGAGGGCAAACAGCCCGGTAATCCACAAGGCGAATTTCACGGTTTATTCTCCTGCCGCGCCTTGGGCGTCGCGCACCGATTTGAGGCTGGCGTTCATATCCGGCAGCGCCACGTCGAGTGGCGCGCTTTCCAGTTCGCCCAGCGTGCCCAGCCATTGGGTGACGGCCGGCGCGTCGCGGTCGAAGTAGCGCTGCACATAGCTGCGCGCGGCGACGATGTCGGCGGCGAAGGTCTTGCCGTCGCGCTGGATCAGCGCCAGACGAGCGTCCAGCAGACGCATCTTCAAGTTTTCCCGCAAGAAGAAAGCTTGCTCCGGCGACAGCAACAGCGCTTCGGGCTTGTCCATGCGGCGGATGTGGATCAGCTCGCCCAGGCTCTTGCTGACGTCGGCCACCAAGCGTTCCCACAACGGCGCGCTGGCCGGCGTCGCGGCTTTGGCCTGCGGCTTCTGGCTGGCCAGGCGGTGGGCGTCCACCGCCAGCGGCAGGCTGTCGGCGGACAGCATCAGCCGGTCCAGCTTGACGGTGAGTCCGACGCTGTCCAGATAGGGCAGGGCCTTGAGTTTTTCCAGGTCGGTGGCCACCGCCTTTTTCACGCCGATCAATTGCGGGCGGTCGAATTTGGCCAGGCGCGCGTCCACCATCTCCAGAGCGGACACGGCGGCCGGCACGTTGCCGGCCAGTTGCAGCTGCTGGCTGGCGATGGCCAGGGTGTGTTCCACCTCGGACAGCAGCCAGTCGGTGCGGTTCTTGGTCAGTTCCTGGTACATGCCGTTTAGGGTCGCGTACTGTCCGGCGGATTCGTTGACGCGGGCCTCCATCAGCGCCAGCCGGCCTTCGGTGGCGCGGTTGGCGCTGATCGCCTGCTCGGTCATCGCGCGCAGCTCCTTGGCGGATCCGCTGCCTTCGGCCAGCCGGCGCGCCAGTTCCTGGCGGGCGGCGGTCAGTTCCTGCTGGGTGCTGAAGTACTGCCAGCCGGACACGCCCAGCGCGGCGATGGCGATCAGCAAGGCCGGACTCAGCGATTTCTTGGACTCGGGTTTGGCGGTTTCGGTGATCTGGGATTCGCTCATGGGTGACGACAGAACCATTTTTTAAGGCCGGCGACCAGCGCGCTGTCTTCGGCCCGGGTTGTCATGATGCGCGTCGCGCCTTGCGCGGCGAGCCGGTCGGCCACGCGCGGATGCGGCACGCAATATAGCAGGCATTGTAACGTCCTGATTCGACTGGGGCCAGCGAGACGGAACAATTGCTCTACGATTTCGCCGGAAGTGACGATTACCGCGTCCGGCGGCGCGCGGTCGAAGGCCGCCCAGTCCGGCGCGCCGTCCAGCCGGCGGTAGATTTCGGCGAACTCCACCGCCGCGCCGCGCGCGGCCAGGCTTTGCGCCAGCAGCGGCCGGCCGCCGACGCCGCGCACGATCAGCACGCGCTGTCCGCGCATATCGGCCAGTTCGGGCAGGGCCAGCAAGGCTTCGCTGTCGCTGCCCTCGGCGGGGTGCAGTGCCGTTCGGCCGCTGAGCGCGGCCAGCTTGGCGGCGCTGGCGCGGCCGACGCAGACCAGCCGCTTGGCGGCGAGGTCCAGCGTTCGCAGCGCCGGCCAGGCCTGGTCTATGGCGCTGGGGCTGACGAAAATCAGGCAGTCGGCCGTCGCCGCTTGCCCAGGCAAAGCGGCCAGCGCGTCCGGTTCCGACGTGATTTCCATCAGCGGCAGATGGCCGGCGTCGAAGCCGGCTGCGACGAGCAGACGCAGCAGCTCGGCGCTTTGCGCCTGCGGACGGGCGACCAGGACGCGCGGCATCGTCGTCTCAGCGCGGGTCGGCCAGCACCGCCTCGATCAGCGGGCCGGCGCCGTCGTCCAGCAGCTTTTTGGCCACGGCGCGGCCCAGCGCGTCGGCGTAATCGGCCGGGGCGCTGGCGCTGGCGGTCAGCATCACGGAACCGTCCGGGCTGGCGACGAAGCCGCCCAGCGCCAGCGTGCCCTCGTTGAGGGTGGCGAAGGCGCCCAGTGGCACCTGGCAGCTGCCGCCCAGCTCGCGCGCCAGCGCGCGCTCGGCGCTGACACAGGCGTGGGTGGCGGCGTGGTTCAGCGGCGCGAGCAGCTGCATCAGGTCGGCGCGGTCGGCGCGGATCTCGATGCCCAGCGCGCCTTGGCCTGCGGCCGGCAGGCTTTCCGACGGCGGCAGCTCCTTGCGGATGCGCTCGGACAGGCCCAGGCGCTTGAGGCCGGCGGCGGCCAGGATGATGGCGTCGAATTCGCCGTCGTCCAACTTGCGCAGCCGCGTTTGCACGTTGCCGCGCAGCGGCTTGACCACCAGCCGCGGATAGCGGGCGCGGATCTGCGATTCGCGGCGCAGGCTGGAGGTGCCCACCACCGCGCCGTCCGGCAGCTCCGACAAGTCCGCGTAGCGGGCGGACACCAGAGCGTCGCGCGGGTCTTCGCGCTCGCAGATGGCGGCCAGCGCAAAGCCTTCCGGCAGCACCATTGGCACGTCCTTGATCGAATGCACGGCCAGGTCGGCGCGGCCTTCGGCCAGCGCCACTTCCAGCTCTTTGACGAACAGGCCTTTGCCGCCGATTTTGGACAGGGTCTTGTCCAGAATCTGGTCGCCCTGGGTGGTCATGCCCAGGATGTCCACGCTGAGGTGGGGGTAGAGCGCTTGCAGCCGGGCCTGGATGTGTTCGGCCTGCCACATGGCCAGCCGGCTCTCGCGGCTGGCGATGACGATTTTGTCCATGAAAACCGGTTTCCGATTGGGCTATGTGCTGGGATGGCGGGCATTCTAGCATGCCCGCCCGACGCGCAGCGCCGCGGCATTGTCCAGGCGGGGGCGTAAAGCTTGATGTTGCGCAATGCGCACTCAGGTCAATATCTAACCGGTTAAATGACAGTAGTGTTGCCACTACAGCGGTAAGCCTGCTTATGATGTTTTGCATGCGAAACGAATCGTCTGAAGTCAGCGCAGCCGGCGGCCGCGCCGACTTGAGCCGATTCAAAACTAGGAGCGGTCACGGCCGCGGCCGCCCGTCACCATCAAGGAATACCGAATGAGCGATTTAGACAAGGACTTGCCGTTGCGCGCCGATCTGGCGCGCCTGGACCGCGCGCTGGCCGAAGTGTTGAGCGAACAGGCCGGCCCCGAGGTCTACGCCGAGGTGCGCGCCATCGCCGGCCGCAGCGCGGAGGAACGCAGCCAGCCCTTGGCGGCGGAATTGAGCCCGGCGGCGGCGATGGCGCTGGTGCGCGCCTGCGGCCTGTACGCCCAGCTGTTCAATATCGCCGAGGACCTGCACCATGTGCGCCGCCGCCGCGCCCACCGGCAGGCCGGTTCCGCGCCGCAGCAGGGCAGCCTGTCGCGCGCGCTGGGCAAGCTGAAGGCCGACGGCGTCAGCATCGCCATGCTGGCCGATACCCTGCGCGACGCCTATGTCGGCGCCATCCTCACCGCCCACCCCACCGAGGTGCAGCGCCAGAGCGTGCTGGACGGCCACCGCGCGGTGCGCCGTTTCCTGGGCAAGCTGGCGGCGGCGGACCTGACGCCGGAAGAAGAAGAGGAACTGGAGGCCAAACTCAAGCGCGTGATCGTCGCCTTGTGGCAGACCTCGGAAATCCGCCACTTCAAGCTGGCGGTCAAGGACGAGATCGAAAACGGCGTCGCCTACCACCCGCTGACCTTCTTTCAGGCCTTGCCGGCGCTATACCAGCGCCTGGATCGGCAGATCGAGGCCATCTGGGGCCAGACCACGCCGCTGCCGTCCTTCATCCGCGTCGGTAGCTGGATAGGCGGCGACCGCGACGGCAACCCCAATGTCGACGCCGTGGTGCTGCGCCACGCGGTGACGCGCCAGGCGCAAGTGGCGTTTGAACATTATCTGTACGAACTGGCGGCGCTGTACCGCGAGCTGTCGCTGTCGCAGCGCCTGGTCGGCGTCAGTCCGGCCCTGGTGGGCTTGGCGGCGCTGACCCCGGACCAGGAGGAGAGCCGCCGCGAGGAGCCGTACCGGCGCGCGCTGGCGGCGATGGAGGCGCGGGTGTTGGCCACCGGCCTGAAGCTGGGCGCAAGCCTGAGCGGCCGTTGGCCGGCGGGCAGGCCTTATGCCGACCAGGCCGAATTCCAGGCCGACCTCGCCGTGCTGGACGCCTCGCTGCGCGAACACGGCAGCGCGGCGCTGGCCGACGGCCGGCTGGCGGAACTGATCCGCGCGGTGGATGTGTTCGGCTTCTTCCTGATGCCGCTGGACCTGCGCCAGTTCGCCGGCAGCCACGAGGCGGTGGTGGGCGAGTTGTTCGCCCGCGCCGGGCTGGAGGAGTTCGCGGCGCTGGACGAGGCGGCGCGCAGCCGGGTGCTGCTGCGCGAGCTGGCCACGCCGCGGCTGCTGTATTCGCCCTATCTGGACTACAGCGCCGAGGCGGAGAAGGAGCTGGCCATCTTCCGCGAGGCGGCCTTGATCCAGCGCCAGTTCGGCGCCGACGCCATCGGCCAGAGCATCATCTCCAACTGCGCCCAGGTCAGCGACATCCTGGCGCTGGCGCTGCTATTGAAGGAGGCCGGCATGATCCGGCTGGTGGACGGGCTGCCGCGCGCCAGCGTCAACCTGGTGCCGCTGTTCGAAACCATCGCCGATCTGGACCGCAGCGCCCAGGTGATGACGGCGCTGTTCGCGCTGCCGTGGTATCAGCAGTTGCTCGACAGCCGCGGCCGCATGCAGGAGGTGATGCTGGGTTATTCCGACAGCAATAAGGACGGCGGTTATCTGACCAGCCAGTGGCAGCTCTACCAGGCGGAGAAGCGGCTGGTGCGCTGTTTCGCCGACGGCCGGGTCAAACTGCGGCTGTTCCACGGGTGCGGCGGCTCGGTGGGCCGCGGCGGCGGCCCCTCGTTCGAGGCCATCATGGCGCAGCCGGCCGGCAGCGTGGCCGGGCGCATCCGCATCACCGAGCAGGGCGAGGTGATCGCGTCCAAGTATTCGGACCCGGCCATCGGCGGCCGCAACCTGGAGGCTCTGGTGGCGGCGACGCTGGAAGCCAGCCTCAGCGGCTGCGCCAGCTGCGAGACCGACGAGACGGTGTTCGACGAGCTGTCGGACGCCGCCTACCGCGCCTATCGCGAACTGGTGGAAGCGCCGGGCTTCATGCAGTACTTCCTGGAGGCGACGCCGATCAACGCCATCGCCAAGCTCAACATCGGCAGCCGGCCGGCGTCGCGCAAAAGCCTGGCCTCGATCCAGGACCTGCGCGCCATTCCCTGGGTGTTCTCCTGGTCGCAATCGCGGGTGATGCTGCCCGGCTGGTTCGGTGTCGGCTCGGCGGTGCGCGCTTTTATCGAGCGTCACGGCGAAGCCGGACGCGCCCGTCTGCAAAGCCTGTACCGCAGCTCGCCGTTCTTCCAGGTGGTGCTGTCCAATATGGAGCAGGTGCTGGCCAAGGCCGATCTGGGCATCGCTCGCCGTTTCGCCGGCCTGGTGGAGGACCGCGCGCTGGCCGAGGCGCTGTTCGGCCGCATCCAGGCCGAGTGGCAGGCGACGCTGGACGCCTTCTACGCCATCACCGGCCAAAGCGCGCTGTTGGAGAAGAACCCGACACTGCATCGCAGCCTGGAAACGCGCTTGCCGTATCTGGACGCGCTGGGCCTGTTGCAGGCGGAATTGCTGAGCCGGCTGCGCCGCCAGCCGGACGACGCCGAGGCCTTGTATGCGATCCACCTGACCATCAACGGCACCTCGGCCGGCCTGCGCAACAGCGGCTGAGGCCCGACGCGGCGGCGGAGAGGCCCGACGCCGCGCTGCGCCGATGCGCTGCGGACTTTGAACGGGCCTCTCAGCCCTGGCGCAGCAGTTCCAGCAGCGCCGCGCCGTCCAGCCGCGCGCTGAGGTCGCCGCCGTCCAGCAAGCTGTCGGCCAGCTCGCGCTTGCTGGCGTGTAGCGCCACGATCTTTTCTTCTATGGTGTGCTGGGCCACCAGCCGGTACACCGTCACCGGTCGCTGCTGGCCCATACGGTAGGCGCGGTCGCTGGCCTGGTCTTCCACCGCTGGGTTCCACCAGGGGTCGAGGTGGATCACGTAGTCGGCGGCGGTCAGGTTGAGGCCGGTGCCGCCGGCTTTCAGGCTGATCAGGAACACCTCGCCTTCGCCGGCCTGGAAGGCATCCATGCGCGCCTTGCGTTGCGGGCCGGGCACCGCGCCGTCCAGGTATTGGTAGCGTATGCCTTGCTCGTCCAGCCAGCGGCGGACGATGGCGAGGTGATCGACGAACTGGCTGAACACCAGCGCCTTGTGACCGTTGTCCAGCAGTTCCAGCATCAGTTCGCGGAACAGCGTCTGCTTGGCGGAGGGCAGCGCGCTGTCCGGCTGGGTCAGCGTGGGGTGGCAGCAGAAGCGGCGCAGCCGGGTCAGCTCGGCCAGCACTTGCATCGCGCCGCCCTCGGCCTCGCCCGGCTGGCCCAGCTTGTCCAGCGCCTGCTGGCGCATCGCCTCATAGACTTCCATTTCCGCCTCGCTTAACGGGACGGCGCGGGTGATGTCGGTGCGCGGTGGCAGCTCGGTCAGCACCTGTTGCTTGGTGCGGCGCAGCAGATAGGGGCGGATCAGCGCTTTCAGCGCTTCGCGGGCGTCTTCGTCGCCATCGGCGATGGGCTGGGCGAAGCGCTGCTGGAATTTGTCCTCGTTGCCCAGCAGGCCGGGCGCGACGAAGCGGAACAGACTCCATAATTCGCCCAGATGGTTTTCCACCGGCGTGCCGCTGGCGGCCAGGCGGAAATCGGCATAGAGCCCGTGGGCGGCCTGGGCGCGCTGGCTGGCGGCGTTCTTGATCGCCTGCGCCTCGTCCAGCACCACGCTGGCCCAGCGCACCTCGGCGAAGGCGTCGGCGTCCCGCTGCAGCAGGCCGTAGCTGGCCACCACCAGATCGCCGGGGCCGGCGCTGTCCAGCCGGCGTTGTTGCTGGTAGGGCCGCAGCCGCAGGCCGGGCGCGAAGCGGGCCGCTTCGGCCAGCCAGTTTAGCGCCACCGAGGTGGGCGCCACCACCAGCTGCGGGCCGAGCGCGGCGCGGCTGAGCAAGAGCGCCAGCGTCTGCACCGTCTTGCCCAGGCCCATATCGTCGGCCAGGCAGGCGCCGGCGCCCCAGTGGGCCAGCCGCGCCAGCCAGTTGTAGCCTTGCTGCTGGTAAGGCCGCAGCGTGGCGCGCAGGGTGTCCGGTATTTCGGGTTCGAAGCTTTGCAGCGATTGCAGCCGCCGCCATTGTTCATTCCAGCCCGCGTCGCCGTCGAAAGCGCCGGCCTCGGCCGCCAGCTCGCCCAGCCGCGGCGCGGCCAGCGGGCTCAGGCGCAGGCCGCCGGGCGCGGCGTGGTCGGCCAGCAGCGTCAGCTGGCGCAGGCGGGCGGCGAGGGAGTCGGACAGTGCCAGCCAGTCGCCGTCGGACAGGCGCAGGTAGCGGCCGGACTGGCCGGCCAGCGCTTCCAGCAGATGGCGCAGCGCCAGGATGTTGCCGTCGTCCAGCCCCAGTTCGCCGTCCACTTCCAGCCAGCCGCCCTTGCGCTTGGCGCTCAGTTTCAGCTGCGGCAGGCCGACGCCGGCGCGGATGCGCTGGCGCTGGCCGGACGGCCATTCGCATTGCAGGGTGTCCGCGTCCAGCGTCTGCAGTTCGGCCAGCAGGTCCAAGGCCGTCTGCTGGCCGTCCACCGCCCATTCGTCGCCGTCGCGGCGCGCGGCGGCCAGCGTCGGGCAGGCGGCGTGGACCTGGCGCTGGCGAGCGCGTTCGGCGGGAAGGTCGCGCTTGAGCTGCAGCGCGATGCCGTCCGCGCTCACCACCAGGCCGGGCGCGCCGCGGCCGGGCGCGTACAGCGCGCTGGCCGGGTGCGGGCGCACTTTCAGTTGCAGCCGCAGGCCGGCCTCGTCCAGCCGCAGCAGCGCGCGCAGCGTGGCGTCGGCCGGCTGGCTGGGCAGGCTGTCGTCGAAGCTGGCGCTGACGTCGTGCAAGGGCAGCTCCGGCGCGATGTCGCGGATGGCGTCCAGCACTTTCTTGCGGGCGTGCCAGGGCAGGCTCAGGCTGTGGCCGAGCAGCGCGGCGATCTGGCGCACCTCCTCGTCCAGCCGGTAGACCGCGAGACGGTCCGGCGCCAGCTTGCGCCACAGCACGCCGGCGCAGGCGGCGATGCCGGGCGGGCTCAGCCGCAGGGAGATCTGTTCGCCCTGGCGCTCCAGTTCCAGCGCCACTTGGCCGGCCTCCACCCGCAGCGCCTGTTCCGGCGCGTCGGCCCAGTACAGCGCCGGGTGGCCGACCAGCAGCGGCAGCGCGGCCAGCGCGTCCAGCGCCGCGTGGCCGTCGGCGGCGATGTCGGCCTGCAAGGCGGCCAGCGCGCGCAGGATCAGCCTGTCCTGGCCGCCGAGCCAGTCCAGGCTGTCCTGTTCCGCCAGCAGTCTGGTGAGCGGCAGGCGCCGGCCGCGGCCGTAGCCGTCGGGGCCTCGCGTTTGCTCGCAGGGCTGCAGTTCCACGCCGGAGACTTCGACGCGCAGCCGCCAGGCCAGGCGGGTGGGGGGAGTGTGCATGCGAGAAGGCGCCGCCGCGCGGAGGCGGCGGCGTTCAGGCTTAGACGCGGCTCAGCGCGCGGGCTGCGGCGGCTAGGGTCTGCTCGATGATGTCGTCGCTGTGGGCGCTGGAGACGAAGCCGGCTTCGTAGGCGGACGGCGCCAGGTAGACGCCTTCGTCCAGCATCGCGTGGAAGAAGCGCTTAAAGCGTTCGATGTCGCAGCGGGTGGCTTCGGCGTAGGACTTGGGCGCGTGCTCGCTGAAGTAGAAGCCGAACATGCCGCCGACGCTGTCGCTGCTCATGGTCACGCCGGCCGCGCGCGCGGCGTCGGCCAGGCCCTGGGCCAGGCGCGCGGTGCGGCGGCCCAGCGTTTCATGGAAGCCCGGCTGCTGGATCAGCTTGAGGGTGGCGAGGCCGGCGGCCACCGACAGCGGATTGCCGGACAGGGTGCCGGCCTGGTAGACGTTGCCCAGCGGCGCGATGCAGGCCATGATGTCGGCGCGGCCGCCAAAGGCCGCCAGCGGCATGCCGCCGCCCACCACCTTGCCCAGCGTGGTCAGGTCCGGCTTGACGCCGTGCAGGCCCTGGGCGCAGTTCAGCGCCACGCGGAAACCGGTCATCACTTCGTCGTAGATCAGCACCGCGCCGTGTTGTTCGGTCAGGCTGCGCAGCGCCTGGACGAACTCGGCCGAGGGCTGAATCAAATTCATATTGCCGGCGATCGGCTCCAGGATCACGCAGGCGATCTGGCCGCCGATTTCGCGGAAGGTCTTTTCCAGCTGTTCAACGTCGTTGTACTGCAGCACCAGGGTGTGCTTAGTGCAGTCGGCCGGCACGCCGCCGGAGGACGGGTTGCCGAAGGTGAGCAGGCCGGAGCCGGCCTTGACCAGCAGGCTGTCGGAGTGGCCGTGGTAGCAGCCTTCGAATTTGACGATCAGATCGCGGCCGGTGAAGCCGCGCGCCAGGCGGATCGCCGACATGGTGGCCTCGGTGCCGGAGGACACCAGGCGCACTTGTTCGATCGAGGGCAGCAGCTTGCGGATTTCCTCGGCGATCAGCACCTCGCCCTCGGTGGGCGCGCCGAAGGACAGGCCGCCGACGGCCGCTTCCTGCACCGCGTTCACCACCTCCGGGTGGGCGTGGCCGACGATGGCCGGGCCCCAGGAGCCGACGTAGTCCAGATACTGTTTGTCGTCGGCGTCCCAGAAGTAGGCGCCTTCGGCGCGCTTGACGAAGCGCGGCGTGCCGCCGACCTGGCCGAAGGCGCGCACCGGCGAGTTGACGCCGCCGGGGATGGATTTCTTGCCACGTTCAAACAGTTCCAGATTGCGGGACATGTGCGTTTCCTTGTCGGGCGGCCGCGGCCGCGGGTGTGTTCGGTTGGGACGGGCGCGGAGCCCGCCGTCGGCCGCCATTTTAACCGAGGCCGGCGGTCGGAGGGTGTGGATAAGTCAAAGCTTGGGCGAGGCGCTGTGGATAAGCGGCGCGGGGCTACCAGCGGCTATAGGGGTTCTTGGACAGATAGGCGTTGGTGTAGCGGCCGTCCTCGGTGACTTCCTCGCCTATCCAGGCAGGCTGGTCGAATGAGGTGCTTTCATCCGGCAGTTCGATTTCCGCCAGCACCAGGCCGGCGTTATCGCCGAAAAATTCGTCCACTTCCCAGATGAAGCCGCCGTGCTCGATGCGGTGGCGCAGCTTGTCCACCACCATCGGGCACATCGCTCCCATGATGGTTTGCGCGTCGGCCAGCGGCACCGGGTACTCAAACTCGTGGCGGCTGACGTTGCTGATATTGCTTTTCAACGTCAGCCAGGCCTGATCGCCGACCACGCGCACGCGCACGGTGCGTTCCTTTTCCACCGACAGATAACCCTGGCGGTATTGCACGCCGGGGGCCAGGCCGCGCCAGGCATCGCCGACGACGATGAAGCGGCGTTCGATTTCCACAGCCATCTTAGTACGTACTCCTAGTGGGCGATCTGTTCGCCCTTGGGTTTGCCGCAGGCCTCAGCCCGCGGCGAGATTTGCAGATACAGCGACAGGCTGCTTTGCTGGGGCACCACGCCGCTGCTCTGGCCGTAAGGTGTGGCGCGTTGGGGCCAGCTGCCCACCAGTTCCGGCTGAGCGCCGATCAGGGTCTGGGCGCTGACCACGCGTTTACCGTCCTGGTCGCTCCAGCTGGCGTTGGCACTCAGCAGCGGCTTGTGTTGGGCGCGCGCCGCGGCGATGGTGCCGCCAACGCTGAGCAGGGCGTCGCCCACCTCGCGCTGGCCGGAGAAGGCGCCCTTGGCGTCCACGCACATCGGCAGCCGCAGCAGTTCCGCGCCGTCGCGGCGCAGCGTGGCCACCACTTCCGGCGGCAGCGCCGGTTTGGGCGGTAGCGGAGTGGCGGCCCAGGCGGGCAGACAGCCCAGCCACAATGCAATCCATTTGCGCATGCATCGATCTCCTCAGAAGGGTTTGACCACCACCAGGATCACCACCGCCAGCAATACCAGCACCGGCAGTTCGTTGAACACGCGGAACCAGCGGTGGCCGCGGCGGTTGGTTTTGGCGGCGAAGTCGCGGTAGAGCTTGCCGCACCAGCCGTGATAGCCGACCAACAGCAAGACCAGGGTCAGCTTGGCGTGCAGCCAGCCGCCGCCTATGCCGAAGCCCAGCCACAGCCCGAGGCCGGTGGCCAGCGCCAGAACGCCCAACGGGGTCATGAAGCGGTACAGCTTGCGCGCCATCAGCAGCAGGCGTTGATATTCGGCGTCTTGTTCCGCCAGCGCCAGATTGACGTAGAGGCGAGGCAAGTAGAACAGCCCGGCGAACCAGGACACCACGAAAAAAACGTGGAAGGCTTTGAGGTAAAGGTAGCTCACGATGTCCTTGTCATTGGGGCGGGGGCCGCCGCGGACCGATGCGCGGCGCGGGGCAGGGCTTGGCCGGCGGCGTTCACGCCGAGGCCTCGTAGCGTTGTCTGACGGCCTTGGGCAGCTTGGCCAGCACCAGCCGGCGCGCGTCGGCGATGCCGGCGTGCAGTTGTTCCAGGTTCAAGGCTTCCAGCGACGCCACTTCTATCCAGCGCGCCCGCGCCAGATACGGCGCCGGCCGCACGCCGGGCAGGCCGCTGAGGACCAGAAAATCGTCGGCGGCCACTTTGTACATCACGTTGTCCTCGTGGAACAGGGCGAACATCTTGCGTTCCAGGCTGAGCACGCGCCGGGTTTCCCACTTGATGTCGAACTCGGCGCCCGGCAAAGCGCGGGCCTGGGCCAGCAGCGCGTCCACGTCTTCTTTGCGCAAGGCCATGTTCAGGCTTTCTTAGCCGCCTGGTACAGCGGCATCACTTGCGGGATGCGCTGTTGCAGGTCGCGGATGCGGGTGGGGCCGGACGGGTGGGTGGACAGGAATTCCGCGCCGCCGCTATTGCCGGCCGCCATCATCTTGTTCCAGACATTCACCGCGGCGTTGGGGTCGTAGCCGGCGCGCGCCATCAATTCCAGGCCCATGATGTCGGCTTCGGATTCCATGGTACGGCTGTTGGGCTTTGACAGCGCCACGTCGGCGGCCATCGAGGCCATGTCCATCTGGTTCTGTTTGAGGCCGGCGACAGCGCCCACCAGCGACAGGCCCACTTGCTGCGCGTAAGCCTGGCTCATGCTTTCGCGCGAGTGCTCGCGCAGCGCGTGCGAGATTTCGTGGCCGATGACGGCGGCCAGTTCGGCGTCGCTCAGCTTGAGCTTGGTGATCAGGCCGGAGTAGACCATGATCTTGCCGCCGGCCATCGCGTAGGCGTTGGGCTCGTCATTGCGCGTCACATTGACTTCCCATCGCCATTTGGCGGCGTCGGGGCGGAACACCGGCGCCTGAGCGATCAGGCGCTGGGAGATCTTGCGCACCCGCGCCGTCATCGCCGCGTCGGCGTTGAGCTGGCCGGCGGCGCGCGCCTTGCCCAATTGCTGGGCGTAGGACTTGGCCGACATCTGCTCCACTTCCTGGCTGGACAGCAGCATGGTTTGGCCGCGGCTGACGCCGACGGCGCCGCCCTGGGTGGTGTTGACCTGGGCACAGCCGGCGAGGGCGGCTGCGGCCAGCAGGCCGGCCAGGGTTTTGCTCCAGAAACTTTTCATTGCGGTATGGCCTCTTGAGCGCCAGGCGTCGCCTGACAGGCGAGCGGCGGCGCGGCGGGATATCGCGGCGGGCGCGGGTTGCGCCGGCTCAGATTTCCACCATTTCGAAATCGTCCTTGCGCGCGTCGCAGTCCGGGCAGGTCCAGTTGGGCGGAATGTCTTCCCACTTGGTGCCCGGCGGGATACCATCCTCCGGACGGCCGGCTTCCTCATCGTAGATAAAGCCGCAAATCAGACACATCCAAGTACGCATCGCATCACCTTGTGCTCGAGTAAAACAGTTATTCTAAGAGTGGTCCGCGACACTGACAATGCGCCCGCCGGCCGCTCCGACCCTATACAGAACGAAGAGGTTTCAGTCTTGACCACTCAGCCCACTCCTCCCGTGGTCCTCACCCTGGCGGGCTCGGACCCTTCCGGCGGCGCTGGCATCCAGGCCGACATTCTGACGCTGGCCAGCCTGGGATGCCACCCTTTGTCGGTGATCACCGCGATCACGGTGCAGGATACCGTCGGCATCAATGACTTTATGGTGCTGGACGCGGACTGGGTCAATGACCAGGCGCGTTTTCTGATGGAAGACATCCCGGTCACCGCTTTCAAGATAGGCATGCTGGGCAGTGTGGAGAACGTGGCGGTGGTGGCGCAGCTGATTGCCGACTACCCTGACATCCCGGTGGTGTTGGATCCGGTGCTGGCCAGCGGCGGCGGCCACGAGCTGGCCGACGAGGACTTGATCGCGGCGATGCGCGACATGTTGATTCCGCAGGTGTCCATCCTGACGCCCAACAGCATTGAAGTGCGGCGCATCGCCAGCAATGACGCCGACGAGGACGAGGACCTGACGCTGGAGCAGTGCGCGCAACGCATCCTGGCGCTGGGCTGCCCGCATTTGCTGATCACCGGCACTCACGAAAACACCAAGGAAGTGGTCAACCAGCTGTACGGGCCCGGCGGCCTGGTGCGCTCCGACACCTGGGAACGCTTGCCCGGCAGTTATCATGGTTCCGGCTGCACGCTGGCCTCGGCCATCGCCGGCATGTTGGCCACCGGCCTGTTGTTGCCGGAAGCGGTGAGGGAGGCGCAGGAATACACCTACCAGGCCTTGTTGAACGGTTTTCGGCCCGGCATGGGCCAGTTCTTGCCGGACCGCATGTTCTGGGCGCGCGGCGACGACGAGGACGACGATGCCGGCCAGGCTTAAGGGGCTGTACGCGATCACGCCGGACACCGAGGACAGCGCGCGGCTGCTGAGCCTGGCGCAGGCGGCGGCGCCGCACATCGACATCCTGCAATACCGCAACAAGAGCGAGGACGCGGTTTTGCGTCTGGAGCAGGCGCAGGCGCTGGCAGAACTGTGTCGGCGTCACGACGTGGTTTTCATCGTTAACGACGACGTGGAGCTGGCGGCGCGCGTCGGGGCGGACGGCGTGCATCTGGGCCGCGACGACGCCGCCCTGAGCGCGGCGCGGCGGCGGCTGGGCGCCGGCGCGCTGATAGGCGCGTCTTGCTACGACAGCCTGGAGCGGGCGCGACGGGCGGCGGAGGCCGGCGCCAGCTACCTCGCCTTCGGCGCGGTGTTTCCGTCCGGCACCAAGCCGGACGCGGCGCGCGCGGGGCTGGGCCTGTTTTCCGAGGCGCGCAGCTTGGGCGCGCCCCTGGTGGCGATAGGCGGCATCCATGCCGGCAACGCCGGACAGGCGCTGGCGGCCGGCGCGGACGCGATCGCGGTGATAGGTGGCGTGTTCGGCGCGGCGGATCCGGCCGGAGCGGCTCTGGAACTGGCGGAAATATGCCGCCGGGGCGGCCGCTGAAAGCAAAACCGCCGCGCAGGGCGCGGCGGTTGGAGGATGCTCGGGTTCGGGTTTGGCGTCTGTTCGCGGTCTTAGACCTGGCTGGGCCGCGAACTGCCGTCGATCAAGGCCTTGCTGACCTCGCCGGGCTTGATGATGCCGTGTTCCACGCTGTAGGCCAGCAGCTCCAACAGGTAGTCGTGACGGAAAATCAACGATCCTTCCCATTCGCTGCCTTGCTCGCCCTGGATGGCGGGCAGGGTGATGATCACGCGTTCGCCGTCTATCGTGTCCAGCGCGAAGGCCTCCACGTTTCTGGCGATTCCCGATAAGGATCTTGCAGAATGCTTGCCATAATTCAAGGCGCGTATGCTCATTGCTGACTCCTGTCGCATCATGGTTTCTCTTTGGCCCGCGTTGATCCTGAAATGGCCGCCGCGACTGTTCCCTGGCGTCGCGTTGCCGGCGCGGCCTTTGAGGCGGCGCGCATGGCGGAAGGCGAGATTTGCGTTGCGCAGGGGGCCTGGCGGCGTTTCAAGTATTTTTTTGTCGAGTGGCCGGCATCTTGATATTGCGCCGCAGCGTCGCGCTTGAGGGCGCGAGCCGGCGGGATGCGTCAGCCGCTCAGGTTTGCCGCGTGATTGGAGCGGCGATGCCGGCGTGGGATGGCAGTCCGGTCGCACGGTTTACCGCTCCAGGCTCAGAGCATAGCGTTTTTATGCCTATGGGGTAACTCCAGAAAAATGGAGAACGCCCAGTCGGGTATCACAATTGTTTGGAGCCGATCAGCCGGCTGAAAAGCGAGGTCGGCATTTTTCGGTGCATGCCGGCGGCAATCAGCGCGTCGCATAATTCAGCGCGTCGCTGAGTGGGCAAGCCCAGTTTTTCGCAAATATAGTTCTTGCTCTTGATAATCGAATCCGCCACCCGTGTTTTGGGCTTGGGCCGATATTTGTTCATGAAGTCGGCAATTTGCTTGAAGTCCCAGTTCAACAACATCAGGAAGCAGACTTCCTGTTCGTACTCCGTCAATTCCACATCAAGCAGTTTCAATTCGCCTTGCACTTGTTCTATGCTGCAGCCGGCGCCAAATTCCAAAATGTAATTGGGCATCAGGTTGATGAAGTTGGCGATTTCAATTTCATGGGCGTAATAGATGGTGCCCAGGATGGAGCGCGTCGCTTCGTGTTTGAGCAGATGCTTGGAAAACACCCGCGCCTTGAGGCCGTCCCCGTATTCATGCACGTTGAGGATGGAGACTTTGCGTGCCGGGTCGCAGGTCCGCATCAGCGCCAAATCTTCCTGCACGTAGCAATCGGCGAACTGGGCGGTGCCTTCGCAGGGCATTTCCTTGTCCAAACGGTCCACCACGTCGTCTCCGCGTTTGAGCGCCACGATTCTGGCGTAGGCGTCGCTGGACGCCAGATGACGGGAGTTGGCGTCTTTGGCGCCGACGATCATGTCGGTCTGATCGGAGATCTGGGAGACGGATTGGCGGAACTGAGCCACGAATTCGCTTTGCTCTTCGGAGAAGCGTTCAGGGGAGACGAGCTGATAGTCCATAGTGTGCGCCTGGTGCGGAGGTTGGTCATGTCGGGGTGCGCTGTCTTGGCCTCGCTGTCGCGTCGGCCGCTGTCCAATATTTGCTGCGCGCCGGCGAGATGCTTGGAATGGCGTTGAAACCGGTTTTGGAACGCGGCGCGCTGTATGCGCGCGCGTTTCCATGTGGCAACGCCTTGTCTCGCTCTTGTTCGCTAAGCTTTGAACAGGCTCTAAGCTGGGCACTTATAGATTTTTTGTTTCGATAGTGTCAATGCGAATGGCCGTTTGGCCTTGATTAACTGTACTAAAGGATTAAGGCGCACGGAGAAGGCGCATAAGGCGCGCAGGTTTGAAATAATAGCTCGCTTTTAATGTTTGTTTTGTCCGCTATTACGGTTTGTTAGGAATATCATGAAGGTGATTGATTGGAAGTTGGAGCTTGAAAATGGCGTTTACGACAAGAGCGTGGGCATCAAGATCCTGAAATTGGCCGGCGATGCCGGTTTTAGCACTTATTTAACCGAAATCGCTCCCGGCGTGGCGATCAATGGACATTATCATCGCCATGGCGACGAGCATTACCATATCGTCAGCGGCCGCGGCGAGATGAGACTGGTGGATGTGGCTACCGGAGCGGCGCGGACCCAGGCCGTGGCGGAGCAGAGTTCCTTCGTGGTGCCGGCCAATACCCAGCATCAACTCAGCAATACCGGCGCCGCGCCGCTGGTGTTGATGTTCAGCTGTCCGGCCAGTCATCTGGCGGAGGATCGCCACTTTCTGTAGCCGCGTCGAAGCGGAACAGCTCGGCGGGGGTGTCGTGGGTGATGCGCCGGCGGCGCTCCCTATCGGGCAGCCACTGTTCCAGCAGTTCCAAGGTGCGGGCGTAGCGGATGGAGCCGAACTGAGTATGCGGCCAATCGCTGCCCCATAGCAGCCGCCCCGGCCCCAGCGCGCTGTCCAGCAGCGGCAGCGCGGCGCGGGCGATGTCCTCGCCGCGGCCGGCCAGGCCGTTGCGGTAGGCCGCGGAGATTTTGACCCAGATGCGGCCGCTGGCCGCGCCGGCGTCCAGCATGCGCCGGAAGCCGGGGTCGTCCACGCCCAGCGCCGGGTGCGGACGGCCGAAGTGATCGATGACCACCTTGACCCCGGCGTCCAGCAATGGCGGCAGCAAGGTGGGCCAATCCTGCGCCGCGCGATGCACCTCCACTTGCCAGTCCAGGTTGGCGGCATGCGCCAGACAGCGGCGCCACGCCGGTGAATTCAGATCCGGCAGCGGCCGGCCAATCAAGTTCAGCCGCAGGCCGACGACGCCGGCGTCGTCCATGGCGCGCATGGCCGGCAGCGGGCATTCCGGCGCTATCACAGCGATGCCGCGCAGCCGACCCTCGCTCTCGCGGAGGCCCTGCAACAGATAACGGTTGTCGTTGCCCAGAAAACTAGGTTGCACCAGCACGCCGCCGGCTATGCCGAACTGGTCCAGTTGCGCCAGATAGGCCTGCAAGGGTGCGTCCCGGTACGGCTTGTAGCGCAGCGGGGCGGCGCCGATCTGTCGGCGCAGGAAGATATGGGCGTGTCCGTCTATCATCGGCGCCGGGTTCAGCCGCAGGCCTGACAGGCGGCGTCGCGCGCCGCGCCCAGGTCCAGCGCCGCGTCGATGTCGGCGGCGTTCAGCACTTTGTGCCGGATGCTGTGGGACAGGAGGGCGAGCAGGTAGTCGCGCCGGAAAATCGGCGAGCCCTCCCATTCGCTGCCGGCTGTGCCCAGGATGATGGGCGAGGTGATGATGACTCGCTCTCCCTGGATGGTGTCCAGGGCGAACTCGTCATCGGTGATCTGGTTGGCGATTTCGTCTAATGCCATGGTGACCTCACAATTTCAATGAAATGGCGCGTCTGCCGTTCAGGCCGAAGCGCGGGCGTTGCGGGGTTCCGGCCCGCGCGGGTCCGGCTGCGCGTCGTTCAGCGGCTTGCCCTTGGTTTCCGGCAGGCAGAACACGGCCAGCGCGACGATGGAATAAGCTATCGCGGCGCTGACGCCGATGGAGGCGCCCAGGGTCCAGTCGTCGCTCAGGTAACCGACCAGCAAGGGAAAGCCGGCGGACAGGATGCGGCCGAAGTTGTAGCAAAAGCCCACGCCGGCGCCGCGCATGCCGCTGGGGTAGAGCTCGTTGAACAGCGCGCCCAGGCTGGAGGGAATGCCGGCGGCGAAGAAGCCCAGCGGAAAGCCCAGGAACAGCATCAGCGGATTGCTCAGCGGCGCGAACACGTAGATCAGCACCGTGGCCACGCAACAGACGGAGAACAGCAGCAGGTTGAGGCGGCGGCCGATGCGGTCCAGCAGGTAGGCGCTGGCCATGCAGCCGCACCAGAAGGCGACGATGATCACCGCCAGATAGCCGCTGGTGCCGAGAATGGACAGGTGGCGCTCGGTCTTGAGGAACATCGGCAGCCAGGTCATCAGCGCGGCGTAGCCGCCGTGTGCGCCGACGCCGATCAAAGAGCCGATCAGGGTCATGCGCAGCACGTCGGGTTTGAAAATATCCAGCAAGGGCACCGTGGGCGCGGCCTGGCGTTCGCGGCGCGGCGGCTCCGGGATGTGGCGGCGGATATAGATGATGAAGAAGGCCGGCAGGATGCCGATGCCGAACATCACGCGCCAGGCGATCTCCGCCGGGAACAGCAGGAAGATCGTCGAGTACAGCAGCACCGAAGCGCCCCAGCCCACCGCCCAGGCACTTTGCACCGAGGCCATCGCCTTGCCGCGGTGTTCCGGCCGAATGATCTCCGCCATCAAGACCGCGCCGGCGGCCCACTCGCCGCCGAAGCCGAAGCCCTGCAGCGCCTTGAACACCAGCAATTGTTCGTAGCTTTGGGCGAAGCCGGACAGCAGGGTAAACAGCGAGAACCAGATAATGGTGATTTGCAGCGCCAGCACCCGGCCGACGCGGTCCGACACCGCGCCCATGATCCAGCCGCCCAGCGCCGACGCCACCAGGGTCACGCTGCCTATCATCCCGGCTTCAGCCTTGCTCAGGCTGAAGGCGGCGATCAGTGCCGGAATGGCCAGGCTGAACATTTGCACGTCCAGCGCGTCCAGCGCCCAGCCGCCGAAACAGCCCCAGAAGGTTTTGCGTTCACCCGGCGAGACCTGCTTATACCAATGCAACATGATGCTGCCCTTTATGGTTCTTGCTTGTTGTCGATGCGCCGCCTCGCGCCGCTGCCATGGCGCGGGCGGCGCGGAATCAGCGGATGTCCGCCTGGTAGCGGAATTTGTCGGCGCGGCCGCGCACGCTGCGCCATTCCAGCGGGCTGCCGTCGTAAGCCTTGGCCAGGCGTTCCAGCACGATGGCCGGGGTGCCGGGAGCGAGTTGAAGCAGTTCGGCATGAGGCGGGGCGATGGCTTCCGCGGTCAGGGTTTCGCGCGCGGAGGCCACTACCTGGTGGCAGCAATCCTCGTACAGCGGGTACAGCAGATCGCCGAAGCTGGGCAAGGGGATGGCCAGCAGGGCCTGGAATCGCGTTGCCGGCAGCCATATCGATTCGGCCAGCAAGGGCTCGCGGTCCAGATAGCGCAAGCGGGTCAGGTGGATGGCTTGCCCGCCAGGCGAAAGTTGCAGGCTGTCGGCGATGGCCGGCGGCGGCGTCAGTTGCTCGCGGTGCAGGATCTTTGCTTCAGGGATGCGGTAATTGCCCGCCGCGTCGTGAAAGCGGAAAAAGCGCAGCAGCGAGGATTGGAAGTTGGCCGGCTTGATGAAGGTGCCTTTGCCTTGGCGGCGTTCCACCATCTCGTCGGCCACCAATTGATCCACCGCTTTGCGGATGGTGCCGATGGAGGTGTGGAAGCGTCCCACCAGCTCCGCTTCGGTGGGGATGGCCTCGCCGGGTTTCCACACCCGGTTGGCGATGTCGCGCGCCAAAGCGTCGCGCACTTGCTGGTACAGGGGCAGGCGAAGGTCCGCCTGACGCATGTCGGTCATATGGTCATATATATGAATTAATTTGATGGCCGCAACGATGACAAATTAATGAACGCCAAACAAGAGCTAAAACGTTTTATCAGGGCAAATCTGTACTAAAGGACGGTGTTTTGCGCGGAAAAGCGCGGGCGGGAGCGGCGGGGACGGCAAACAGACCCGGCGGTGCCGGGCCTGAGGGCCTGTTTACGACAGTCCGGCGGTCATGTCTTTACGGCATGGCCGGCCGGCGAGAGGGCGGGTGGAAATCAGATGCTGGCGGCGAGGCGCGAGCCTTGATCAATCGCCCGTTTGGCGTCCAGTTCTGCCGCCACGTCGGCGCCGCCTATCAGGTGCACGCTTTTGCCGGCGGCCTGCAAGGGCGCCTGCAGTTCGCGCAGCGGATCCTGGCCGGCGCAGATGATCACATTGTCCACCGGCAGCAGTTGGGCTTCGCCTTTGACCGTGATGTGCAAGCCGGCGTCGTCTATTTTGTCGTAGTTGACGCCGGACAGCATGCGCACCCGCTTCATCTGCAGGCTAGCGCGGTGAATCCAGCCGGTGGTCTTGCCCAGCCCTTCGCCCACCTTGCTGGTTTTGCGCTGCAACAGGTACACCTCGCGCGGGCTGGGGTGCGGCTGCGGTCCTTGAGGGCTGAGGCCGCCCGGATGCTCCACCGCCATGTCCACGCCCCATTCGCGCATGAAGGCGGCGGTGTCCAGCGAGCTGGACTTGCCCTCGTGGGTCAGGAATTCCGCGGTGTCGAAGCCGATGCCGCCGGCGCCGATGATGGCGACGCGCTTGCCCACCGGTTTGCCGTGCTTGAGCACGTCCAGGTAGTTGAGCACTTTGGGGTGGTTCACGCCGGGAATCTCCGGCGTGCGCGGGGCGATGCCTGTGGCCAGCACCACCTCGTCAAAACCGGCGAGATCCGCCGCCGCCACGCGGGTGTTCAGCCGCTGTTCCACCCCGGTCTGCTCCAGCTTGCGCTTGAAGTAACGCAGGGTTTCGTAGAACTCTTCCTTGCCGGGGATGCGCTTGGCCACATTGAACTGGCCGCCGATTTCCGCCGCGGCGTCGAACAGCGTCACTTGATGGCCGCGCTCCGCCGCCACGGTGGCGAAGGCCAGGCCGGCCGGACCGGCGCCGACGACCGCCAGTTTTTTGGCCTGAGGGGTTTTCTCGTAGTTCAGCTCGGTTTCGCGGCAGGCGCGCGGATTGACCAGGCAGCTGGTCAGCTTGCCCTGGAAGATGTGGTCCAGACAGGCTTGGTTGCAGCCGATACAGGTGTTGATTTCGTCGCCGCGGCCGGCGGCGGCCTTGTTGACGAAGTCCGGGTCCGCCAGGAAGGGGCGCGCCATCGACACCATATCGGCACAGCCGCCGGCCAGGATCTCCTCGGCCACTTCCGGCGTGTTGATGCGGTTGGTGGTGATCAGTGGAATCTTCACCTTGCCCATCAGCTTCTTGGTGACCCAGGCGAAGCCGCCGCGCGGCACCATGGTGGCGATGGTGGGCACCCGCGCCTCGTGCCAGCCGATGCCGGTGTTGATCAGCGTGGCGCCGGCCTTTTCGATCTTGCCGGCCAATTGCGCCACCTCGTCCCAGGAGCTGCCGTCCTGCACCAGGTCCAGCATGGACAGCCGGTAGATGATGATGAAATCGCTGCCCACCGCGGCGCGCACCGCTTTCACGGTTTCAATGGCGAAGCGGATGCGGTTTTCAAAGCTTCCGCCCCAGTCGTCGTCGCGCTTATTGGTGGCGCGGGCGATGAACTGGTTGATCAGATAGCCTTCCGAGCCCATTACTTCCACGCCGTCGTAACCGGCCTGCTGCGCCAGCCGCGCGCAGCGGGCGAAGTCGGCGATGGTTTGCCAGACGTCGGCGTCGGACAGCTCGCGCGGCTTGTAGAAGTTGATCGGTGCGATCAGCGGCGAGGCGGACACGCATTTTTCCTGGAAGCTGTAGCGGCCGGAGTGCAGGATTTGCAGCGCGATCTTGCCGCCGGCGGCGTGCACCGCGTCGGTAACCAGCTTGTGGTGAGGGACCTCGGCTTCGTCGGCCAGCATCGAGGCGCCCTCGGCGACACAGCCTTCCGGATTTGGGCCGACGCCGCCGGTAACGATCAGACCCACGCCGCCGCGGGCGCGCTCCGCGTAAAAGGCCGCCATTTTCTCAAAGCCTTGCGGGGCTTCTTCCAGGCCGGTGTGCATCGAGCCCATCAGCACGCGGTTTTTCAGCGTGGTGAAGCCCAGGTCCAGCGGAGCCAGCAGGTGCGGGTATGCCGTCATGTTTTCGTCCTCGTGTAGATTTCTCGCGCAGATCATTGTGGCCGCGGCCGCCGTCCGACGCCAGCGCGGCGGGCAAGTGTTTGATTGCTTGGACTTGCCAGTGTTGGCGTTGAAGATACTTACTAGTAAGTAAGGTGTCAATCGACGCGATGGACAGTTGAGGGTATATAGGGGAAGCGCCAAATGAAAACGCCGCCGGGACAAACCGGGCGGCGTTGCTTGCAAGTAGCGGTAACGCTTACTTGAAGTTGTACTTGATCGAGTAGATCACAGCGTTCTGGTAAGCCTTGGAACCCAGTTTCTGATCAGCGTAACGGTATTGGATGCCGGTGGTGATCGCTTTGACCGGGGTCCACCACAATGCCAGCGCGCCGTTCTGACCGGTTTTGCGGATGTACGGATTGGTGAACTTGTCCTGACGGTTCAGCTCGGTCTCATGCCATTGAGTAATCATCAAGTCTTGGCCGAAGGCTTGGAACGGGTACATCATGACGTAGCCGGCCATGTAACCGTTGTAGCCGGAACCGATGCCGAAGGAGTCCAGTTCGTTGTGCACGCCGATGAACGGCTTGATGGTCAGGTTGCCGAAGCTCAGGCTGGTGCCCAAGCCCAGAACGCGGTTTTGGGTGAAGAACTCGTTGCCGCGGGTGTCGTAAACGTGGCCGTACAGTTGAACCGGAACATTGCCGATCTGGGTCATGTTGTAGCGGGCAACCACCTTGGTGGTGTAGCGACGGTCCTTGGTGCCGGTGCCGTTGTTGCCTTTGCCCGGGTTTTCCAGGTCGAAGAAGCCGTACAGTTCGCCCCAGTTGCCACCCATGCCGCCTTCGGCTTCGAGATAGCCGAAATCGCGCTTGCCCGATTGCTCGGTGGTGCGGTTAGACCAATCCAGCCAGTTTGCGCTGACATTGCCGAAAGAGTAATCACCGGCTTGCGCCACGGTACAGCCGCCCACCAGAGCCAGGGCCAGCAGCAGATTGCGAGTTTTCATTGTTTCACCAGAATATTGTGCGTGTAGCGTGTAGCGTGTAGTGCGCGCGGACAGACCTGTCGGCGCGGGCGCAGACTAGCTCAGAAATATTCGTTTGCAAAGTATTTACAATGTGCTTGTCGCATTTTTGTCATTTTATGTGAATGCGATGTATTTTTGGCTGTAGATATTTCGCATGAAACATTAAATGTTGTGGAACTACAGTTTTTTGCTACAAAAATGCGTGTCCGGCCAACCGTAGCGCCGTAAATCCACCTTGCCGGCCGCGCTCAATTCCACTCCGTCCTCCTCCAGCAGCAAGCGCTGCCAGTCAGCCTGCTCGCTGCCGGGCCGCGAGATGCGCCCGCCGGAGCCCAGTACCCGAAACCAGGGCACGCTGACGCCGTCCGGCAGGTGGCTGAGCAAGCGGCCGACATGGCGGGAATGGCGAGGGTAGCCGGCCTGTTCCGCCAAGGCGCCGTAGGTGGTGACCCGGCCCGGCGGCAGCGCCAGCAGCAGCGCGATCACCTTGCGTTCAAAGTCGGGCGGCATCGGGGTTCAGCGGTAGCGAGGGTTGGCGACGTAGGGGTTGCTGCGCTTTTCCTCGCCTATGGTGGTCAAGGGGCCATGGCCCGGCACCACGGTGGTGTCGTCCGGCAACAGGAACAGCTTTTGCTGGATGGCGTCGATCAACTGCTGGTGATTGCCCATTGGAAAGTCGGTACGACCGATCGAACCTTGGAACAGCACGTCGCCGGCGATCAGCAGCCGCGCGCCGGCGCTGTGGAACACCACGTGGCCCGGCGTGTGGCCGGGGCAGTGGATCACGTTCAGCGTTTCCTCGCCCACGCTGACGGTGTCGCCTTCCTCCAGCCAGCGATCCGGCGTCAGCGCCTCGCTGCGCGGAAAGCCGAACATATGGCCTTGCTGGGGCAACTGGTCCAGCCAGAAGCTTTCCGCGCGTTGCGGGCCTTCTATCTTGACGCCCAGTTGTTCCGCCAGCCGCGCGGCGCCGCCGGCGTGGTCGATGTGGCCGTGGGTCAGCAGCAGTTTTTCCACCGTCAGGTTCTGGCGGGAGATCCACTCGGCAATGCGCTCGATATCGCCGCCGGCGTCCACCACCGCGGCGCGCCCGCTGGCGTCGCACCACAGGATGGAACAGTTCTGGGCAAACGGCGTGACTGGAATCACGTGGAAGTGCAAGGACATGGCGCGCTCGATTCAATGCAATGCGGCATTGTGGCACGAGTCGGCGCGCAAGAGGAGGGCGGGCCGTCGCGGCCCGGGCCGGTGCAGAGTCCAAGCCGCCTCAGAGCCTGTTCAACGCCCTTGCCTCACTCTCCCGCCGACGCGCGGCACATTTTGAGCAGGCTCTCAGTCCTTGCGGCCGTCCCAGGACAGTTTGCCCGCGCCGTGGGCGAACACCATCAGCAAGCCGCCCGCCATGGCCAGGTTCTTGGTCAGCTGGATCATTTGCTGGCTATTGCCCGGCTCCCAGTGGAAGAGCAGCGCCGAGGCGACGGAGAAACCCGCCAGCAGCAGTGCTACCCAGCGCGCTTTCACGCCCAGCGCCAAGGCCAAGCCGCCGCCGATTTCCAAAGCGATCACCAGCGGCAGCAAAAAGCCGGGCACGCCCATTGCGGCCATATATCCCTGAGTGGCGGCGTAGCCGGCGCCTAGCTTGCCGATGCCGGCCAGAAAGAAAACCTGCGCCAGCAGCACGCGGGCAAGCAATGTGATCCATTTATCCATCTTGCGTTCTCCTGCCGGCGCGCCGGCCTTGATTGATGACGCCGGCCGCGGAGGGCGGCCGGCCATGAGCGGACTATACGGATAGGCTCGGCGCGAAAAAAGCGCAAAAAACCGCAAGAGTCGATCAAAAAATCCGACCAAGCCGCGGCTACAGCTTGAATTTTCCGATCAGCGAATCTAGTTCCTCGCCCAAGCGCGCGAGCAAGGTGGTGGCCTGTTGCGCCTGGCTGATGGATTCGTCGGTTTGCAGCAACATGCCGTGGATGTTTTCGATATGGCGGGCGATCTCCTGGCTGGCGCTGGATTGCTCGGAAGTGGAAGCGGCGATGTCGCCCACGGATTCCACCACTTGTTGGGCGTGGCCGCTGATCTGCTGGATCGATTGCGCTGATTCCTCGGCCAGCTTTACCCCCTGGTCCACTTGGCGCAGCGCGCCGTCCATGCTGTCGGAGGCCTTGGCGGTGTCCTGCTGCATGGTCTGGATCACGCCGGAGATTTCCAGCGTGGCCTGGGAAGTGCGCTCGGCCAGCTTGCGCACTTCATCGGCCACCACGGCGAAGCCGCGGCCCATCTCGCCGGCGCGCGCGGCCTCGATCGCCGCGTTCAAGGCCAATAGATTGGTTTGGTCGGCGATGTCGCGGATCACCGACACGATGCCGCTGATCTGGTCCGAGCGTTGCTGCATGCCGCCCAGTACCTCGGCCAGCTCGCGCACCGTCTGCGAAATGCGGCCGATCTCGCGCACCGTGGCGTCGACATTGGCCGAAGCCTCGCTGGACAGCGTGTCCGCCTCGCGCGCGCGCTGTTCCGCCACGCGAGCCGATTCCGCGATGTGGCTGACGCTGACCGACAACTGCTCCACGCTGGCGGCGGTGGCGTTGGCCGCCTCGGACTGCCGCGCGGAGCTGCCGCGAATCTGATCCACATCGCCGGACAGCTGACGCACCGAACCCAACACATCGCCGGCGTGGCGGCGCACGTCCAGCATCATCGCGCGCAGCGAGCCGGTGAAAGTATTGAAGGCGCCGGCGGCCAGGCCGATCTCGTCGCGGCTGGCGATGGGCAGCGCGCGGGTCAGATCGCCGCTGCCGGAGGCCAGCTCGCTCATTGCCGATTGCAGCCGGCCCAGCGGGCGCAGCAACTGGCTGAGCGTGGCGCCTAGCAGCAGCAGGATCAGAGCTAGAATGCCCAGACTGATCAAGGCCGACTGCCAGCTGGCGGCGCGTACTGGGGCGAACGCCTCGCTCAATGGGATGGAAATGCGCACCGCCCACGGCATGCCGGCCTCGCCCACGGTGATGGGCATGATGAAGTGGCGGAAGCCGTCGTCGCTGTCGTACTCCGCCGGCTGGCCGCCCTTGATCGCCGTCTTGGCCGCCGCCGGCAGGCCGGCGTCCGCCTTGCCGTTCAACGCCGGATCGCGGCCGGCCAGTTGAACGCCGCTGTTGGAATACAAGCTCATGAAGCCGCTCTGGTAAGGCTTGACCTTGGCGGCCAGCTCCTGCAAATGACCCAGCGCGATATCGCAACCGGCCACGCCCAGCACCTTGCCGTTGACCAGAAGGGGAAAGGAAATGGTACCCATCAGGATCTTGATGTCGGGGTCCACATAAGGCTCGGTCAACATCGGCTTGCCGGTCTTGCGCGGCTCGGTGTAATAGGCGCTGTCGTCCACCCCCTCGCCGCCCCACACCACGTCGATCTTGCCGCTTTTGCGATACCAGTAGACGCCGCTGCGGCCGGTTTTGTCGTTGTGCTCCTTGCCGGCCAGCTCCGCATCGCGGCCGTCTAGCGCGTTGGGCTCCCAGATGGCCCAGTAGCCGACAGCGTCCGGGTTATTGGGCAATTGGCCCTTAACGATGTCGGATACCAGTTGGCGGGCGTTGGGCGGCAGATTGTGTTTGACCGCCACTGCGGATTCGGCCACGACCTGAGCCGAATCGTAAGTCTTGCCCAGCAAGCGCTGCACCTGGCCGGCCTCGCTTTCGGCCAGCAGCTTGGCGTTGTCCAGTACCGCCTTCTCCGCGCTCTGATAACTGGCGTAGATATTGACGCCGGCCAACACGCAAAAACCGAACAGGATCAGCAGGCCGGAACTGGCCAGAATCTTGCCCTTGATGGTGGTGATCATGGTTGTCCCCATCGTTTCATATGTGTTTTTCCCCAAAAGCCGTTGCGAGCGGACGCCGGTTCCGGGCCCGGTTATTATGGTGTGGGCCTGCCGGCGACGTCGGTTTCCAACGGCATGCCGCCTTTGTATTAAATAGCTTAAACGGGGTAAAGGGAAATTTTGCAATCGGCGGGCCACATCCTGGCGCGCCGCGACGATACAGGGAGAGTTGAAGAGTGTCGACGGAAGCACACGCCCGCCCGGAACGCGCGGAGCGTCCGGCGGAGGCCGCGCGGCGGCTAGCGCTGGCGCGGCTGGAACAAGTGGAGGCGCAGCACGGCGTGCGCATCCTTTACGCGGCCGAAGGCGGCAGCCGCTGCTGGGGCTACGCCGCGCCGGACAGCGATTACGATGTGCGCTTCGTCTACCTGCATCCGGAAGCGTGGTACGAGACCGGCGACCGGCGCGACGTGATCGAACTGCCGCTGGCCGACGGGCTGGACATCAGCGGCTGGGAGCTGCGCAAGGCGCTGCGGCTGAGCCTGGGCGGCAACGCCGCGCTGCTGGAGTGGCTGGCCTCGCCGCAGGTCTACCGCCAGCACTCGGCGGCCTGCCGGGTCTTGCGGGATCTGGGACCGGAGCACTTCGCCGGAGAGGCGGCCTATTGGCATTATCTGTCCGTGGCGCGCAAGAACTATCGCGGCCGCAAGCGCGAACAGCAACTGAGGCTGAAAAAATACCTATACGTGCTGCGGCCCTTGCTGGCGGCGCAATGGCTGCTGCGCTGGCGCAGCATGCCGCCGCTGCTGCTGGGAGAACTGGCCGACCAGACTTTGGACGATGCCCGGCTGCGTGACGAATTGGCCGGCCTGTTGGCCTTGAAGTCCGCCGGCGGCGCGCCCGAATACGGGCCGGCCACGCCGGGCCTGCACGATTACATTGAGCGGGAAATGAGGGCCTACGAAGCCGCGGCGCGGCCGAGCCGCTACAGCGACTGGGCGCGGGCGGACGCATTGCTGGAGCAAGTACGCCTGGCCTGCGGCGTTTGAACAGGCGGGGGCCTTGGTTTCAGTGGCCTGTGTCTGAGAACCTGTTCTAAGTCTCGCGAGCAAGAGCGAGACAAGGCGAAAACGAGCGAAAAAGCGGAATGTACAAGTGGTACATGAGCATTTTGAGCTTGTTTTTAACGCCGTATCGCCGTATCGCCGAAGCGCAGCAGACTTTGAACAGGTTCTTACGGCGCCACCCGCCCGACAAGCCTTATGACGCAGGGTGGATGGAGCGACGATGCCCACGCGGAAACGTGATGGGATCGATTCTTGGGCCTTGGTGGCGGGGTTTGGTGGGTATCGCCTACGGCTCCACCCACCCTACAAGACCGTCCGCCGTAGGGTGGGTGGAGCGCAGCGATACCCACGCGGAAACACGATGGAACCAATGCTTGGACCTTGGCGGCGGGGCTTGGTGGGTATCGCCTCTCGGCTCCTCCCTCCCTACAAACCACCCGCCGTAGGGTGGGTGGAGCGTAGCGATACCCACCAGCTTAGGTCAGCGCTTGCGCAGGCGGATGCGACGGAAACGCGCTTCCAGCTTGAGCCTTTGTCCCAGCGCCAGATAGAGCTGATGTTGGCTATCGACATGGCGGTAAACCCGGACCCGATCCGCGCCCAACAGCATCATGATTTCCAGATAGTTGAAGAAACCCATCCACTGGCCGCGTCCGTCGCGGTCGTCAAAATCGATGTCGCGCGCCACGCGGCTGAGCAGGCCTTTGCCGACGTATTCGCGATTGTCCTTCATCCATTGCAGCAGATGGGCAGCGCATTCGCGGCCGTAGGTGACATTGGAGGGGTGATCCTTGCTGGGCGTGGGCATTTGCCAGTAATGCCGGTAGGTGCGGCCGGGGCAGAAACGGACGAAGGGGAGCAAGGCTTCCTGCTGCTCCAGCGAGTGCAGTTTGTAGCGACGACGACGGGGAAGGTTTTGAGGATGTTGCATGGTGTTTCTCCTGCTGTGACACAAGATAAACCACCTGCCGGGGAAGGCTGAGGTATTAGGCAGGCGCGTGGCAGGATTGGCGTACCGAGCTATGAAACCGGCGAGTGCATAGCACTCTCCCACCACACGCCTGCCAAGTTGGCATGGCTGTGGATGTGCTGCCTGCGTAACAAGTACGCAGAATTTCATAGCAACGGGACGCCAATCCCGTGTGCCGCATGTGGGCGGCAACGGGGGGATTGTTGCCGACCGGGTGCGGAGGGTCAAGGCATGGTGGCAAGGCTTGCGCCGCATGCGGCGCCGTACGCGAAATTCTCCTTGTAATTCAACCGTTTCCCTAACCGGCTTTAAAAGCCCCGCGGCGGGCCCTGCGGCATCATAGGCCCATGACCCGCATATCCGACATCTCCTCCTTGCACTGGCAGCCGGCCTTGCAGGCCCGCGATCAGGCATCCCCCGCTGACATCGTTGAGAACCTCGACGACATCCATCAGGCCTTGCGCATCATCCTGGGCACGCCCAAGGGCAGCGATCCGCTGCGGCCGGAGTTTGGCAGCGATTTGTTCCTTTACCTGGACTACCCGGTGGACCGCGCCCGGCCGCATGTGGTGCGCGAGGCGGTGGAGGCGATTAGCCACCCCTTGTACGGCGAGCCGCGCGTCGCCGTGGCGCGGGTGCTCTACAGCGTAGGCGGCAACGGCGACGCGCGGCTCACCGTGCAGTGGCGGCTGGCCGACGGCGTGATCCGTGAAACGGAGCTGCGGCTATGAGCGGGGCGACGCCCAATATCCTGGCCAACGACGAGCGTTTCGGCCACCTGGCACAGCTCACCACCCGTTTGGGCGACGCCGATCTGAGCTCCCTGCTGGTCTATCTGGTGGATCAGGTGGACGCTGGCTGGCTGCCGGCGTTGGCCGAGCAGTTCCACGTCGCCGGCGACGAGGGCTGGCGGCTGAGCCAGGGCGAACGCCAGCAGCGCGAACTGATCAAGCAATCCATTCATCTTCACCGCAGCAAGGGCACGCGCTGGTCTTTGCAGCAGGTGCTGGCCACGCTGGCGCTGTCCGGTCAGATCAGCGAATGGTTCGAATATGCCGGAAAACCTTATCACTTCAAGATCCGTATCGATCTGGCCGCGCGCGGCATCGACGCCGCCACGCTGACGGCGTTGGAGGCGATGATCAACGAATACAAGAACGCCCGCTCGGTGCTGGAACGGCTGGCATTGGTGTTGAGCAACCGCAGCGCTGTGCCGATGTTGGCGCTGGCCACTCAGGTGGGCGAACTGGCCACGGTCTACCCGTTCCAGCCCGAATCACTGCAACAGCGCGCCAGTTTGAACGTGGCGCTGGCGCACGCCAGCGTCGAGATGGTCACGCTTTATCCCGCAGCATGAGATCCCTAGAACCCTTCCCAGGAGCAATCGATGGCCAATGAGTTTTTCACGCTTCTCACCGCCAGCGGCAAGGCCAAGCTGGCGGCGGCGCAAGCCAACGGCACGCCGCTGCAGATCAGCCAGATGGCGGTGGGCGACGGCGACAACGGCGGGTATTACACGCCCAGCGAGAGCCAGACCGCGCTCAAGCATGAAACCTGGCGCGGCGCGCTCAACCACTTGGCGGTGGACCCGAATAATCCCAACTGGGTGGTGGCGGAAGCGGTGCTGCCGGATACGGTGGGCGGCTTTTACATCCGCGAGGTGGGTCTGTTCGATAGTCGCGGCGATCTGATCGCCATTGGCAAATTCCCGGAGAGCTACAAGCCGCTGTTGGCGGCAGGTTCCAACAAGCAGCTTTATGTGCGGATGATTCTGGAAGTATCCAACACCGCTGCGGTGACGCTGCTGGTGGATCCCAGCGTGGTATTGGCGACGCGTTCTGCGGTGGATCAGCGCATTGCAGAGGAACTGGCGAAGCGGGATGCCAAGCCGCGCGATTTCCATCCTCTGCAAACCTTTCCGGCCCAGGCCTACCGCCGCAATGTGCTGATCAATGGGGGGTTCGACGTGTGGCAGCGCGGCGCCAGTCAGACTGTGGGCGGTTATGGCTCGGTGGACCGTTGGCTTCTGGATTTGGGTGGCGGCCCGCTTGGCGGCGCGACCTTGTCGCGAATGGCGGCCAGTATCGCCGAGACCGAGGCCTTGGGGGCGACGACGAGCTTCATGCGTCTGACGCTGAGCAAGCCGCCGGCCAGCAAGGTCAACGAGTACTGCCAGGTATGCCAGCCGGTGGAAAACCTGCGGCGTTTCACCGGCAAGCGGATGACGCTGAGTTTCTGGGCCAAGGCGGATCAGCCGCGCAAGATGGTGGCCTATGTTGAACAGTGGCTGAAACGACCGCCAGCCGCATCCGACAAGATCAGAGCGCTGGAGGCGGTTCCGGTGGAGCTGACCAGCCGCTGGCAACGCTTTGTCTTCTCTTTCTCCTCGCCCAGCCTACAGGGGCGCGAACCGGGGAACGAGGCTTCTCTGGCTGTTTTTCTTGGGGTGTCGTACAGCGATGCCTACCCGGCCTTGAATGCGATTACCGGCGCGCAAACCGGCATTTTCGATATTGCTCAGGTGCAGTTGGAGGAGAGCCCAGTGGCGACGCCGTTCGAGTATCGCAGCTTTGGCGAGGAATTGACTTTGTGTCAGCGGTATTTTGAGAAAAGCTATCCGCTAAATGATTTTCCCGCTAAAAACTATGGCGCTGAATCTGCTTTCGCACCGGCTATTTTCAGCAAGATGTTTCATTTGAATGTCGGCACTTCTGGTGATAAGCAAATTAATATGACCATTCCGTTTATGGTAGAGAAACGGATTGAGCCGGCTATTGTGATTTACGATGGTTTGGGTGCGGTTGATAGAATGGCTACGAGTAATGGAAATGGCGTGACTCCCGCAGCTAAGAGCAGTTCTACCAAGTTTGTAAATATGATTCCCCCTACTGGCTCAAGTATTACTTGGGTTGCATGTCACTGGGTGGCGGATGCTGAGATTTAATGAATCTATAGGGGGAGTGAAGGTGAATGCCATGTATCGTTTAACCAAGCAGCCGGATGGAGTGATTCGAGTTGTCGATGGGGCGTATATTCCTAAAGGGCACCGCTGGTGGGATGAATATGAACTCTGGTTGCAGCAAGGTAATCAACCGGAGCCGCAGTTTGTGCTAGGGGAGTTACAAGAACAACTACTGCGAGATATCGATATCGCCACTGATGTCGCGCGCAATGAGGCTTTGGGCAGCGAGCTGCGCCTGGCCGAATACCAGCGCGCCGCCGCCGAGGCGCAGGCGTTCAAGGACGCCGGCTATAAGGGCGAGGCGCCGCCGGCGGTGCGTTCCTGGGCCGAGGCCAAGGGCTGGGACGGCCAGCAGGCGGCGGACAGCATCCTGGCCAAGACGACGGCCTGCGAACAGGCGCTGTACGCGATCCGCGACGCGCGGCTGAAGGGCAAGGAAGCAGTGCGTCAAGCCGCGGACGAGACGGCGGCGCGCACGGCGGCCGACGAGGCGGTGTCCCAACTGCGGTTACTGGCTGCCGACGACTTCGCCGCAGATGCGCCGGAGGCCGAAGCCGGCCGCGCCGGCGGTCTGTTCAAGTTCTTTTCCAAACGGCTTTAAAAGCCGGCCGGCGGCATGATGGCGGATCATGTCGTCATCCGCTTCCTCTTCTGCGCCCCGCGACGGCCGCGCCTGGCCGCCGCGCTCCATTCAAGGACGTTCTCCCATGACCCCAGACTTGCCCAAGTTCATCGATGACGACCCGCATCTCGTCACCGCCGAGCTGATTGACGCCTACCAGAAAATGAGCGGCAAGACGCTCTATCCCGGCCAGGTGGAGCGTTTGCTGATCGACCTGATCGCCTATCGCGAAAGCGTGGTTCGAGCCGCCTTCAACGACGCCGGCCGCCAAAACCTGGTGGCCTTCGCCCGCGCGCCGATGCTGGACTATCTGGGCGAGCTGGTCGGCGTCAGCCGGCTGCCGGCCCAGCACGCGCGCTGTACGGTGCGCATTGCTTTCGCCCAGCCGCTGGCGCTGGCGCAGGTGATTCCGGCGCAGACCCTGGTGGCCGGCGGCGGCGTGCAGTTCCAGACCCTGGCCAGCCAGATCGCGCCGGCCGGCAGCAGCAGTATCGACCTGCCTGTCAGCGCGACGGAGGCGGGGGCCGCGGGCAACGGCTTCGTACCGGGCCAGATCAACACTTTGGTGGATGAGCTGGAGGTGGACGCCAGCGTGGTCAATATCGATACCAGCGCCGGCGGCGCCGACGCCGAGGACGACGAACGCTTGCGCGCGCGTATCCGACTGGCGCCGGAATCCTTCAGCGTGGCCGGCAGCGCCGCCTCCTATCGCCACCACGCCTTGCGCGCGCATCAGGACATCGCCGATGTGGCGGTGATCAGCGCCAGTCTGCAACAGCAGAACGGCGAATTGAAAAGCGCCAACCAGGTGCCGCCCGGCGTGGTGCGCTTGTACCCGCTGACCAAGACCGGCATGCCGCCGGACAGCCTGCTTAGCGTGGTGGCCACTGCTTGCAGCGCAGACCGGGTGCGGCCGCTGACGGATCTGGTGGAGGTGCTGGCGCCGGAGGATTACGGCTACCGGGTACGCGCGCGGCTGACGCCGTATCGCGATGTCGATCCCAAAACCGTGCAGCAGCAGGCGCAGGCCGCTGTCGGTGCCTTCGTCCAGGCGCAGGCGGAGCGGCTGGGCCGCGACATCGTGCCGTCGCAGCTGATCGCTACCCTATCGGTGCCCGGCGTTTACCAGGTGACCCTGCTGGAGCCTGCCACCACCCAAGTGGTGCCGCCGCAGGGCTGGTCGCACTGTACCGACATCCAGCTGGAAATGACGGGAGGCCAGGATGGCTGATGTGACCCCCAATCTGCTGGCGCGCGACGCGCGTTTCGGTCCGCTGGCCCGGCTGAGCGAACGGCTGGGCGACATCGAACCGGGTGGTCTGTTGGTTTATCTAGTGGACGCGGCCAAGCCGGAGCTGCTGCCCCTGTTGGCTGAGCAATTCCATATCGACGGCGACGAAGGTTGGCTGCTGACCCAGAGCGAACAGCAACGCCGAGATCTGATCAAGCAGAGCATAGAGCTGCACCGCCACAAGGGCACGCCCTGGGCGCTGCGCGAAGTGTTCCGCATCCTTGGCGTGACGGTGGAACTGGAGGAGTGGTGGCAGCGTCAGCCGCCGGCCGCGCCCTACACCTTCGAGCTGACCGCCTGGGCTAACGACAATTTGCTGCCCGGCCAGGCGCTGCTGAACCCCGATCTCTACCGCCGCTTGCGACGCATGGTGGAACTGGCCAAGCCGGCGCGCAGCACCTACCGCTTCAAGCTGGGCGCGCGTTTCAACGGCCGCTTGGGCCTCGCTTCGGCAGTTCAGGCGCGCGCGCTGATCCGCCGCAGCGCCGAGGCCGCGCCGATGCGGCTGGCGCCGTTGCAGCCGCTGGCCCTTTCATCCGTCGCGCATATTTATAGCGTGGTTCACGTCACCATGGAGGCATCGTTGTGAGCACCCCTTTAGCACCTCTTATCACCGCGGCCGGCCTGGCCTCGATCTGGCGCGCCGGCAATGACGGCGTGTCTGCGCAGATCACCCATATCGCGCTGGGCGACGGCGCTTACGCGCCGGCACAGGACCAGACCAAATTGCGCAGTGAAAAAGCGCGTTACCCGGTGGCGGGCGGAGAGCGGCTGGGCAATACCCAGATCCATTTGACTGCCATCGCCGACGACGACAAGGCGTTCTGGGTGCGCGAGATTGGCTTCATCCTGGCTGACGGCACCTTGCTCGCGGTCTGGTCCGATCTCAAGGCGGCGCTGGCCTATAAGGCCGCCGACGTCCAACTGCTGCTGGCCTATGACCTGGCCTTGAACGCGTTGCCGCCGGACAGCGTCACCATTCAGTCCAGCGGCGCCGGTCTCAATCTGAGCCTGGCCAGTGAACTGGCGGAACTGGCGGCGGCCCAGATAGGCGAAGCCAACCGCGGCTTGGGGCGGGATGAGCGCATTCGCGCGCAGGAAGGGCGTTTGCAGGCGCTGGAGCCGCAAGTGGCCACCTTGCAAAACCGCAGCCAAGCGTTGGAACAGGAGCATGCCGCCGATAAACGCTCCGGTCTGGAGCTGGCCACCGCCAATGCCGCGGCCATCGTCAGCATGCAGCATTTGTTCGTCAAACAACGTCTGGGCGCTTGAGCGCCGGGGCTGCGGCGCAGCCCCATTTCCCCTGGCCGACATGGCTGTCCCCGCAGTGATTCCTGTATTTCCCGCACCGCTTCCGGTACTTCCCCATTTCTATGTGTTTCCGTTTTTAGGCTGAGGCCTGGGGACGTCTTGTTTTGAATGGCCGTCAAGGCCATGTATCGCGGTAAGACCTTAAGGAGAGTGTTATGAGTTTGGAGAGCAATATCGCCGAGTTGGTGAAGTCGGCCAATGGTTTGACCGATGCCGTCCATGGAAAGATCGGTGAAATCGATCAGAAAGTCGGCCAGAAAATTACCGAGCTGAGTAATTGGAAAACCAGCCATTGGAATGAGCATCCGGCCATCGCCGTGAACTTCAACGCCAAGATGACGGCTGTGGGCGGTGAGGGTGACAAAAAATTGCCGCTGGCTTTGGGTGTACATGCTGGCGGGGATTTTTGGGGCAAGTTCGATGCCGCCTTGATTCCTGTGACCCCGGGAGAAGAGCCGGCATCCCGCCCGCCCATCGTTCGCGAGTTATTGCAGTATATGAAGAGCGATGACCGGCATTTTTCCGCCAATTTTAATATCCTGCACTTGACTGTGAAGAAAGTTAGCGATGGCTTCGGTCCCTATGTTTTTTTTGTTCCCTATCAGCACGTCAAGATGGGGGCTTTTACCAGTGTGGCGTTGTATCACAAGGTGATTGGTCAAGGAGACTGGAACTGGATGGATAACAGTAAAAAAGGAGTTTGGAATCAGGTTACTCATCATTTTCTATCAGCTCACGCTGGGGCTTATACCCATGTCGATATTGCTTTGTCCAATGCTCAAGTAGGTGATCAGCTTTATCTGGCATTGCCACAAATTATTCCGGGGGTATGGAATCCCGAGCTTCGTTTGCCGCAACTCTATAATATTTTCGATCCGGTCATAGATGTGATTGGCAATAGCACGATCAGCGGCCTAGGTGGTGTATTTGCCAATATCAATAGCAGTAACCGTTAAATCAGGAGTGTGATATGAGTACAGACATGAAATCTTATTCCGATGTGCAGGATGATATTGGCTTGATCGTGACGGATAAAGGGTTGGAGCGGCCAGCGGTGGTATGGGCGCGTGATGCTTGCGCGGCTTATATTCATCGTTATTATCCCATGCATGTGCAGTTGAATGTGTTGCGGACCGGCTCGGAAGATGAGCGTAAGAAGATGAGTGTCTTCATCGACGCCTGCCGGGCTTGGAGTAATCAAAGCTCTGCTACTAGTGCTGAGTTGGAAAAAATCAAGCCGTGAGATTAAGGCGGCGTGCCGCATGTGGCATGCCGGGTTGAGTCAATGGCTTGGTTTAAATCAGAATAAACCGCGTCTCCGTATTATGGTGCGCGGTTTTCGCCTTTTTTGCTAAAGTAACTTACAAGCCGTGTCTTTTCGTAAGTGACAAAATGTCTCTATGTCAGCGCTGAAGCCGTTCACGCCGGAGGGGCGATGAACGAACACATGGTTGAATTTAATTCAATCGACTCTGTGATGAAACATTGGAGAGCATGATGAGCTTGGAAAGCAATATTGCAGAACTGGTAAAAGCGTCGAACGCGCTGACCGGTACGGTGAACGGTAAGATTGTCGATATTGATCGGCGTGTTGATGTCAAAATTCAGCAAATGGAAGACTGGAGAAATGGTGCGAGGCAAGAGTTCGCAAGTATTGCAACTCAGACGATTGCAGTGGGAGGGGCGGCAGATCACTGGTATCCAGTTGTAATCAGTCTGCCAAGCCGCAAGGCAATGGATATCTTTATCGCGCGCTATACTCATGAAGATAGTGATAAATACGAAAAATTTAATGGGGCGATGTTTCTACACCTGTGTGGCGTCAATGGTGAGTGGGGCGGCGTTCCTCCTCTATTGTATCCTCAGGCATACTCTTATAAAGCTGGGTTATTCGAAAAATTGCCTCCTGTTGCCGATTTCGGAATTACTGCGTATGGCATGAAGGCCGTGGTCTGGTTGTTGGGGGCTCGCCATTATAATGTGACGACTTCCGTGCCTGCGATCATTGAAGTGTTTAGCCAAGAGATGGGAAATGTCGTGTATGACCACCCTAATCCCCAATATGTAATAAAGCTGGATGCTCTTCATGGAGTGTCTGGGGCTATGGTCGTTAACGGTTATCTGCGAGGGGTATGAAAATGGAACAGACTCAATTGGATCAAGTTGTAATTCAGCATATTGAACAGGGTCTATTGATGGATTTGCGTATGCGGCGCACTATGCTGTTGCGAGAGAGTGATTGGACGCAAATGCAGGATGCCGCACTGAGCTCCGAGCAAAAGGCTGCATGGCAAGCATATCGTCAAAAGTTGAGAGATCTACCGGGAACTATTACGGATATCCAGCGTGTTACTTGGCCGGCGCGGCCGGCCTGAGCCTAGCAAGACAGATAGTTAATAAAAAACCCCGCCAAGGCGGGGTTTGTCTTTTGACGTTGCGGATCAAGACTTGGCCGGCGTTTCCCAGCCGCCGCCCAGCGCCTTGTACAGGCCCACCACCGCGTTGAGTTGATCCAGCTTGGCGCTGACCAGGCCCAGTTCCGCCTGGAAGCTGTTGCGCTGCGCGTCCAGCACATCCAGATAGCTGGCGTAACCGTTGTCGTAACGCAGCTTGGCCAGGCGCAGCGATTTGTTCAAGGCCTGGAACTGCGTGGTCTGCGCCGCCTGGATGTCGCGCGCCGCGCCGTAGCCGGACAGCGCGTCCAACGCGTCTTTGAACGCGCTCTGCACCGTCTTCTGGTACTGCCCCAGCGCCTGTTTCTGCCGCGCGTTGGCCGCATCCACCGCGTAGCCGGTCTGCCCGAAGTTGAATACCGGCGCCGCCAGGTTGCCGACGAAGCTCCAGGTTCGCGTCGGGCCGGTGAACAGGGTGTCCAGCGACAGGCTTTGCGAACCCAGCGCTCCGCTCAGGCTGATGCTGGGGAAGTAGGCCGCGCGCGCCACGCCGATGCGGGCGTTGGCCGCGATCAGCTGCTGCTCGCTGGCGGCGATGTCCGGCCGACGCTCCAGCAAGCTGGAGGACAGGCCCGCCGGCACTTCCGGCGGCGCGGACAGCGTGTCCAGGCTTTGGCCGCGCTGGATGCCGCCGGCCACCAGTTGCTTGGGCGAGTGGCCGAGCAGCACGCCCAGCGCGCTTTCGGTCTGCGCCAGCGCGCTGGCGATCTGCGGCACCTTGGCGCGGGCGGACGCCGCTTCGGCCTCGGCCTGTTGCTGGTCCAGCTCAGAGATCAAACCGCCCTTGAAGCGCTTGGTTTGCAGCTTGAGCGATTCCTCGCGGCTTTGCAGCGTGCGCTTGGCGATGTCCAGTTGGGCGTCGTAGGCGCGCAGCTGGAAATAGGTCTGCGCGGTTTGCGCGGCGATCGCCAGCTTCGAACTGTCGCGGGCGAAGCGGCTGGCGGCGAAGTCGGCGCGCGCCGCCTCGTTGCCGCGGCGCAGCTTGCCCCACAGGTCCAGTTCCCAAGACGCGGTCAGGTTGGCGTTGCGCACATCGCTGACCAGCGGCGCGCCCGGCGTGCTTGTCGCGGTGGAGGCGCGGCCGCGCTGATAGCCGGCGTTGGCGTTCAGCGCCGGCAGCAACTGGGCGCGGGCGATGCCGGCCTGGGCCGCGGCTTCGTCGACGCGGGCGGCGGCGACGGCCAGGTCCTGGTTATGTTCCAGGGCCTCTGCGATCAGCTGGTCCAGCACCGGATCGTTGAACTGCGTCCACCAGTCCATGGCGATGGCCGGGTTCTGGGTCTGGGCGCTGTCCGGCAGCTCCAGTTTGGGGCGGCTGTAGTCGGGGCCGACCGCGCAAGCGGTCAGCGCCAGCGCCACCAATGAGGGAATCAGGGCGCGTTTAAGCATCGGCCTTGTCTCCTGCCTCAGCCGCGGGCTGAGGCTGTTTCGGTTTGCTGAACTTCATGATGAGCATGAAGAACATCGGGATGAAGAAGGTGGCGATGAAGGTGGCCGCCAACATGCCGCCCACCACGCCGGTGCCGATAGAATGGCGGCTGGCGGAGCCGGCGCCGCTGGAGATGGCCAGCGGCATACAACCCAGCACGAAGGCCAGCGAAGTCATCACGATAGGACGGAAACGCAGCTTGGCGGCGGCGATGGCGGCTTCGACCACGCTCAGTCCTTCTTCTTCCATTTGCTGGACGGCGAACTCCACGATCAGGATCGCGTTCTTGGCCGACAGGCCGATCAGCGTCACCAGCGCCACTTGGAAGTAGACGTCGTTGGCGAGTCCGCGCATCCAGTTGGCCATCAGCGCGCCAAACATGGCGAAGGGTACCGCCATCAGCACGCTGATCGGCAGGCTCCAGCGTTCATACTGCGCCGCCAGGATCAGGAACACCATGATCATGCCGAAGCCGAATACCACGGTGGACGAGCCGCTGGTGGATTTCTCCTGGAAGGCGGAGCCGGTCCAAGCCAGGGTGTAACCGTCCGGCAGGGTTTCCTTGGCCACGGCCTCCAGCACGTTTAGCGCCTCGCCGGAGCTAAAGCCGGGCGCGGGGCCGCCCACCAGCTTGGCCGCCGGGAAGATGTTGAAGCGCTCCAAGCTTTCCGGACCGGTGGTGTGCTTGATGGTGACCAGCGCCGTCAGCGGGATCATATTGCCGTCCTGCGAACGCACATAGATGTTGCGCAGGTCTTCAACCCGGGTGCGGAAATCCGCTTCCGATTGCAGCTGCACGCGGAAGGTGCGGCCGAACTTGTTGAAGTCGTTGACGTACAGTGCGCCGAAGGTGCTCTGCATGGTGTCGAACACGGTGTTGACCGGCACGCCCAGGGACTTGGCCTTGGCCCGGTCCAGCTTGACGTAGATCTGCGGCACGCTGGCGGAGAAGGTGGTTTGCACCCCCTTCAGTTCCGGACGTTTGGCGGCGGCGGCCACCAGTTTCTTGGTGACCTCGCCCAGCTCCACGGAGCTGGCGCCGCCGCGGCTTTGCACATAGGCCTCGAAACCGCCGGTGTTGGACATGCCGGAGATCGGCGGCGGGTTGAAGGCCAGCACGATGCCGTCGGTGATGCCCATCATGCCCTTGGCGAAGGTGTCGCCCACCACCGCCTGCGACGACAGGTTGGGCGCCTTGCGCTCATCCCACGGCTTCAGGGTAATGAAGGACACGCCGGCGTTGGTCTTGTTGCCGCCGGTGAGGATGTCGAAGCCGGCGAAGCTCATCACGTCCTGGACCGCCGGGTTCTTGCTGGTCATCGCGTCCAGCTTGGTCATGGTGGCCGAGGTGCGCTGCATCGACGCGCCATCCGGGAGGAAGGCGGCGGCGATGATGTAGCCCTGGTCTTCGTCCGGCGCCAGGCTGGACGGGATGATGCGGAACAGGCCGACGCAGATGGCGATCAGTCCGGCGAACAGCAGGATGCCCACCGCGCTGCGCTTGATCAGGAACACCACGCCGCGGGAATAACCCAGGGTCAGGCGGTCGAACCAGTTGTTGAACCAGACGAAGAAGCGGGCCGGATGCTGATGGCCTTCTTTCAACAGCAGCGCGCACAGCGCCGGGGTCAGGGTCAGGGCCACCAGGCCGGAAATCGACACCGACACCGCGATGGTGATGGCGAACTGCTTGTACATCTGGCCTGCGATGCCGCCGAGGAAGGCTACCGGGATGAATACCGAGCACAGCACCAGAACGATGGCCACCAGCGCGCCGGATACTTCATCCATTGCCTTGAAGCTGGCTTGCAGCGGCGACAGTTTTTCCTGCGTCATCAGGCGTTCGACGTTTTCCAGCACCACGATGGCGTCGTCCACCACGATGCCGATGGCCAGTACAAGGCCGAACAGCGTCAGGGTGTTGATGGTGAAGCCGAAGGCGTACATGCCGGCGAAGGTGCCGATGATGGAGACGGGCACCGCCAGGCAGGGAATCAAGGTTGCGCGCCAGTTCTGCAGGAACAGGAACACCACCAGGAATACCAGCACCATGGCTTCGGCCAGCGTGGAGTACACCTCCTTGATCGACACTTCCACGAACTTGGTGGTGTCGTAGGGGATGGCGTAGTTCAGACCTTTGGGGAAGCCCACAGCCAGCTTCTGCATCGTCTGTTCCACGGCTTGCGCGGTGGCTAACTGGTTGGCACCCGGCGCCAGGAAGATGCCGATCGGTATGGTGGGGCGGCCGTTGTGGGTGCCGGTGAAGTCATAGGACAAGGCGCCCAATTCCACGCGCGCCACGTCTTTCAGGCGCACGGCGGAACCGTCCGAGTTGGAGCGCAGGATGATGTTCTCGAACTCTTCCGGCTCGGACAGGCGGCCCTGGGTGGTCACGGTGTAGGTGAAATCTTGCTTGCCCTTGACCGGCTCCGCGCCCACCTTGCCGGCGGCGAACTGCGCGTTCTGCTCGCGGATGGCGGCGGCCACGTCGCTGGGCGTCAGCTTGAGCTGAGCCAGGCGATCAGGCTTGAGCCAGACGCGCATCGAGTAGTCCTGGCCGGCGAAGTTGATCACGTCGCCCACGCCAGGCACACGCTTGAGCTCGTCCACCACGTTCAACAGCGCATAGTTGCTGATGAATAGGGTGTCGTAGGTCTTGTCCGGGGAGAACAGCGAAATCACCTGCAGGAAGGCGGACGACTTCTTGGTCACGTTGACGCCCTGCCGGCGTACTTCTTCCGGCAGTTGCGACAACACCGACTGCACGCGGTTGTTGACGTTGATGGTGGCCTGGTCGGCGTCGGTGCCGATCTTGAAGGTCACGCTCAACGACAGCTTGCCGCTGGAGGAACTGGTGGACTGCACGTAGAGCATGTCGTCCACGCCGTTGATCGCCTGTTCCAACGGCGACGCGACGGTGTTGGCGATCACCTCGGCGGAGGCACCCGGGTAGCTCGCGCTCACCGAGATCATCGGCGGCACGATTTCCGGGTACTGCTCGATGGGCAATGCCTTGAGGGCGGCCAAGCCGGCCAGGGTGATCACGATGGAGATCACACTGGCGAAGATGGGCCGCCTGATGAAAAAGGCGGAAAACATGGATGGTTACCCCTTTGCCTTATTGTTTGGGCGCGGCGGCGGGCGCGCTGGCGTCGGCCTTGAACGGATGCGGTTTCACGTCGGCGCCCGGGCGCAGTTTGATGATGTTGTCCACCACCACCTTGTCGCCGGCTTTCAGGCCGCTTTCCACCAGCACGTTCAGGCCCACGTCCTGAGACACGGTGATCGGGCGCGGCTGCACCTTGTTGTCGGCGCCGACGACCCAGACCATCTTGCCCTGCTGCGAGGTCAGCACCGCGCGTTGCGGCACGGCGATGGCGTTGCTGCGCTTGGCGCCTTGCAGGATCACGCGCACGAACTGGCCGGGCAGGATGCCGCCGTCCGGGTTGGCGAAGGTGGCCCGCGAACGGATGGTGCCGGTGCTGGCGTCCACCAGGCTGTCGGTAAAGTTCAAGCGGCCGCTTTTGCCGTAGGTGGAACCGTCGGTCAGTTTCAGCTGCACATTGAAATGGCCGTTGGCGGCCAGCTTTAATTGGCCGGAATCCTGCATCTTGCGCAGATTCATCATATCGCTGTCGGACATGCTGAAGTTGACGTAGACCGGGTCCAGCTGGGACACCTTGGTCAGCAGGCTGCCATCGGCGGTGGTGGACACCAGGCTGCCTTCGGAGCGGGTTTCCTGGCTGGTCATGCCGGAAATCGGCGCGGTGACGCGGGCGTAGCCAAGATTGATCTTGGCCTGTTGCACCTGAGCCTGGGCGGCGGCGACGGAAGCCTTGGCGGCCTCATAAGCGCTGACCGCGTCGTCGCGGTCTTTCTGGCTGACCGCGTTCTCCTTGAACAGCGGAGAGATGCGGTCGTAATCCTGTTTGGTGCGCACCAGCTGCGCCTGTTGCACTTGCAGATTGCCCTGGGCCTGGTCCAGCGTCGCCTTCAACGGCTCCGGGTCGATCTGGAACAGCAAGTCGCCTTGTTTCACCGGCTTGCCTTCGGTGTAGGCGCGCTTGAGCAGAATGCCGCCCACACGGGCGCGCACTTCCACTTCGCGCGAACCGGCGGCTTGGCCGACGAATTCGAAAGAGACGGGCACATCGCTAGGCGCGATCTCGAGCACGCCCACCGGCATCGGCGGCATGGCTCCGGCATGCTTGTCGTTCTTTTGACCGCAGGCCATCAGGCTGGCGGCCAAGGCGGTGAGCAACAGCCATTGCCCGCCTTTCTGGGCGAAGGTGTTTCCTTGCATCTTCATGGGATGTCCTCAGGAATGTGGGGATATGAGTGTTATAAGTAAAAGGTACTGCAATTTTTCTTTGATAGTGGGAATTGATCGATATCGAATCGCGACATTTTACATACATGCGTGTACGTATGTAAAATGCTTCCAGCGACGCATTGTGTTATGGTGCGGGCTTCCGACAGACTTCTTGATCAGCGATACGTTCAACATGGCACGCAAAACCCGGGAAGAAGCCGAACAAACGCGGCATTTGCTGCTGGATACGGCGGAGCAGCTCTTTAGCGAGAAGGGTGTCTCCAAAACGACACTGGCCGACATCGCCAGCGCAGCGGGATTGACGCGCGGCGCGGTGTATTGGCATTTCCAGAACAAGCTGGACTTGTACCGGGCAATGCTGGACAGGATGGGCGGACAGTTTGATGACATCTGTGAGCAATTGTTGAGAACGGCACACTCGAGTCCGGCACTGGCCTTGTGGAACCATAGCCACCGGCTGCTGACCATGATTGGGGATAACCCACAGGTTCGTCGTATTTTACTCATTCTGTTTATGCGGAGCGAGCATGTCGGTGAGCTGGCCCCCATTCACGACGAGTGTGTTGCACATATGCAAGAAACCCGCGAGCAGTTGACCCTCGTGGTGCAGATGGCGGTGGATGCCGGCCAGACCTTGCCGTACGTGAATCCGGAAACGGTGGCCGAGGTGTTGCAATCGATGCACCATGGCCTGATCAACCGTTGGCTGGCGGACGGCAGCCAGACCAATTTGGGAGAGAATGCCACGCAACTGTTGCAGTATGTCTATCGCGGAATTTTCTTGCCGGAAGTGATGGAAGAACTCTCCCCTCAAACGTAGCCCAGCGCTATAATTGACCTTTTTTGTCAAACCATTAGCGCCATTGGCGGCCCACTGCCGCGCGGCGTTGTCGGTGTTACCTCTCTCATGCCCCAGGCTATTGAAATTCAAGCGGTGAGCAAGCGCTATGGCCAGCTGCAGGCGCTGGACCAGGTGGGCTTCACCGTCGCCCCCGGCGAATTCTTCGCCCTGCTCGGTCCTAACGGCGCAGGCAAGACCACGTTGATTTCCGCGATGGCCGGCTTGTCGCGGCCGGACAGCGGTTCCATCCGCATCATGGGCCACGACGTGGTCGGCGATTTCCGCGCCGCGCGCAAGGCGCTGGGCGTGGTGCCGCAGGAGCTGGTGTTCGATCCCTTCCTGTCGGTGCGCGAAACGCTGCGCTTCCAGTCCGGCTACTTCGGCCTGGGCCGCAACGACGACTGGATAGACGAACTGCTGTTCAAGCTGGGCCTGGATGACAAGGCGCACAGCAATATGCGCGCCCTGTCCGGCGGCATGAAGCGCCGGGTGATGGTGGCCCAGGCGCTGGTGCACCGTCCGCCGGTCATCGTGTTGGACGAGCCCACCGCCGGCGTGGACGTTGAGCTGCGCCAGAGCCTGTGGGTATTCGTGCAGGAGCTGAACCGCGCCGGCCACACCATCGTGCTGACCACCCATTACTTGGAAGAGGCAGAGGCTTTGTGCTCGCGCATCGCCATGCTGAAAAAGGGCCGGCTGGTGGCGCTGGAGAGCAAGGACAAGTTGCTGGCGCACAGCGCGCGCCGCGAAGTGGCGCTGCTGTTGTCCGGCGATTTGCCTGAGGCCCTGCTGCCCCTGAAGCTGCGCGACGAGGACCGCCGCGTGGTGTTGCAGCTGGAGCATCTGGGCCAACTGGAGTCCGTGCTGGCCGCTCTGCGAGAAGCGGCGGTGGAAGTACGAGAACTGAACGTGGTGGAGACGGATCTGGAAAGCGTGTTCGTCAAGATGATGAATGGAGGGCCGCAGCCATGACCGGCTTCATGACTCTATTCAAGAAAGAGCTGGTTCGCTTCTGGAAAGTGGCGTTCCAGACGGTGGCCGCGCCGGTGTTGACCGCGCTGATGTATCAGTTGATCTTCGCCCATGTGCTATCGCGCCATGTCGAAGCTTATCCGGGCATCAGCTACACCGCCTTCCTGATTCCGGGTCTGGCGATGATGTCGATGGCGCAGAACGCCTTCGCCAACAGCTCCAGCAGCCTGATCCAGTCCAAGATCACCGGCAATATCGTGTTCTTGCTGCTGCCGCCGCTGACCGCGCTGGAGTTCTTCGGCGCCTATCTGTTGGCCTCCGTTGTGCGTGGTTTGGCCGTCGGCGCCGGGGTCTTGCTCATCACCGGCTGGTTCGGCCTGCCGCTGCCGGCACAGCCGCTGTGGGCCTTGGTCTTCGCTGTGCTGGGCTGCGGCGTGTTGGGCGCGCTGGGCATTTTGGCCGGCATCTGGGCGGAAAAATTCGACCAGTTGGCCGCTTTCCAGAACTTTCTGATCATGCCGCTGACTTTCCTGTCGGGCGTGTTCTATTCGATCAACAGCCTGCCGCCGTTCTGGTACGCCGCATCTCATTTCAACCCGGTGTTCTACATGATAGACGGCTTCCGCTACGGCTTTTTCGGCCAGGCCGACGTCAGTCCCTGGCTATCGGCCGGGGTGGTGGGCGGCAGTTTCGCCGTCTTGTCGGGCCTGACGCTGTGGCTGATCAAATCTGGCTATAAACTGCGCCATTAACGCGTATCCACGGGATTTCTCATGATTACTCCGCAACAAGTCAAAGAATACATCGAGGCTGGTCTGGCCTGTACCCATCTGGAAGTGGAGGGCGACGGCCACCACTTCTACGCCACCATCGTGTCGGTGGCTTTCGAGGGCAAGCGCCTGATTGACCGCCACCGCCTGGTCAAGGAGGTGATCGCCACCCGCCTGGCCAGCAATGAAATTCACGCTCTGTCCATCGTCAAGGCCGCCACGCCGGACGAATGGCAAAAACTGCAAGGCTGATCCGTCATGGATAAACTGAAAATCATCGGCAACGGTCCGCTTAACGGCGAGATCCGCGTTTCCGGCGCCAAGAACGCCGCTCTGCCCATCTTGTGCGCCAGCCTGCTGACCGGCGACACCATGCGCTTCACCAATGTGCCGATGTTGCGCGATATCGCCACCACCCAGAAACTGTTGCAAGGCATGGGGGTGCGGGTGATGACCGATAATGTGCACGAGATGGAAATCACCGCCGGTCATCTGGACAGCCTGGTGGCGCCGTACGATCTGGTGAAGACCATGCGCGCGTCCATTCTGGTGCTGGGCCCGACGCTGGCGCGCTTCGGCGAGGCCACGGTGTCCCTGCCGGGCGGCTGCGCCATCGGCAGCCGGCCGGTGGATCAGCACATCAAGGGCCTGGTGGCGATGGGCGCCGAGGTCAGCATCGAGCACGGCTACGTCAAGGCCAAGGCCCGCCGCCTGCGCGGCGCGCGCATCATCATGGACATGGTGACCGTGGGCGGCACCGAGAACCTGTTGATGGCGGCGACGCTGGCCGAGGGCACCACGGTGCTGGAAAACGCCGCGCGCGAGCCGGAAGTGACCGATCTGGCCAACTGTCTGGTGGCCATGGGCGCCAAGATCAGCGGCATCGGCACCGACCGGCTGGTGATCGAAGGCGTGGAGCGTTTGCACGGCGCCGATTACGCGGTGATGCCGGACCGCATCGAGGCGGGGACCTTCCTGGTGGCCGGCGCGATGACGCGCGGCCACATTGTGCTGCGCAACGCCGCGCCCAAGAGTATGGAAGCGGTGCTGGACAAGCTGGCGGAAACCGGCGCGGTGGTGGAGTGCGGCGACGACTGGATCTCGCTGGACATGAAGCGCCGTCCGCAGGCGGTGAACTTCCGCACCTTGCCTTACCCGGCTTTCCCCACCGACATGCAGGCCCAGCTGATGACGCTGAACTGCGTGGCCGAGGGCGCCGGCGTGGTGACCGAAACTATTTTTGAGAACCGCTTCATGCACGTGCCCGAGCTGAACCGAATGGGCGCCAACATTGAAGTGGAAGGCAATACCGCCATCATCAAGGGCGTGGAGAAGTTGTCCGGTGCCACGGTGATGGCCACTGATCTGCGCGCGTCGGCCAGCCTGGTGATCGCCGGCCTGGTGGCCGAGGGCGAAACCATTGTGGACCGCATCTACCATCTGGATCGCGGCTACGAGTACATCGAGAAAAAGCTGGGCGCGGTAGGCGCGCTGATCGAACGCATCAGCTAAGAGCCTGTTTATGATCTGCTGCGCGTCGTCGAGCGTTACACGGTGAGTACGCCTTCGAAATGGTACATTCCGCCTTCTCAGCCGCAACGCCTGGTCTCGCTCTAGCTCGCGAGATCGTAAACAGGCTCTAAGCGATAACTTTGCTTTTGTAATGAAAAACGCCACGGCTGGAGCCGTGGCGTTTTGCTTTGCGGAGCAGGCGTTACGCTTTTTTGACGAATTCGGACTTGAGGCTCATCGCGCCGATGCCGTCGATTTTGCAATCGATGTCGTGATCGCCGTCGACCAGGCGGATGTTCTTCACCTTGGTGCCCACTTTCACCACCAGCGAGGAGCCTTTGACTTTTAGGTCCTTGATCACGGTGACGCTGTCGCCGTCTTGCAGCACATTGCCGTTGGCGTCCTTGATTACGCGGGCTTCTTCGGCGGGGGCTGCCTGTTCGTTCCATTCGTGCGCGCACTCCGGGCAGATATACATCGCGCCATCCTGATAGGTGTATTCGGAGTTGCATTGCGGACAGGCTGGCAGATTGCTCATGGCGTTTCCTGTTGAGAAGTGAAAAAGAACGCTGCCGGCTCGTTGAGACGGCCGGCAGCGGAGGGTGCGGATTTACTGCGCGGCGGAGGCTGCGGCCTTGGCGTTGGGGACTGCCGCGGCAGGCGCCGAGCTGTCCTGCTTGCCGGCCGGGGAGTCGACCAACTCGTCAAGGTTGAAATTGTCGGCAGCCTGGGTCGGGTTGGGCAGGCCCAGTTGCTGCGCGCGCAGCTGCATATAAGCGTCGCGGGTATAACTGTACGGGTCCAGCGCCGCGGTGCTGAGCATGGCTTCCACGCCCAGGTAGCGGGCGCGGGTGTTCACGCCGTACAGGCCGTAAAAGCCCACCGCTTGCCAGGTAGTGTCGTAAAACATCTTCTCCGGGCCGGGGCCGGCCAGCGAGGCGGTCAGGCCGGCGCCGTCGCGCACGGTGGACGGGCCGAAGAAGGGCAGCACCAGATAGTTGCTGTCGTGCCAACCCCAGGCGGCGAAGGTGTCGCCCAGGGTGGTCTTGTTGTTCTTCAGACCGGCCTGGCTGGCGATGTCGATCAGGCCGAACAGACCGAAGCCGGTGTTCATCGCCACCCGCATTACGTCGTTCAGCGCTTTTTCCGGTTCGGCGCGCAAAGCGTTGGACAGCGCGCTGTAGATATCCTTGAGGTTGTCGAAGAAATTGCTGACGCCGGTGCGCACCGGCGACGGCGTGATGGCCTTGTAGCCTTCGGCCACGGGCTTGATCACGTAGCGGTCGGCGGTGTCGTTGACCTGGTACATGGCGCGGTTGTACGGCTCGAAGCGGTCGTAAGGCACCGTTGGATTGCTGGCGCAGCCGGCCAGCAGCAGCGATAGCGCCAGGCCGGTCAGCGCGGGTTTCAGGGACGACATAAATCCTCTCCGCATATCATTCCGCCGCTGGGGCTGACAACAATTCCGCCAGCGAGTAAAGGTCGAGCAGGGCGCTGAGCCCGCTTGGCCAGTTTTCCAGGGACAGGGCGTGGCCGGCGGCGTCGGCGGCGCGGCGCGCGCCGAGCAGCAGAGCCAAGGCGGCGGAATCGGCTCCGGCTATGCCGGACAAGTCCAGCCGCAACGGCGCTTCGCCGGCGAGTTTGGCCAGCGGCGCGGCCAAGGGGCCGCAGCTGTCCATGTTCAGCCGGCCGCTGAGCCGCGCTTGGCCGGGAGCGGTGCGTTCCAACATCAGCTGTTGCCCTTGCTTGCGGGCGCCGCGGCCACGGGGGTGGCGTTCTTGTTCTGCAGCAGTTTGATCAGACCGTCCACGCCGCTTTTGCGCACTTCTTCATTGAAGGAGTTGCGATAGACGGTGACCAGGCTGGCGCCTTCCACGCTGACGTTATAGATCTTCCAGCCTTGCGCGCCCTTGTTCAGGGAGTAGTCCACCGTCACCGGGTTGGCGTTGCCCGGCAGGCTTACCGTGGTTTTCACCGTGGCGTCGCGATCGCCGTTGCTCATCACAGGGTTGGGCTTGACATCTACCTGGGCGGTTTTGAAGCGGGTCATGGTCGCGGAATAGGTGCGCACCAGCAGGGTCTGGAACTGCTGAGTCAGTTGGGCGCGCTGTTCGGCGCTGGCCTGACGCCAGCCCAGGCCCACGGCTAGCGCGGTCATGCGCGGGAAATCAAACATCGGCACCGCCACCGCTTCCGCCTGCTGGCGGACTTGCTTGGTGTTCTTGCCGTTGTCCTGTTTCAGCACTTCCAGCACCTGGCGGGATGCGTCTTTGATCACGTCGGTGGGGGCGTCGCCGGCGGCTTGGGCCACGGCGGACAGGCCGAACAGCAGACAGCAGAATGCGAGCAGTTTTTTCATCGTTTTTCCAATCGATTGCGAGTGAGCCGGCGGCGCGGACTGCGCGCCGGCCGGCAGTTTGTTGCGGGCTGCCCCGTCTTTGTGCCGCGCTATTTGTCAGCGCTCTTGTTGCTATCGGTAAAGCCCGTCATGAACTTACCGATCAATTGTTCCAGCACCATGGCGGAGGAGGTGATGGTGATGGTGCCGCCCGGGGCCAGATTAGTTTCCGAGCCGCCTTGCAGCATGCCGATATATTGTTCGCCCAGCAGGCCGGCGGTCAGGATGGACGCGCTGGTGTCGTCGCTGATCTGATAGGCCTTGTCAATATTCAGAGTCACGCGGGCGCGATAAGTTTTCGGGTTGAGCCGGATGTCGGCTACGCGTCCGATCACCACGCCGGCTTCCTTGACCGGCGCTTTGACCTTCAGTCCGCCGACGTTGTCGAAGTCGGCGTACAGCACATAGGTCTGGTTGGCGCTTTGCGGGACCAGGTTGGCCACTTTCAGCGACAGGAAGGTGACGGCGGCAATGCCCAGCGCCACGAAAATGCCTACCCACAAGTCAATAGTAGAGCGTTTCATTCGGGTTTTTCCTAGAACATGAAGGCGGTCAGGATGAAATCCAGCGCCAGGATGACCAATGCGGAGGTGACGACAGTCCGGGTGGTGGCGGCGGACACGCCGCTGGCCGTCGGAGTGGCGTCATAGCCTTCGAACACGGCGATCAGGGTGACGGCGACGCCGAAGCACAGGCTCTTGATCAGTCCGTTGACCACGTCGAAATGCAGGTCGACGTTGGCCTGCATCTGCGACCAGAACGTGCCGACGTCCAGGCCTATCATCACCACGCCCACCAGGTAGCCGCCAAAGATGCCGACCACGTTGAACAGTGCGGCCAGGATGGGCATGGAGATGACGCCGGCCCAGAAGCGGGGCGCCACCACGCGGGCGATGGGATCGACCGCCATCACGCTCATCGCGTCCAGTTGCTCGGTGGTTTTCATCAGGCCGATTTCGGCCGTCATCGCGCTGCCGGCGCGGCTGGCGAACAAGAGCGCGGCCAGTACCGGGCCCAGCTCGCGCAGCAGCGCCAGCGCCACCACCGCGCCCAGCGCGTCGGCGGAGCCGAACTTGGCGAGGGTGCTGTAGCCTTGCAGGCCCAGCACCATGCCGACGAAGAGGCCGGACACCAGGATGATGATCAAGGACATCACGCCGGCGAAATAGACCTCGCGTATGGTCAGCTGCGGCCGCAGCAGGCTCTGGCCGCTGCCCCGCAGGATGGCCACGAGGAAGCGGCAGGCGAAGCCCAGCCGCCAGACGGCGTTGATGGCGAGGTGGCCGAGCTTGCGCAGGGGCGCGGCGATCAAATCAAGCATGGCGGCCTCCGTTGAGTCCCAGATCTTCGGCGAGCGAGCGCTCCGCCGGGTAGGCGTAATGCACCGGGCCGTCGGCCTCGCCCCAGATGAACTGGTGAACCCATGGCGAATCCGAGTTGCGCACTTGGTCCGGCGTGCCCTGGGCGACGATCTCGCCGCCGGCTACGAAGAGCACGTGGTCCACGATCTCCAGCGATTTGTGCACGTCGTGGGTGACCATCACCGCGGTGGTGCCCAGCGCGTTGTTGAGCTTTTTGATCAGGTGGGCGATCACGCCCAGCGAGATCGGATCCAGGCCGGTGAAAGGCTCGTCGTACAGCATCAGCTGGGGGTCCAGCGCAATGGCGCGCGCCAGCGCCACCCTGCGCGCCATGCCGCCGGACAGTTCGGCCGGCATCAGCTGCTGGGTGCCTCGCAGGCCGACGGCTTCCAGTTTCATGGTCACCAGGTCGCGGACCATGCTGTCCGACAGCTTGGTGTGCTCGCGAATGGGGAAGGCGACGTTGTCGAACACCGACAGATCGGTGAACAGCGCGCCGAACTGGAACAGCATGCCCATGCGGCGGCGGTGTTGATAAAGTTCGGCCGAGCTCATCTTGGCGACGCTCTTGCCGTCAACCAGCACTTCGCCGCTTTGCGGACGGTTCTGGCCCGAGATCAGCCGCAGCAGCGTGGTTTTGCCACTGCCGCTGCCGCCCATGACGGCCACCAGCTTTCCGCGCGGAATAGCGAGGTTGAGGTTTTTCAGAATGGGCCGCTCGCCATAGGCGAAGCTGACGTTTCTGAATTCGATGAAATTGTCAGAAGACACAAAGTTTCCAGATAGCATGCGTGAAGCCGCGGACGGCTTCGGTTGAAACGGCGGACCCGGAGCGGTGCGATGGCGGGCCGTTCAGGCAAAGCGGCTCTTGAAGCCCGTCACCCCAGCGCTGATCTTGCGCTGCGCCTTGGCTTCCGGCGCGTCGCGGCCTGGGCTGAGCGGTGCTTGGAGAGCGGCCGCTTTTTTGCCGATTCTTTTCGAACTGGAGATTTTATAGACTTGTCGTGGACTAGCCAAATTTCAACAGCATTCGCGATGCAAATATGCTGCACCGCAATGCGGTTGGAGACGCCGAGAGGCGACGACGGAGGGGAGAAAGGCGGGCAGCGGGCGAACCGACTGTCCGCCCGGGCCGGCGGACGGAGGGGGGTTACACGCCGCGCAGCAGCTCGTTGATGCTGGTTTTGCTGCGAGTCTGAGCGTCCACCTTCTTAACGATCACCGCGCAGTAGAGGCTGTGGCTGCCATCCTTGCTGGGCAGGTTGCCGGACACCACCACCGAGCCCGGCGGCACGCGGCCGTAGCTGACCTCGCCGGTTTCGCGGTCGTAGATCTTGGTGGATTGACCGATGTAGACGCCCATGGAGATCACCGAACCTTCGCCGACGATCACGCCTTCGACGATTTCAGAGCGCGCGCCGATGAAGCAGTTGTCCTCGATGATGGTGGGGTTGGCCTGCAGCGGCTCCAGCACGCCGCCGATGCCGACGCCTCCGGACAGGTGCACGTTCTTGCCGATCTGGGCGCAGGAGCCGACGGTGGCCCAGGTGTCCACCATCGCGCCTTCGTCGACGTAGGCGCCGATGTTGACGTAGGACGGCATCAGCACGGTGTTCTTGGCGATGAAGCTGCCCTTGCGCGCCACCGCGCCCGGCACCACGCGGAAACCGGCTTCCTGGAAGCGGGCCGGGGTCCAGTCGGCGAACTTGGTGTCAACTTTGTCGAAGTAGCGATTGACGCCGTCGTCGGAGATGTCATTGTCGCGGATGCGGAAGGACAGCAGCACCGCCTTCTTCACCCACTGGTTCACCACCCAGTCGGCCCCCTGTTTTTCCGCCACGCGCAGGCGGCCGGCGTCCAGTTCGGCGATCACCTGACCGATGGCGGCCTTGAGTTCGGCGGAGACGGTGGCGGGCGTGATCTCAGCGCGCTTCTCAAACGCTTCTTCGATCAGGGTCTGGATCGGATGCATGGTGTTCAGTCCTTTAGCAATGTGGATGGAAGTCGTCATTCAATTCGCTTTCAAGCGGCCGCGCCAGAGGCGGACCGCGTGGATTCAGGGGGTCTGGCGCTGTCTGCGTTCGGCGAAGGCGACGATGCGCTCGACGCCGGCCACGCACTCTTCCAGCGTGGCCACCAGCGCGACGCGGACATAACCGGCGCCGGGGTTGACGCCGTGGGCGTCGCGCGCCAAGTAGCTGCCCGGCAGCACGGTGACGTGTTCTTCGGCGAACAGCGCCTTGGCGAAGTCTACATCATTCCCGTCCGGCACCTTGGCCCACAGGTAGAAGCTGGCGTCCGGGCGGCGCACCTCCAGCCCCATCGCCAGCCGCGGGGTGACCGCGTCGAACTTGGCGATGTATTGAGCCCGGTTGGACTCCACGTGATCCTCGTCGTTCCAGGCCGCCACGCTGGCCGCCTGTATCGCCAGGCTCATCGCGCTGCCGTGGTAGGTGCGGTAGAGCAGGAATTTCGCCAGGAGCGCCGCGTCGCCGGCGACGAAGCCCGAGCGCATGCCGGGGACGTTGGAGCGCTTGGACAGGCTGGTGAACATCGCCAGCCGCTCAAAGCCGCGGCCCAGCTTGCGCGCCGCTTCCAGTCCTCCCAGTGGGGGCCGGCCGAAGTGAATTTCGGAATAGCACTCGTCGCTGGCGATGACGAAGCCGTAGCGATCCGACAACTGGAACAAGGTTTCCCAGTCGGCCAGCGACATCACCGCGCCGGTGGGATTGCCGGGGCTGCACACGATCACCAGCTGGGTACGCCGCCACACGGTTTCCGGCACCTGGCTCCAGTCCGGCTGGAAGCGCTGTTCGGCCAGGCAGTTGACATAGTAGGGTTCGGCCCCGGCCAACAGTGCCGCGCCTTCGTAAATCTGGTAAAAAGGATTCGGGGATATCACTACCGGCGCCGGCTCAACGCTTGCGTCGATCACTGTCTGCACAAAAGCAAACAAGGCTTCACGGCTGCCGTTGACCGGCAGTATCTCGCTTTGCGCATCCAGGTTCAGATCGTAGCGTCGCCGCATCCAGGCGGCGCAGGCCTGGCGCAGCGCTTCGCTGCCCAGCGTGGCCGGGTATTGCGACAAGCCGCCCAGATTGGCTATCAGCGCCTGTTCCACCAGCGCCGGCGTCGGGTGCTTGGGTTCGCCTATCGACAAGTTGATGTGCGCCTTGTCCGCGGGCGGCGTCGCGCCGGCGAGCAGGGCGCGCAGGCGTTGAAACGGGTAGGGCTGCAATTGGGCCAGGCGAGGGTTCACGGGTATCTCCAGAAAAGCGGGCGCAAGCAAACGAACAGCGAACATCTTAAGAACAGCAATGACACCTGTAAAACAAAAGTTTCTGGCCACCACCGGCATTCTGACCACTGCGCTGGTGTGGGGGCTGATGTGGTATCCGTTCCGGAGTCTCAATCAGAGCGGCGTCAGCGTGGCGATGACCTCGCTGGTGGTGTATCTGGTGGCGATCACCCTGGGCGTGATCACCTTTTTCGATGTCTATCGCCGCCAGTTCCGGCTGCAGCCGGTGCTGCTGGTGCTGACCGCGGTGTTCGGCTGGTGCAACTACAGCTATACCTGGGCGGTGTCCGAGGGGCAGGTGATGCGGGTCTTGCTCTTGTTCTACCTGTCGCCGCTGTGGACGGTGTTCCTGTCGCGGCTGATCCTGAAGGAGCGTTTGACCCGCAGCGGCTGGCTGGTGGTGGCCTTGTCGCTGCTGGGCTGCTTCATCTTCATATATCGGCCCGGCCTGCTCGCCGGCGAACTGCCGCTCAGCCATCGCTACGAATGGCTGGCGCTGTCCGGCGGCATGGCCTTTGCGTTGGGCAATGTGATCAGCCGAGGCGCCCAGTCCATCCCGGTACCGGTCAAATCGGCGTCGATCTGGTTTGGCGTGGCGTCCATCGGCGCGATCAAACTGGCGCTGGCCGGGCAGTTGGGCGGCATCCTGCAAATACCGCCGCAAAGCTGGCTGGTGTTGGGCATTCTGGGCGTGACCCTGTTATGCACCAGCGTGATATCGCAGCACGGCGTGTCCATTCTGCCGGCGACGCAGACGATGACGCTGATGCTGATGGAGCTGTTGTTCGCTGCGGCGTCGGCCTATCTGTTGGCCGGCGAGGCGATGACGCCGCGCGAATGGGCGGGCGGCGCCTTGATCGCCAGCGCCAGCTTGTTGTCCGGACGCATGACCAGGAAGCCGGGGACGGCGCAACTGAAACAGGAGGCGGCATGATTACGATCCGACCGATGAACGACGGCGATTTCGAGCGTTTCTGGCCCGTGTTCCACGCGGTGGTGGCGGCTAGGGAGACCTATGCTTTCGATCCGGAAATAACGTGGGAGCAGGCGCGAGAGCTGTGGCTGCGGTTGCCCTTGCACACGCTGGTGGCGGAGGAGGATGGCGTGCTGCTGGGTTCGTATTTTCTCAAACCCAATGCGGCCGGCCCGGGCGGCCATGTTTGCAACTGCGGCTATATGGTGGCCGTGGAGGCGCGCGGCAAAGGCGTGGCGCGGCTGATGTGCGAGCATTCTCAGAAATTGGCGCGGGACAGCGGCTTTCTGGCGATGCAGTTCAATTCGGTCGTGGCCAGCAACGAAGTGGCGGTGGCCTTGTGGCGCAAGCTGGGCTACGAGCAGGTGGGGCGTGTGCCGCGCGCTTATCGTCACGCGCGGCTGGGGCTGGTGGACTGTCTGGTCATGTACAAGTGGCTGGGAGACGCCGCGCCGGAGATGCCGGAGCCGGCGCCGCTGATTGGCCGCAAGAACATTGAGGCGACGGTGTCGCGGCGCAAGGGCGGCCGCTAGAACCTGTTCAAAGCCCGCTGCGCGTAGGCGATACGGCGTTGAAACCGTCTTCGCCTTGTCTCGCTCTTGCTCGCGAGATCGTAAACACGTTCTAAAGCCGCCGTCGGTTCAATAATGCGGCGGAAGCTCGTCGCGCAGGCTGAGGCCGGACGTGGCGTCGTCCGGTTGGGCCTGACGGAATTGCTGGTAGAGCAGGCGTATTTGCTGTTGCAGCAGTTCCATGTCTTTTTGCTGACGCGCCACGGTGGCGTTCAGCGCGTCCAATAGTTCGTCCTGGAAGGCGAGCTTCACTTCCATTTCGGCCAGGCGGGCATCAATTTGATCATCCATGCCGGCCATTCTACAACACCATCGCCGCAATCCAGCCGGCCGCCAGTACCGGCAGGTTGTAGTGCAGGAAAGTGGGCAGCACGGTGTCGCGGATATGGTCGTGCTGACCGTCCACGTTCAGGCCCGAAGTCGGGCCCAGCGTGGAGTCCGACGCCGGCGAGCCGGCGTCGCCCAAGGCGCCGGCGGTGCCGATAATGGCCACCGTGGCCAGCGGCGAGAAGCCCAAGTGCATGCACAGCGGAACGTAGATGGCGGTGAGAATGGGCACGGTGGAAAAGGACGAGCCTATGCCCAGGGTCACCACCAGGCCAACCAGCAGCATGGCGAAGGCGGCCACGCCCTGATTGCCGGCGAACAGGCCGGCGCTGGCGGTCACCAGCGCGCCCACCTGGCCGGTGGCCTTCAGCACCTCGGCGAAGCCTTGGGCGGTGATCATGGTGAAACCTATCATCGCCATCATCTTCATGCCTTCGTTGAACAGACCGTCCGCGTCCTTCCATTTCACCACGCCGGTGGCGAGGAACAGCAGAAAGCCCGCCAGCGCGCCCATGATCATCGAATCGGTGTACAGCTGCACTGCGAAGGCCAGCGTGATCGCCAGCAAAGCGGTGGCCAGCGATTTGCGGCTGACCTTGGCGCGGGTGCGCTCGGCGTTTTCTATCTTGCCCAGGGCGTACTGGCGCGGTTTGCGGTAGCTGACCAGCACCGCCCACAACAGGCCGGCCAGCATGCCCAGCGCTGGAATCGCCATCGCGTGCATCACATTGAGGCCGCGCACGTCCATGCCGGATTTGGCGATGTTGCCGAGCAGGATCTGTTTCAGAAAAATGTCGCCGAAGCCCACGGGAAACACCATATAGGGCGTGACCAGGCCGAAGGTGATCACGCAGGCGACCAGGCGGCGGTCCAGATGCAGCCGCGCCATCACATAGAGCAGCGGCGGCACCAGCAAGGGAATGAAGGCGATGTGGATGGGCACCAGGTTCTGGCTGGCGATGCTGACCAGGGCCAGCAGCAGGATCAGCGCCCATTTCAAGCGGCTTTGGCCGCTGTCGCGCTCCAGGCGCTTCACCGCCAGGTCCGCCATCGCGTGCGGCAGGCCGGATTTGGCGATGGCCAGCGCGAAGGCGCCCAGCAAGGCGTAGGACAGGGCCACCGCGGCGCCGCCGGTGATGCCGTTATTGAAGGCTTCCAGCGTGCGTGACAGGGACAGGCCGCCGCTAAGGCCACCGATCAAGGCGCCGAGCAGCAGGCTGATGACGACGTGGGTGCGCAACAGCGCCAGCCCGAGCATGACGATGACGGCCAAAAGAACTGCGTTCATTTGTATATACAGATCAATAGGTTGGGCGAAGAAGCCGAGGGCGCGCAGCGTAGCGGGTTTCGGTTTTTCTGTCGATAGTCTGGCTTGAAACTAAGGGTGGAAGGCTGTGGTGGGGCGCCGGCCGACGCTGCAAGGACGGGATCTTGCTTTGAGCCGTAATTTCAAAGACTTGCCTATTTATCGCCGGAGGAAGGGGAGAGGCGGGACCATAGTGGCATTTATATACTTGTTGGAAATAAAAAACTAATTTTATATGTCTTTACTGTGTTATTACGTCCGCTTAGAGTGGGTGCATGTCAAGGCGGCGTTCCGCGTCGCGAGAGAGGAGGTGGCCGATGAACGCCCTGTTGATAGGCGCGGACAGCCTGGGGAACATTCCGGCGGTTCTGCAAAGCTACGATATCCGGATCGCCCGCCACATTTGCGGGCGCAACGTCGCGCATCAGCGCAAGGCGCCGCTGCCGGGCAAGCCGGATCTATTGATCCTGCTCACCGATTTCCTGGGACACAATGTGATGCGCAATTACCGGGACAGCGCTCACGCGCTGGGCATCCCGGTGGTGGCCTGCCGCCGTTCCGCCACTGCGGTGGAACGGCGTTTGCAACATGAGGGCTGGAGGAAGCTGTCATGATTTTTTCGGGCAATGAAAACTGGCTGGCCAGCTTGGCGCGCGCAGAGGACTCGGCGCTGCCTTTGCGCGACGATACGGTGGCGGTGGAATGGACCGGGCTGGCGCAGCCGCCCTTGCCGCCGACGGCGGCGCAGCCGTCGCAGCCGGCTTGATTCGGCCGCGCGCCGGTTCTTATTCGCGGTGGTAGGGGTGGTTGTTGAGAATGGAGTAGGCGCGGTAGATCTGCTCGGCCAACATCACCCGCACCATGCCGTGCGGCAGCGTCATCGCCGATAGTTGCAGCAGCACGTCGGCACGCTGCTTCAATTCCGCCGCCAGGCCGTCGGCGCCGCCGATGATGAAGGCTACGTCATCGCCGCCGGCCATCCATTCCTTCAGGCCTTCGGCCAGGCGCACCGAGGTCCAGTTCTTGCCGCGTTCGTCCATCACCACCAGCCTTGCGCGCGGCGGAATGGCGGCGAGCAAGCGTTCGTGCTCGGCGGCAATGCCTTTTTCGGCGGTGACGCCGCCGCCCCGCTTCTCCGGCTTGATTTCCTTCAGCTCCAGCGTGATGTCGCGGCCAAAGCGCTTGGCGTAATCGCCGTAGGCCTCGTCGACCCAACGCGGCATCTTGGTGCCGACGGCGAGAATAGTGATTTTCATCGTGAGTGAACCAGGGAATAAACGCAAACGGGGACTTGCGTCCCCGTTTCGATGAGTGGCTTAGAACCTGTTTACGATCTGCTACGCGTTGGCGATACAGCGTTGAAACCGTCCTAGAAATGCTCATGTATCACTTGTACATTCCGCTTTCTCAGCCGTTTTCGCCTTGTCTCGCTCTTGCTCGCGAGATCGTAAACACGTTCTTAGCGCAGCCGGATCAGGTCGCCGACCACGGACGGCCGCCGGCCGGCAGGAAGCTGGGCTTCTGACCGCCCCACAGCGCTTCGATGTCGTAGTAGTCGCGCACGGCGGGCAGCATCACGTGCACCACCACGTCGCCGGCGTCCACCAGCACCCATTCGCCGCTTTCATGGCCTTCGCTGCCGACGATGTCCACGCCGGCTTCCTTCAGCTTGACGTGCACGCTGTTGGCCAGCGCCTTGACCTGGCGGTTGGAGTCGCCGGTGGCCACGATCATGCATTGGAACAGCGAGGTCAGCTTGCTGGTGTCCAGTTCGATGATGTCCTTGCCCTTGACGTCTTCCAGGGCTTCGATCGCCAGTTTGGCAATGTCTTGCACTTCCATAATGTCCTTTTCCTATGCGGGGTTCGCGTCGGCCGGGCCGGCGCAAAGCTGCCGCAAAATGGCGGGCGGGGCCGGCGCGCGTAGCGCGACCGGCAGGCCTGCCGTATTGCTTTAAAGTGAATCGCAGCCGGCCGTCTGCTGACGGCCTGGCGGAAAGTGGCCGGACACGGCGGCTACACTGTCTGGTATAGCCGGTGTTGGCGGATATAGGCCAGCACCGCGGGCGGCAGCACATCGTCCACCGCGTCGCCGCGCGCCAGGCGCTGGCGGATGTCGGTGGCCGCGATGTCCACCGGCGGCAAGGCCAAGGGGCGGATTGTACCGGATGCGGTTCGATTTGAAAAATCAGAGACTTGCCGGGCGCGCCACAAGGCTTGCACCGGCGCGGACAGCCGGGCCGGATCGAAGCCGGGGCGCAGGGCCACGGCGAGGTTGGCGAAACGCAACAGTTCGTCCCAGCGCTTCCAGGTGTGCAGCGCGGCAAGCGAGTCGCCGCCGATCAAAAACCACAGTTCAGCGTCCGGGCCCAGTTCGGCGCGCAGCTCTTCCAGCGTGTCTATGGTGTAGGCGGCGCCGGGGCGGCGCACTTCGCGCTCGTCCACCGTCAGCCGCGGATGGTCCGCCACCGCCAGCTTCGTCATGGCGAGGCGTTGCGCCGGGGCGGCGTACGGCCCCTGGCTGCGATGATAAGGCCGGCCGGCCGGAATCAGTCTGACCCGATCCAGCGCCAACTCCGCGGCGAAGGCGTCGGCCATGCGCAGGTGGGCGTTGTGGATGGGGTCGAAGGTGCCGCCGAACAAGCCCAGGCGCACCGGCTTATTCCTGCGCGTCGTCGTTCTGGTAGCCGTCGACGATGACTTCCAGCCGGCCGGTGGACGGATGGATCACCATGCCGTGCACCGGCACGTCCTTGGGCATCAGCGGATGGTTGCGGATGGTCTGCACGGTGTGGCGCACGCTGTCGGACACGTTGTCGAAGCCTTTCAGCCAGCCGTCCAAGTCAATGCCGGCCGCGCGCAGCGTGGCGATGGTGTCTTCCGACACGCCGCGTTCCATCGCGTGGTCCAGCACGCGCTGCGGGTCGACCGCGCGCATGCCGCAGTCGCGGTGGGCGACCACGCAGATCTCGTCGGCGCGCAGTTCGTACACCGCCATGATCAGGCTGCGCATCACCGATCCCCACGGATGGGTGATCAGCGCGCCGGCGTTCTTGATCAGCTTGGCGTCGCCGTTCTTCAGGCCCATGGCCTTGGGCAGCAGTTCCACCATCCGCGCGTCCATACAGGCCAGGATGGCGAGACCCTTGCCGGGAAACTTGTCGGTCTTGAATTGCTCGTATTCGCGGTTTTCCACGAAGTGGCGATTGTGCTCGAGCAAAGCGCTTAATCTATCCATGATGGCAATCTCCTACTGAGAGTCTGTTCATGAGCGTTCTGGCACACAGACGCAAAAGGATCATGGACAGGCTCTGAAGGTTTGTTTGGTTTGGTTGTTTAGAGAGAATACTCGGTTGCGGGCGCATCCTACCACTGTTGCTCCAGCCGGTCTTGTGTTTTTGCAAACTAGGAATTTCCCTGCTTACGGCAGGGAATGGCGATGAACTCCAGTTAATGGCGGCGAAAGGCGGCGGGCGGGCCGCATCGAGCGGGCTACGTTCACCAACGCGACAGATGGTCCTCGGTCACGCCCAGCAAGTCGCTCACCACATGGACGGCGCCGCCGTCCGGATCCCGGATCTGGCCGCTGAAGCGGCCGATGGGCTGCACATAGCGGCTGGCGGCGATCAGCAGATTCTTGTCTTCGCGCCGCGCGCCCTCCGGGGCGAAGTTCAGGTCCAACAAGCCGTTGTCGCTGCGTATGCGCCAGCCTTGCAGCGGGTCGTCCGGTTGGTAGTCGAAGCTCACCGGTCCCAGCCGGATCAGCTTGCCTCGCAACCAGGCGGCGTTCTCGGTGTCGCCCATATAGCCTTGCTGCAGATTGAAACCCAGGTCCAGAGCATGCGCGCTGGCCCAGCGCCAGCGGGTTTCCCGCGCCAGCAAGCCGTTGGAGTAGTCCAGCGAAGCCACCGCGCCGTCCAGCGAATAGCGCCGGTCTTGGCAATCGGCGAAGCCGCTGATTTTGAGGCCGCCGCTTTTATGGGTGGAATGGGCCAGCCAGTTGGCCGGCGCAATCACCGCCAGCACCGGCGGCATGTCCGCCAATTGGATATGCGCGGCCACTTTCAATTGCGGCGAGTCCACCGCCAGTTCCAGCCGTTCGCCGTCGCGGCGAAAGCTCAGCCGGCAGCGGCCGGCCTGGAAGGCGGCGTCGCCGAAGGCGCGGTCCTCTATTTGCGTGGAGAGGCCCGGCAGGCCGTTGGCGCTGGCGGCGGCAATGACCTCGCCGCTCTTGCGGTCGAACAGATAGGCGAAGGCGGTGCCGGTCCAGCCGACGTCGACGATGGCGACGCCGATGAAAAAGGCGGGGTGGGCGATGGCCGCGTATTGCCAGCGCTTGTGATGCAGCCGGCGTGTCAGCCGTTGATAGGGCGTGGTTTTCAGCGCGCGCCAGTCCAGCCGGTCGATGATGCCCTGATACACGCCGAAGGCGGGAATGCCGCGTTCGTGCACCAGTTGCCTGGGGGCGGGCGGGAGTCGAGTCGAGGGCATGGCGCTGGGAGGCCGGGCCGGCGCCGCGGCTGGAAATAGGTTCATGGCCTTGAGTCTACAACAGTTTTTCCCGGCGCGATGGTGACTGATAGGCCATGTGACGGTGTGTGGACAGTGTGGCGCGGCGGTAACAGTTGGTTGATTTACATTATATTATAAAACATAATGTTTGCGACGCCGGATGCCGGCGGCGGGAGAAGGAATATGGATTTGAACATGCTGCGCGCCAATGCCGGCCGCGCCGCCTTGTTGTTGAAGGGCCTGGCCAACGAGGACAGGCTGCTGCTGCTGTGCCAACTGGTGGACGGGGAAAAGTCGGTGTCGGAACTGGAGCGTTTGACCGGCATCCGACAGCCCTCCTTGTCGCAGCAGTTGGGCGTGTTGCGCAATGAAGGCCTGGTGGCGACGCGGCGCGAAGGCAAATGGGTTTATTACAGCGTGGCCAGCGCTGACGCCTTGGCTTTGCTGAATGCCTTGCACGCGCTGTTCTGCGCCGACCAAGCTGGGGGAGAGGCGAGATGACCGTGGATTGGGCGGCGTTCACGCCGTGGCCTGCTGTGTTGGGCGGGGTATTGATCGGAGGGGCGGCGGGCTGGCTTGTCTTACTGCATGGCCGCGTCGCGGGCATCAGCGGCATGGCGGCGGGCCTGTTGGAGAGGCGTGCGGACTGGCGCGCGCGGCTGGTTTTTCTCTTGGGTTTGATGGTGGCACCGGCCTTGTGGCGTCTGGGCGTCGGCGAATGGCCGGCCGTCAGCGTAGAGGCCGGCGGCATGCGCTTGTTGGCCGCCGGCTTGTTGGTGGGCATCGGCGCGCGGTTGGGCTCCGGCTGCACCAGCGGCCACGGCGTTTGCGGTCTGGCGCGGCAGTCGCCTCGTTCGCTGGCGGCGACGGCGGCCTTTATGCTCGCCGGCTTCGTTACGGTGGCGGCGCTTCGGCATTGGGGGGCGTGAAAATGACGGCGGAGTGGAAGCGTTTATTGTCTATGGCGGGCGCGGGCCTGTTGTTCGGCCTAGGCTTGTTGCTGTCCGGCATGGGCAATCCGGCCAAGGTATTGGCTTTCCTGGACTTGGGCGGCGCTTGGGATCCCAGCTTGGCGCTGGTGATGGCCGGAGCCGTCGCCATGGCCTGGCCGGCGTTCCGTCTGGCCGAACGCCGCCCGCGCGCGCTGCTGGACGAACCGACGCAGTTGCCGGCCAAGACGCCGCTGACGCGTCGGTTGATAGGCGGCGGCCTCTTGTTCGGCGTGGGTTGGGGTTTGGCCGGCATCTGTCCGGGACCGGCCTTGCTGTTGGGCGGCATGTTGTCGCCGCAGAGCGCTTGGTTTTTGCCGGCGATGGCGGCCGGCCTGTGGCTGGCCGGACGATGGGAGCGGCGCGGATGAGGCTTTGGTTGCCGGGCTGGCTGCGCAGCTACCGGCGCGCCTACTTGCCGGGGGATTTGGGAGCGGGTCTGGTGGTGACCTTGCTGCTGGCGCCGCAAGGTCTGGCTTACGCACTGGTGGCCGGTTTGCCGGCGCAGGCGGGCTTGTACGCCAGCATCGCGCCCTTGCTGATTTACGCTTTGGCCGGACGCAGCCACGCGCAGTCGGTGGGGCCGATGGCGATGACTTCCTTATTGGTGGCGGCCACGCTGGCGCGGCTGGCCGAACCGGGCTCGGGCGATTATCTGGCGCTGGCCATTGGTCTGGCGCTGTTGTCCGGGGCGATGCTGGCGGCGCTTGGCCTGCTGCGGCTGGGTTTCATCGCCGACCTGTTGTCCGAACCGGTGTTGGCGGCCTTCACTTCGGCGTCGGCCTTGCTGATCGTACTGTCGCAGCTGGGGCCCTTGCTGGGCGTGCAGGCCGGCGGCGCATCCTTGCCTCAGTTGCTGGCCGGGCTGTGGAAGGCGGCCGACGGGCTCAATCCGTTGGCGCTGATGTTTGGCGCTACGGCGCTGGCCATGCTGCTGTTGGCACGTTGGCTGGGCGAGCCGTTTTTGCGCCGCTGCGGCCTAAGCGGACCGACGCGACAACTTTGGCTGCGTTTGGCGCCGCTGCTGGCGGTGCTGTTGGGCATGGCGCTGGTGGCGGGCCTGGGTTTGCGGTCCGTCTTGCCGGTGGTAGGCGGGATTCCGCCGGGCCTGCCGGCGCCGACCTGGCCGGGCTTGAGCCTGGATCAGTGGTCACAGTTGGCGCTGCCGGCCTTTTTCATCGCTTTGATCAATTATGTGCAGAGCCTGGCGGTGGCTCAGGCGTTGGCGCAGCGCCGCGGCGACGAGGTGGATCCGGACCGGGAGTTGTTGGCGCTGGGCCTATGCAATATCGGCGCGGGGCTGTCCGGCGGTTTTCCGGTCACCGGCGGACTCACGCGTTCCATGGTCAACGCCGAGGCCGGGGCCCAGACTCAGCTGGCCTCGGTGGTAGCCGCCCTGGGCATCATGCTCTTGGCCAGCTTCGCCGCCGGCGCGCTGGCTTTGCTGCCGCTGGCGGTGCTGGCGGCGATGATCATCGCCTCGGTCAGCGTCATGATACGTTTTGACAGCCTGAGGCTGGCTTGGAGAGTCGACCGTGCCGACGCGGCGGCCTTCGCGCTGACCTTTGTTCTGGTGCTGTGGCTGGGAGTGGACTCCGGCATCGTCGCCGGCGTGCTGATGTCGCTGGCGGCCATGTTGTGGCGCAGCAGCCGGCCGCACATCGCCGAGCTGGGCCGGCTGCCGGGCAGCCATCATTTCCGCAACCGGCTGCGCTTTGCGGTGGAGAGCCTGCCCGGCGCGCTGTTTCTGCGCGTGGACGAGAGCCTGTTCTTCGGCAACGCCCGCCAGGTGCGAGGCGAGGCGTTGCGCCGGCTGGCCGCTCAGGTTGGGACTACGCGGCTGGTGTTGATCATGAGCGCGGTCAATCGCGTGGATACCAGCGCCTTGCTGATGCTGGCGCGGCTGGACGCGGAGCTGGCGGCGCGCGGCGTGACGCTGCACCTGGCCGAGATCAAGGGGCCGGTGGCGCAGCGCATGGAGGGCGGCGGCCTGTTGACCGGCTTCGCCGGCCGCGTGCATTTGAGCGCGCAAGCAGCGTGGGAAGCGCTGGCCGCGGCGCGGCGGGGAGGCGGGGAAGCTCATACTCTTTGACAGTTGATGTTGCGCCGCCTCATGCAACTTGTGGCGGATCATGGCTATCATAGCCGGATGACCAAACAGACCCTGCTGGCCGGCGTGCTGGCGCTGAGCTTGTTGCACCCGTCCGTCAGCTATGCCGATTTGCCCGATCTGGGCGAGGTGTCGGACGCCTCGCTGACGCTGGCGGATGAGAACCGCATTGGCCGGCAGGCCTGGCGCGCGATGTTGGAGGCGGGAGACATCGTCGACGACCAGGAGGTCAACGATTACCTCAACGACATCGGCGGCCGGCTGTCCAGCGGCGTCAAGCTGCCCGGCGTCGGTTTCACCTATTTTTGCGTCAACGACACCGGCATCAACGCCTTCGCCATGCCCGGAGGTTATATCGGCATCAATATCGGCCTGCTGCTGGCGACCCAGAGCGAAGGCGAACTCGCCTCGGTATTGGGGCATGAAACCGCCCACGTCGCCCAGCGCCACATTGCGCGGATGAAGGCGGCCAGCAGCGCCACCAGCCCCTTGCTCTTGCTGGGCACCATCATCGCCGCCGCGCTGGCGGCCAAGGCCGGCAGCGGCCAGGGCGCGATGGGCGTGGTGTCCGCCGGCATGGGTCTGTCGATTTCCAATCAGCTGGCGTTTTCGCGTGATTTCGAACGCGAAGCCGACCGCGTCGGCATGCAATACATGAGCCAGGCCGGTTTCGACGTGCGCAGCATGCCGGCCTTCTTCCAGAAGCTGCAGCAGAACGAGCGTTACAGCGACAACGCGGCGCTGGCCTTTCTGCGAACCCACCCGGTGACGCTGGAGCGCATCAGCGAAGCGGAAAACCGTGCGTTGGATTACCCGGTGAGGATGCGCGCGGACAGCGTCGACTACCTGCTGGTGCGGGAGAAGCTGCGCGCCGCGACGCTGACGCCGGACGAGGGGCTGCGTTATTACGAAGCGGCGTTGGACCGAGGCCTGTACCTGAACGAGGGCGCGCAGTGGTATGGTCTGGCTCAGGTCAAGCTGCGTCAGCGCGATATCGCTGGCGCGCGTCAGGCGCTGGCCAAGGCGCGGACCAAGCTGCCGGACCATCCGATGCTGCGGGGGCTGGACGTGGCGATAGAGCGCGAACGCAAGGACTGGTCGGCCGCCCGCAACGCGGCGCGCGCAGGCTTGGCCCGTTTTCCGCAGAGCTTGTCGCTGCAACTGCTGGACATCGACGTCGCCGTCGCCAGCGGGGACAGCCAGGGGGCGTTGAGCCTGATCAAGACTCAGTTGAGCCGCCATCCGGAGAACGCGGGCCTGTATCGGCGTCAGGCCAGTTTGTACGCCGACCGCGATCCGCTGCGTTACCACGCGGCGCTGGGCAACGCCTTCTATTATGAACAGCGTTACCAGCCGGCTATGGAGCAGTTCCAACTGGCCGGCAAGGCCAAGGGCGACGATTTCTACCTGCGCTCCTCAATCGAAGCGCGCATCCGCGAACTGGATAGGCTGGTCAGGGACGAAAGGAAGAAGTAAGCGCGCAACTGAAACGAATGTTTCAATTTGCGACAGAAAATCGCAAAAAAACAACATGGTGCGCTGCAATAACCGCTGTTTTCCACCCCGAAACAAGCGTTAGTACGCTTGACCTATTCCTTTGTGAAAGCGGGAAGACGTACACTTGCTCAAGATACGGCGCTCTTTTCGTAAATGAACATTTTTATTTGCGATTGCGTTCGTTTATAATCTGAAGCTAATAAATTGGTTCGAATTCGAGCCGATTGCAATAACGCGGGGCCGCGCATTGCTACATACGGCCCCCGATCCACCTTGCTGTGAGGACCAGAGATGGCTGCAACTTTCCCTGACGATATCGATCCGTTGGAAACCCAGGAATGGACTGAAGCGCTGGAGTCGGTGCTGGACGCCGAAGGCCCGGAACGCGCGCATTACCTGTTGGAGAAACTGGTCGAGCGCACCCGCCGCCGCGGCGCCCATCTGCCGTTTGACGCCACCACCGCATACCAGAACAGCATTCCGCTCGGCAAAGAAGTCAAGTCGCCGGGCAACCACGAGATGGAGCACCGCATCCGCTCGATCAATCGCTGGAACGCCGCCGCTTTGGTGCTGCGCGCCGGCAAGAAGGATCTGGAGCTGGGCGGCCACATTGCCTCCTTCCAATCCTCCGCCACCCTGTACGACGTGGGTTTCAACCACTTCTGGCGCGCTCAGAACGATGAGCAAGACGGCGATCTGATCTACTTCCAGGGCCATATTTCCCCGGGCGTGTACGCACGCGCCTTCATGGAAGGCCGCCTGTCCGCCGAGCAACTGGACAGCTTCCGTCAGGAAGTGGACGGCAACGGCCTGTCCTCTTACCCGCACCCGTGGCTGATGAAGGACTTCTGGCAGTTTCCGACCGTATCGATGGGCCTGGGCCCCTTGATGGCCATCTATCAGGCCCGCTTCCTCAAGTACCTGGAAAGCCGCGGTCTGGCCAAGACTCCGGGTCGCAAAGTATGGTGTTTCTGCGGCGACGGCGAGATGGACGAGCCGGAATCCCTGGGCGCGATTTCGATGGCGTCCCGCGAAGGCCTGGACAACCTGATCTTCGTGATCAACTGCAACCTGCAGCGTCTGGACGGCCCGGTGCGCGGCAACGGCAAGATCATCCAGGAGCTGGAAGGCGACTTCCGCGGTTCCGGCTGGAATGTGCTGAAAGTGATCTGGGGCTCGCGTTGGGATCCGCTGCTGGCGATGGACAGCAAGGGCCTGCTGAAGAAGCGCATGGACGAGTGCGTGGACGGCGATTATCAGACTTTCAAATCCAAGGACGGCGCTTACGTTCGCGAACACTTCTTCGGCAAATACCCGGAGCTGCGCGAAATGGTCGCCAATATGTCCGACGATGAGATCTGGGCGCTGAACCGCGGCGGCCATGACCCGCACAAGGTGTACGCCGCCTACCACGAGGCGTCCCACAACGCCAACGGCCGTCCTACCGTGATCTTGGCCAAGACCATCAAGGGTTACGGCATGGGCGCGTCCGGCGAGGCCAAGAACATCGCGCACCAGGCCAAGAAAATGGACCTGGATTCGCTGCGCAACTTCCGCGACCGCTTCGGCATTCCGGTGTCCGACGCAGATCTGCCGAACGTGCCATACTACCTGCCGGCCGAAGACAGCCCGGAAATGAAGTACATGCGCGAACGCCGCGCCGCGCTGGGCGGCTACCTGCCGGCGCGCAAGCCGGTGACCACCGCGCTGCAAACCCCGGAACTGTCCGTGTTCGACGCGCAGCTGCAAGCGTCCGGCGACCGCGAGTTCTCCACCACGATGGCCTTCGTCCGCATGCTGGGCACCATCATGAAGGACAAGAACATCGGCCAGCGCGTGGTTCCCATCGTGCCGGACGAGTCCCGCACCTTCGGCATGGAAGGCATGTTCCGCCAGTACGGCATCTGGTCCACTCAGGGTCAGAACTACGTGCCGCAGGATCATGACCAACTAATGTTCTACAAGGAATCCAAGGACGGCCAGATCCTGCAGGAAGGCATCAACGAGCCGGGCGCGATGGCCGACTGGATCGCCGCGGCGACCAGCTACGCCAACAGCAGCCAGCCGATGATTCCGTTCTACATCTACTACTCGATGTTCGGCTTCCAGCGCATCGGCGATCTGGCCTGGGCCGCCGGCGACATGCGCGCCCGCGGTTTCCTGCTGGGCGGCACCGCCGGCCGCACCACGCTGAACGGCGAAGGCCTGCAGCACGAAGACGGTCACAGCCACATCCAGGCCGGCCTGATTCCGAACTGCATCAGCTACGACCCGACCTTCGCTTATGAACTGGCGGTGATTGTGCAGGACGGCCTGCGCCGCATGTACGGCGAGCAGGAAGACGTCTTCTACTATCTGACCCTGATGAATGAAAACTACGTTCACCCGGCCATGCCGGCGGGCGCGGAAGACGGCATCCTGAAGGGCATGTACCTGCTGCAGGACGGCGGCGACGCCAAGGTGAAAGTGCAGTTGATGGGCTCCGGCACCATTCTGCGCGAAGTGATGGCCGCGGCCGACTTGCTGAAGGCTGATTTCGGCATCGGCGCCGACATCTGGAGCGTGACCTCCTTCAACCAGTTGCGCCGCGACGGCATGGAAGCCGAGCGTCACAACCTGCTGAACCCGACCGCCGAAGCGCGCGCCTCCTACGTGGCGCAGCAGTTGTCCGGCCGTCAGGGCCCGGTAGTGGCCGCAACCGACTATATCCGCAACTACGCCGACCAGATTCGCGAATACGTTCCGGGCCGTTACGTGGTGCTGGGCACCGACGGCTTCGGCCGTTCCGACAGCCGCGCCAACCTGCGTTCCTTCTTCGAGGTGGATCGCTACCACGTGGCTCTGGCGGCGTTGTCCGCTCTGGCGCGCGACGGCAAGATCGAAGCGTCCAAGGTGGCCGAGGCGATCGCCAAGTACGGCATCAAGACCGACAAGCTGCCTAGCTGGAAGGTGTAATCGCAGAGCGGAAGCCCCGGTTGAGGCCGGGGCCTTCCGCCTTTGCATGGCAAGCGAATCTGTAGCGGATATCCGGCGGCAAGCCCCGAGAGGGGCTTCCGCCTTACGAATGGAAAGCTCATGAGCAATCTGATCGAATTGAAAGTGCCCGACATCGGCGGTCACAGCAATGTAGACATCATCGAAGTATTCATCGTCCCGGGCCAGACCGTGTCCGTGGACGATTCCCTGATCACGCTGGAAACCGACAAGGCCACCATGGAAGTGCCGGCGGAAACCGCGGGCGTGATCAAGGAAGTCAAAGCCGTCGTCGGCGGCAAGATCTCCGAAGGCGACGTGATCGCCATCCTGGAAGTGGGCGCCGCAGCGTCCGCACCGGCCCCGGTCGCCGCAGCTCCGGCTCCCGCCGCCGCGCCAGCAGCGGCTCCGGCTCCGGTGGCAGCAGCTCCGGCCGCAGCGCCCGCGGCCTCCGGCCGCAGCGAAATCCGCGTGCCGGACATCGGCGGTCACAACGGCGTCGACGTGATCGAAGTCACCGTCAAGGTTGGCGATGACATCGCCGTCGACGACAGCCTGATCACGCTGGAAACCGACAAGGCCACCATGGAAGTGCCGGCCTCCGCCGCCGGCCGCGTGGTGGAAGTTAAAGTGAAAGTGGGCGATAAGGTCAGCGAAGGCGATCTGATCGTGGTGGTCGAAGGCGCCGTTGCCGCCGCCGCCGCTCCGGCAGCCGCCGCTGCGCCGGCTCCGGTTGCCGCCTCGGCTGCCCCGGCCCCGGTGGCCGCCGCGCCCGCCGCCGCTCCTGCTAAGGCCGCCGCCGTCATCGACGAAGCCTCCTTCTCCAAAGCCCACGCCGGTCCGTCCGTGCGCCGTCTGGCGCGCGAACTGGGCGTGGACCTGGGCAAGGTCAAGGGCAACGGCCGCAAGGGCCGCATTACCGAAGACGACGTCAAAGCCTTCGTCAAGGGCGTGATGCAGAACCCGGCGGCGCTGGCTCCGGCCGCAGCGGCCTCCTCCGGCGGCGGTCTGGACTTGCTGCCGTGGCCGAAAGTCGATTTCGCCAAGTTCGGCCCGATCGAAACCAAACCGCTGTCCCGCATCCAGAAGATCTCCGGCGCCAATCTGTCGCGCAACTGGGTGATGATCCCGCACGTAACCTTCAACGACGAGTGCGACATCACCGAGCTGGAAGACTTCCGCAAGACCGTGGGCAAGGAATGGGAAAAGTCCGGCCTGAAGATCAGCCCGCTGGCCTTCATCATCAAGGCCGCCGCCGAAGCGCTGAAGGCCTTCCCGAACTTCAACAGCTCGCTGGACGGCGACAACCTGGTGCTGAAGCAGTACTACCACATCGGCTTCGCCGCCGACACGCCTAACGGCCTGGTGGTGCCGGTGATCAAGGACGCGGACAAGAAGGGCCTGCGCCAGATCGCGCAGGAACTGACCGACCTGTCCAAGCTGGCCCGCGAAGGCAAGCTGAAGCCGACCGACATGCAAGGCGCGACCTTCACCATCTCGTCCCTGGGCGGCATCGGCGGCACCAGCTTCACGCCCATCGTCAACGCGCCGGAAGTGGCCATCCTCGGCGTCTGCAAGTCGCAGATCAAGCCGGTGTGGAACGGCAAGGAATTCGCGCCGCGCCTGATGTGCCCGCTGTCGCTGTCCTTCGATCACCGCGTGATCGACGGCGCCGCCGCCGCGCGCTTCACCGTGCATCTGGGCAAACTGCTGTCCGATGTGCGCCGCCTGATTCTGTAATCGCCAGCCGGGCGGACGCCCCGGCCTGGCCGGAGCGCGCCGCTCAAGCGAACGACTCTGCTGAATAGCGGCGGAGGCCTCCGGGCTTCCGCCTTACGTTGCGGATGGAAAACCATGAGCAATCTGATTGAACTGAAAGTCCCGGACATCGGCGGCCACAACAACGTGGACGTGATCGAAGTCTTCGTCAAGCCGGGCGACGTGATCGAGAAAGAAGCCAGCCTGATCACACTGGAAACCGACAAGGCCACGATGGAAGTGCCGGCCGAAGCTGCCGGCACCGTCAAGGAAGTGCGCGTCGCCGTGGGTGGCAAAGTCTCCGAAGGCGACGTGGTTGTCATCCTGGAAGCCGCCGGCGCAGCCGCCGCGGCCCCGGCTGAAGTGAAGCCGGTGGAAACCACCGGCGTCGCTTCCGCCACCACCCAGGCCGGTTTCGCGCCGCAAGCCGCTCCGGTGGCCGCCAGCCATAGCGGCGGCGCCGACATCGAGTGCGACGTGATGGTGTTGGGCGGCGGCCCCGGCGGTTATTCCGCCGCCTTCCGCGCGGCCGACCTGGGCCTGAAAGTGGTCATCGTCGAGCGCTACGCCACCCTGGGCGGCGTCTGCCTGAACGTGGGCTGCATCCCGTCCAAGGCGCTGCTGCACAATGCGGCGGTGATCGACGAAGTCAGCCATCTGGCCGCCAACGGCATCAAGTTCGGCAAGCCGGAAGTGGACATCGACATGCTGCGCGGTTACAAGGAAAAGGTCATCGCCAAGCTCACCGGCGGCCTCGCCGGCATGGCCAAGGCGCGCAAGGTGGAAACCGTGCGCGGCAACGGCCGTTTCATCGATCCGCATCATATCGAAGTGTCCGCCACCACCGGCAAGGGTCGCGAAGAGAGCGGCGAGAAGAAGATCGTCAAATTCAAGAACGCCATCATCGCCGCCGGTTCCCGCGTGGTGAAGCTGCCGTTCATTCCGGACGATCCGCGCGTAGTGGACTCCACCGGCGCGCTGGAACTGAAGGGCGTGGCCAACCGCATGCTGATCATCGGCGGCGGCATCATCGGCCTGGAAATGGGCACCGTCTACTCCACGCTGGGCGCGCGCCTGGACGTGGTGGAAATGATGGATGGCCTGATGCAGGGAGCGGACCGCGATCTGGTCAAGGTTTGGCAGAAGTGGAACGCCCATCGTTTCGACAACATCATGCTGAACACCAAGACCGTGGCCGTGGAGCCCAAGGACGACGGCGTGTGGGTGACTTTCGAGGGCGACCAAGCCCCGAAAGAGCCGCAACGCTACGACCTGGTGCTGTACGCCACCGGCCGCGCGCCCAACGGCAAGCTGCTGGGCGCCGAGAATGCAGGCATCGCGGTGACCGACCGCGGTTTCATCCCGGTGGACAAGCAGCAGCGCACCAATGTGCCGCACATCTTCGCCATCGGCGACATCGTCGGCCAGCCGATGCTGGCGCACAAGGGCGTGCATGAAGGTCATGTGGCGGCGGAAAACTGCGCCGGCCAGAAGTCCTACTTCGACGCGCGCGTGATCCCGGGCGTGGCCTACACCGATCCGGAAGTGGCTTGGGTCGGGGTTACCGAAGACGAAGCCAAGAAGCAAGGCCTGAAGATCGAGAAGGGCGTGTTCCCGTGGGCCGCCTCCGGCCGCGCCATCGCCAACGGTCGCGACGAGGGCTTCACCAAGCTGATCTTCGACGCCGAAAGCCACCAGATCATCGGCGGCGGCATCGTCGGCCCGCACGCCGGCGACATGATAGGCGAAGTCTGCCTGGCCATCGAAATGGGCTGCGACGCCACCGACATCGGCAAGACCATCCACCCGCATCCCACCATGGGCGAGTCCATCGGCATGGCGGCGGAAGTGGCGCACGGCACTTGCACCGATTTGCCGCCGCAGCGCAAGAAGTAAGCGCGGCTCGGCAAGGAAAAGGGCGAACCTCCGGGTTTGCCCTTTTTTTATGCGCCTTACCATTTTGAGCGGGCGCGATAAAAAGCGCTTGAGGGCAAAACTATTGCCGGCGCGGCCGGTCATACCGCCTTGCGCCTGAATGGCGCGCGTGGCCGGGTTGCGATGAGCAAAGCGAATGCCTGCGCGCTGTTTCTCTAAATTTACATTGAATATAAATTAAGCTTTTGGTTTAAGAAAACGCCGGCCTGTCCTCGCGATTTTGAAGCCGCCCAGCCGCTTCTCGCCAGCCGCCGCAAGTTTCGTTACCATGGCCTCGACACCAAACGAATCGGACCATGCCAAGCTCCCGCCTGCTTATTTCATTGATCTTATTGCTGTCGGCTACGCCCGTTTGGGCCAAGCTCGATTACAGCGTGCGCGTCGACGCGCCTTCCGGCCTGGCCGGCTTGCTGCAAGACAATCTGGAATTGGTCACCAGCCGTCTGGAAGAAGAAATGGACGAAACGCTGCTGACCGAACTGGTGCGAAGCACCCCGGAGGACGCGCGCAAGCTGCTGGAGACCGAGGGCTACTTCGACGCGCGCGTTAATGTGCGCGAAGAAAGCGCCCGGCAGTACGTGGTCGAGGTCAAGCCCGGCGAACCCACGCTGATCGACGACGTCGTCATCCGCCTCAACGGGCCGATACGCGACGAAGGCGATTTCCAGCAACGCTTCGCCGCGGTGCTGGAGGCCTGGTCGCTGCCGATGGGCGCGCCTTATCGGCAATCCGACTGGGACGGCAGCAAGCGCGCGGTGATGCGGCTCATCACCGCCGACCGCTTTCCCAGGGCGCAGATCAGCAAAAGCGCGGCGGAAATCGACCCGGCTACCCGCCGCGCGCAGCTGGTGGTGGACATCGACAGCGGGCCGGTGATCCTGTTCGGCGACATCACCGTCAAAGGCATGAAGCGTTATCCGGAAAAGATCGCCACCGGCCTGGCGGATTTCTCCCCCGGCACCGCCTACCGGCTGCAGAAAATTTTCGATTACCAGTCGGCGCTGGAGCAGGCGCCGCATTTCTCCAATGTGGTGGTCAGCGCCGACATGGCCCATATCGACCCGGACACCCATCGGGTGCCGGTGGAGGTGGACGTCACCGAGATGCCGCGCCAGAAGCTGGAGCTGGGCTTGATCTACGACTCCGGCGACGGCCCCGGCGTGCGGGTCGGCTACGATCATTACAATATCTTCCGCCGCGGCTACACCGGTTCTCTGGTGACCAACTGGAAGAAGAACCAGCAATCGTTGTCGCTGGGTTTGGGCTTTCCGCGCCAGTCCGACGGCTATTCCCACTCCATCACCAGCGCTTTCAAGACCGACGACGTGCAGGGCCTGAAAACCCGCAGCAGCGACGTGGGCGGCTGGCGCACTCGCACCCGCGGCAATATCGAGGCGCGCCTCGGTCTGCAGTACTTGCTGGAAAGCGAGGAGGCCGGCGGCGTTTCCAACAAGGACACCCGCGCCTTGCAACTGGTCTACGGCTGGACCCAGCGCGCGGTGGACGATTTGATGCGGCCGCGTTCCGGCGTCTTGCTGGACTTCCAGCTTTCCGGCACCGTCGGCAGCGCGCTGTCCTCCACCTCCTATGTGCGCGGCTACGCCCGAACCGTCGGCTACTGGTCGCCGTTCCCCAAGTACGGCACTTTCGTCGGCAGGCTGGAATTGGGCCAGGTGTGGGCCAACGACAAGGACGCGGTGCCGTCCTCCATCCTGTTCCGCGCCGGCGGCGCCAACAGCGTGCGCGGCTACGATTACCAGAGCCTGGGCCTGCCGGGTCCCAACGGCTCGGTGCTGGGCGGCCGCGTGGTGGCCACCGGCAGCCTGGAGTATCAAATTCCGATCAAGCCGGACTGGTATCTGGCGCTGTTCACCGACGCCGGCAACGCCAGCCAGAGTTGGAAGGGCTTCCAGGTGGAGCGCGCCAACGGCGTCGGCGTGCGTTGGATGAGCCCGGTGGCCCCGCTGGCCTTCGACTTCGCCAAGGCGGAGCGCGACGGAAAAATCCGCTGGAACCTCAGCCTGGGCCTGGCCTTCTGACCCGAATGCATTCATGAGCGAAATCGACACCTCCCCCACTCCCGACACCGCCCCGCCGCCGCCGGCCAAGCCCAAGCGCCGTCGTTGGCGCTGGCTGCTGTGGCTGCCCTTATTGTTGGTCGCGCTGCTGCTGGCCGCCAGCGCCTGGCTGACCGGAAGCCGCGCCGGCTTCGCCTGGCTGATGCAGTCGCTGGGCAGCCTCAGCGGCAACGCCGTCAGCGTCAAGCAAGCCGAAGGCACGCTGTGGGACGGCTTCAAACTGAGCGAGGTGCGCGTGCGCAGCGCCGGCAGCGACGTGGACATCGAATCCGTACAACTGGACTGGCGGCCGAGCGCTTTGTGGCAGCGCCAATTGTGGGTGCGGCAATTGGCGGTGGGCCACGTCAAGGTGGCGGTGAAGCCGACGCCGGCCGCTCCGCCCAGCGGCGCGCCGGAATCGCTGGCCTTGCCCCTGGGCATCCGTCTGGACAGGCTGAGCGTGGCCAGCGTGACGCTGGAACCGGCCAAGCTGCGGCTTTACGGCCTGGAAGCCGGCTACCTTTACGACGGCCGGCGCCACGATCTCAAGCTCAAGCGCCTGGGCTCGCCCTGGGGCGAGGCCGCGGCGGTGCTGCAATTGGCCGACGCCAAGCCCTTCGCGCTGCGGGGCAAGCTCAGCGCCGAGGGCGAGCTGGACAAGATTCCCTATCAGGCGAGGCTGGCGCTGGGCGGCGATCTGTTGCACCTGAGTTTCGACGGCGAGTTGTCCGGCAAGGACCTGGTGGCCGACGTCAAGGGCGGCCTGCTGCCCTTCGCCAGCAATCCCTTCAACAGCTTCACCCGGCTGGACGCGCGCATGGCGGGCATCAATCCGCAAGCCATCCTGCCGGAATGGCCGCGCGCCAAGCTCAGTTTGGCGGTGTTCGCCGAGCCGGACGCCGGCCAGCGAGTCAAAGGCGGGCTGACCCTGCTCAATGAGCTGGCCGGCCCCTTGTCCGAGCAGCGCTTGCCGCTGTCCTTGCTGGCCGGCGAGTTCCGCGCCGACGACAAGGCGCTGGAGCTGTTCAACACCCACGCCCGGATCGCCGGCGGCGAAATCGGCCTGGCCGGCCAGGTGCGGCCGGACCGGCTCAAGCTGGCGTTGGATATTTCCAAGCTGGGCCTGCGGCAATTGCACGCCGACGCGCCGGACGACAGTCTGGACGGCCGAGTGACGCTGGACGGCCCTCTGAGCGGTCCGAACATCCTGGCCCAGCTTAAGGGCAAAACCCTGCAGGCCAAGGCCGATGTCGGCTTTGCGCCGGCGCCGTCTCCGGCGCTGCTGGTTCGCCAGGCGGAATTGACCGCCGGTGTGGGCAGCCTGGCTCTGTCCGGCCAATTGGGCCTGGACGGCAAGCAATTGTTCGATTTCAACGGCAAGCTCAATCGCGCAGACCCGTCCAAGCTCAAGCCCGGCCTGCCCAGCGGCGACCTCAACGCCAGCCTGCAGGCCAAGGGCCAACTGGCCAGCCCGCTGAACGTGGCGGCCAAGCTGCAGTTCGCCCCCAGCAAGCTGTCCGGCGCGCCGCTTAGCGGCGCCGCCGACCTGCAATTGCAGGGCGAACGGCTGAAATCGCTCAGCGCCGACCTGAGGCTGGCGCAGAACCGGCTGCAGGCCAACGGCGCTTACGGCGCCGCCGGCGACAAGCTAAAACTTTTGATCGACGCGCCCAACCTTGGCCTGATCGGCCCCGGCTTCTCCGGCGTGGTTAAGGGCCAGGGAGAACTGGCCGGCACGCCCAAGGCGCCGTTGATCAGCGCCAATCTGCAAGCCGACCGCCTGAAGCTGCCGGGCAATATCGCCGTGCAGAGCATGCAATTCAGCGGCAACGTCAAGGCCGACCAGAACAGCCCGTTCCAGCTCAAGCTGGATGTGGCCGCGCTGCAAGCCGGCGGTTTCCGCGCCGAGCAGCTGCGCGCCAGCGCCAACGGCACCCGCGCGCGCCACGGCCTGCAACTGGACGGTCGTTTCCGTCTGGCCGACCACCCCTATGCGCTGCAACTGGCGGCCAGCGGTGGCCTGCGCGGCGAGGCCGGGCCCTGGGCCGGCACCTTGAGCAAGCTGGAGCTGAGCGGTCGTCCCGGCCTCAGCCTGCTGGCGCCGGTGACGCTGGAGCTGGGCGAGCAGATCAAGGTGGGCAACGCCCGCTTGGCTGCGCTGGGCGGCAGCATTACCTTGGCCGAACTCAACCGCGGGACCAACGGAGCGCTCAGCACCCGCGGCTCCGCGCGTGGCTTGAGGCTGGCGGAGCTGGGCCCCTTGCTCAGCCTGCCGGTGAAGCAGGATCTGAGCTTCGATTCCGATTGGAACCTGAATCTGGCGGCCAACGCCAAGGGCCAGTTCACGCTGCGCCGCGCCGGCGGCGACGTGCAGCTGCCGGGCGACAAGGGCAAAGACGTGGCGTTGGGGCTGAAGACCGCCGCCGTCACCCTGACGCTGGACGGCGGCCGCGCCTTGTTCGACCTGAATCTGGACAGCCGCTATGCCCAGTTACAAGGCAAAGGTTCCGTGCCGTGGAACGGCGGCGCCATCGACGCCAAAACCCCGCTCAACGCCACCGTCAGCGCCAGCGTGCCCTCGCTGGCGACGCTGGCCAGCTTCGCCGGGCCTTCTTTGGAACTGGGCGGTCAGATCGGCGCCAATCTGGCGCTGACCGGCGCGCTGAGCCAACCTATGGCGCAAGGGACGATACGCGGCGACAAATTATTGCTGGCTGACCGCCGCACCGGCATCCGCCTGGGCGACGGCAGCCTGCTGGCGCGGTTGGACGGCCGCAAGCTGGTGTTGGAGCGCTTGCGTTTCGCCGGCGGCGAAGGCGAGGTGGCGGCCAACGGAGCGCTGGATCTCAGCGGAGACACCCCGGATGCGCGGGTGGCGGTGGAGTTGCGCAAGTTCGGCGTGTTCGACCGTCCCAACCGCCGCTTGGTGGTGTCCGGCCGCACGGAGCTGGCGATGGTGGCCGGCAAGTTGTCGCTGACCGGCCATATCCGCGCGGATCAAGGCCGTATCGGCCTGCCCAAGTTCGGCGCGCCCAGCCTGAGCGACGACGTGATGGTCAAGGGCCGGCCGGAGCTGGAGCCGTCGGCCTTCGCCAGCATGCCGCTGACGGTGGCGCTGGATCTGGACCTGGGCGATCACTTCCGTTTCTCCGGTCAGGGCCTGAACGTGGACTTGACCGGCTCGGTGCGGGTTAGCGCCAACCCGGGCGAAGCGCCGGGCGCCAAGGGTCAGGTGCGCGTGGTCAAGGGCCGTTACAAGGCTTACGGCCAGGACCTGGACATCGAGTACGGCGCCATCACTTTCAACGGCCCGCTGGATAATCCGCTGCTCAATGTGCGCGCCAAGCGCCGCCTGTCGCCGGTGGGCGCCGGCGTGGAGGTCAGCGGTTCGGTGTCGGTGCCCAAGGTGCGCCTGATCGCGGACGAGCCGATGTCGGAAAAGGACAAGCTGGCCTGGCTGGTCTTGGGCCGGGCGGCGAGCGGCGAGCGCGACGACAACGATTTGGCGGCCTCCGCCGGCATGATGTTGGCCGGCTCGCTCAACGACCAGATCGGCTTGTTCGACGACTTGGGCGTGTCCAGCCGCAAGGAAAAAACCTTGGCCAACGGCACGGTGAGTCCGGCGGAGCAGGTGGTGACGGTGGGCCGTCAGCTGACCCGCGAACTGTATCTGGGCTACGAGTACGGCGTAACCAGCGCGAACCAGGCGGTGAAGCTGGCCTATCAACTGAGCAAGGGCTGGTCGATGGTGTTGCGGGCCGGCACCGACGCCTCGGTGGAGTCGCGTTACACCTTGCGCTTTGATTGAGCGACGCAATCGCCGGTCAACGCCGTATCGACGGAGCGCAGCGGTTTTGAACCGCTTCTAAAACCGCAGCGTCAGCATCCGCGCCAAAGCCCGGTCTTCCGGCTGGGCCGAGCGCATGCGTTGGCGCAGCGTCTGCCGCAGGCAATCGATGAAACCGCGCGCGGCATAGCCGTGAGCCTGCCCTTGCAGGCTGATCACGCCGATGACGATCTCCTCCATGTCTTCCCGCAGCGACAAGGCCTGGGCCTTGCCGGCGAATTCCGGACACAGCAACAAGGGCTCCGGCCCGTAGCTGAGCATGCCGGCCTGCACCAGGCCGGCCAGCAGCGCCATCGACTGCGCGCAGATCAGCCGTTCCGGCGCGATTGCCAGGCCGTGGCGGGTGAATAGACGGTCCAGCACGTGGCGGTAGCTGGCCGGGCTGTAATTGACCACCCAATCCTGCTCCAGCAGCGCGGACAAGGACTGCGCGCGCAAGGCAGGATGGCCGTTGCGGGCGAACACTCGGCCGCCGTGACTGAACAGCGGCTGGCAATGGAATTCCTGTGCCAGCGGTTCGAACAGCGGACCGATGGCGAAATCCATCTGGCCGTCGCGCAAGCGCGGCAGCGCCACCGCCAGCAAGCCTTCGAACAATTCCAGCCGGATTTCCGGCAGACGTTGGCGAAAGCGCAACACCACTTCCGGCAATAGCGTGGGCACCAGCCAGGGCGTGACGCCTATGCATAGCCTGGCGTCGCGTTGGCCGCGCATCGCCTCCATTTCGCCGTGGGCGCGCTCCAGCTGCATCGCCACCTGGCGAGCATGGATCAGCAGCGTCTGACCCGCCTCGGTCAGCCGCGCGCCGCTGGCGTGACGCTGCAACAGGGGCAGCCGCTGTTCTTGCTCCAGCTCGCGCAGCGTCTTGCTGACCGCGGCCTGGGACAGACCCAACATGCGCGCGGCGGCGCGAATGCCGCCGCCGTCGGCCAGCGCGATCAGCGCTTGCAGTTGCTGCAGTTTCATCTCTTCTCCAAGTGGACAACCAGAAGTGTTCTCGACCACTTTCTCAAGTCTATTCACCTATTAAGTATTGCCGCTAGTCTGTGATCGCTGTCGCGGCGTCGCGTCCATCGCCGCCAAGACAGTGTGCGACAAGAGGCCCATAGACACCATAAGGAGACGACGCCATGAACGCTCACATTCTGCCCGGCATCCGCGATATCGCCCCGGCGATGATCACGCTGCGCCACGATATTCACGCCCACCCCGAATTAGGCTTCGAGGAGGTGGAAACCCGTAGCCGGGTGATCCGCTGCCTGCGCGACTGGGGCTACGAGATCCACGAAGGATTGGGCGTCACCGGCGTGGTCGGCACCCTGCGCCGCGGCGAGGGGCCGCGCATAGGTTTGCGCGCGGATATGGACGCGCTGCCGATCCAGGAAAGCACCGGCTTGCCCTGGGCCAGCCGCGTCGAGGGAAAAATGCACGCCTGCGGCCATGACGGCCATACCGCGATGCTGCTGGCCGCAGCCTGCGAGCTGGCGCGGCGCGACAGTTTTAGCGGCACCGTGCATCTCTTTTTCCAGCCCGCGGAGGAGGGGCATGGCGGCTCCGGCGCCAAGCGCATGCTGGACGACGGCCTATTCCGCTTGTTCCCCTGCGACGCCATCTTCGCCATGCACAATATGCCGGGCTTTCCGGTGGGGCAGCTGGGTTTCCGGCCCGGCCCGTTCATGGCTTCCACCGACACCGCGGTGATTCGCATCCACGCCACCGGCGGTCACGGCGCGATGCCGCACAAGGCGGTGGATCCCATTGTGGTGGCGGCTTCGCTGGTGATGGCCTTGCAAAGCGTGGTGGCGCGCAATGTGCCTCCGCTGGACATGGCCGTGGTGACGGTGGGGGCGATCCTGGCTGGGGAGGCGCCGAACGTGATTCCGGAGAGCGCGGAAATGCGTTTGAGCGTCCGCGCCTTGCGGCCGGAGGTGCGCGCTTTGCTGCGCCAGCGCATCGAAGCGTTGGCCGAAGCGCAGGCCGCCGGTTTCGGCGCGCGCGCCGAGGTGGATTATCAATACGGCTATCCGGTGTTGATCAACGACGAGGCGGCCACCGCGCTGGCGCGGCAGGTGGCGCTGGACTGGCTGGGCGAGGACGGGGTGGCGGCGGAGATGCCGCCGCTGACCGGCAGCGAGGATTTCGCCTTCTGGCTGGAGCGGGTGCCGGGCTGTTATCTGATCATCGGCAACGGCGATGGAGAGGGCGGCTGCATGGTGCATAACCCCGGCTACGACTTCAACGACCAGGCTTTGCCGGTGGGCGCCAGCTACTGGGTTAAGTTGGTGGAGCGTTATCTAGGCGGCGCGGCGGGGGGCGGACAATGACGGCGGCGCAATGGGCGGCCGCGCGGCCAGCCGCGCCCAGCCGGCGCGCGATCATCGCCATCACCGTGGGCAATGCGTTGGAGTTCTACGATTTCATCGTCTACAGCGCGCTGGCCACCTTGATGGGGCGCTTGTTTTTTCCGTTCAGCGACGAGCCGTTGTTGCAGCTGATGCTGTCCTTCGCGGTGTTCGGCACCGGTTTCATCAGCCGGCCGATAGGCGGCATCGTCATCGGCCTGTACGCGGACCGCAAGGGACGCAAGCCGGCTTTGCGGCTCAGCCTGTGGTTGATGGCGATAGGCTCGCTGTTGTTCGTGGTGGCGCCCACCTATGCGCAGGCCGGCTTGTTTGGGCCGGCGCTGGTGGTGGTGGGGCGGCTGGTGCAGGGCTTCGCCGTCGGCGGCCAGGTAGGCGCGGCCACCTCCATGCTGATGGAGTACGCCGATGATAAGTCGCGCGGCTATTACTGTAGCTGGCAGTTGTTCAGCCAGGGGCTGGGGGTGTTGGCCGGCACGCTGACGGTGAGTTTACTTAGCGGCTTGTTGTCCGCGGCCTCGATGGATGCCTGGGGTTGGCGGCTGGTATTCGCCATCGGCGTGTTGGCGATCCCGGTGGGCGAGTACATTCGCCACCAACTGGACGAGACCGCGTCGTCGGCGGTTGCGCCGCGGGCGGCGGTGGAGCCGGCCGGCCCTTTGTTGCGGCGGCATTGGCGGCAGTTGCTGGCCGGGGTGTTGTTGACCATTGGCGGCACGGCGCCTACCTTCATCGTCGGCCATTATCTGGCCAACCACGCGGTGACGGTGCTAGGCATGCCCTTGGCGGTGGCGATCTGGGCCGCGTCGACCGCGGCCTTGCTGCAAGTGCTGTTGTCGGTGCCGGCCGGGCGCTGGAGCGACCGCATCGGCCGGCGCAAGTCCATCCTGTGGCCGCGCTTGTTGCTGCTGCTGTTGATCTATCCGGGCTTCATGTTGGTCAACGCGGCGTCTAGCTGGCCGGTGCTGCTCTTGGTGGTGGCGATATTGACCTTGCCGCTGGTGTATACCTCGGTGCCCAGCATCGCCTTGCTGCCGGAGCTGTTTCCGCGTCGCATCCGCGCCAGCGGCATGTCCATTGTTTATTGCGTGGGGGTGATGATTTTCGGCGGTTTCGCTCAGTTCTTCGCCGCCGGTCTGATCAAGTTGACCGGAGATCCCAATGCGCCGGCCTTGTACGCGGGGCTATGCATGTTGGCGTCGTTGATTGGGCTGGCGATGGTGCCGGAAACGGCGAACCGGCCGCTGGATTGAGGCTGGCGGCCTTCGTCTGAATCCGGCCCCGCCATGCGCCGGCCTGGATTCAGACGGACAGTCGCTGCCGCAAGGCGTCCATCCGTTGTTCCATCGCCTCGGCCGACAGCGGCGCGCCCAGCAGATAGCCCTGCATCGCCGAGCAGCCCAGCTTGCCCAGGTAGATTTGCTGCTGCGGGTGTTCGACGCCCTCGGCCAGCGTGTCCATGCCCAGCGCGTTGGCCAGGTGAACGATGGCGGAGACGATGGCCGCGTTTTCTTCGTCCTGCGGCAGATCGATGATGAAGGAGCGGTCTATTTTGATGGTGTCCGGCGCAAAGCGTTTCAGATAGGCCAGGCTGGAGTAGCCGGTGCCGAAATCGTCTATCGACAAGCGCACGCCCATCGCCTTGATCACCGCCAATTGGCGCGCGGCGAAATCCGCGTCCTCCATCAGCGTGCTCTCGGTGACTTCGATCTCAAGGCAGTAGCCGGGCAAACCGCTGCTTTGCAGTGCGTCGCGCACGTCGTCGACGAAGTCCGGCCGCGTCAGTTGCCGCGCCGAGACATTCACCGCCATGCGCACCGGGCGCAGGCCGCTGTCGTACCATTGCGCCGCCTGGCGGCAAGCTTCGCCCAGCACCCAGCGTCCCAGCGGCACCACCAGGCCGGTGTCCTCTGCGATGGGAATGAAGCGCGAGGGCATGATCAAGCCGTGTTCCGGATCGCGCCAGCGCACCAGCGCCTCGCAGCCGAGCAGGCGCTCGCCGCTCATATTGAACTGCGGCTGATAAACCAGATAGAGCTCGCCATGTTCGATGGCGCGGCGCAGCCGGGTTTCCAGATGCAGCCGTTCGGCCACTTCCACGTTCATTTCCCGGGTGTAGAAGCGGAAGGTGCTGCGACCGTGCGCCTTGGCGTGGTACATGGCGAGATCGGCGTTCATCAGCAGATTCTGCAGGTCGCGGCCATCGTCCGGCATCAGGCTGATGCCTATGCTGCAACTGACGGTAAGCTGGTGGGCGCCGATGTCGAAGGGGCGTTGCATCGCGGCCAGCACGCGTTCGGCCACTTGCGCGGCCTCGCCGGGCTGATCGATGGACGGCAGGATGAGCACGAACTCGTCGCCGCCGGTGCGGCCGACAGTGTCCAGCGCGCCCACCGCGGCGCCCAGGCGGCCGGCCGCCTGTTTCAACAGCTCGTCGCCCAAGCCGTGGCCCAGGGTGTCGTTGATGTTCTTGAAGTGATCCAGATCGACGAACAGCACCGCCAACTGGCCCTGACGCAACTCGGCCTGGCGGATCGCCTGCTGCAGCCGGTCGTTGATCAGCACGCGGTTGGGCAAGTCGGTCAGCGCGTCGTACTCGGCCAGGTGCTGGACCCGCGCCTCTTGCTCCTTGCGTTCGGAGATGTCGGTGAACAGCGCCACGTAATGGCTGATTTCGCCCTGTTCGTTTTGCAGCACGCTGATGTTCAGCCATTCCGGGAAGATGTCGCCGTTCTTGCGGCGGTTCCAGATCTCGCCGGACCATTGGCCGCGCTGGGTCAGCTGCTGCCACATGTTTTCGAAGAAGGCCGGTTCGTGACGGCCGGAGGCGAGCAGGGCGGGAGTCTGGCCCAGCGCCTCGTTCTCTTCGTAGCCGGTGATCGCGCAGAAGGCGCGGTTGACCGCCAGGATGCGGTTGTCCGGGTCGGTGACCAGGATGGCCTCGTTGCTGGATTCGAACACCTTGGCGGCCAGCCGCAGTTGGCGGTCGGTCTGGCGGCGGGCGGTGATGTCGCGGCCGGTGGCGCACAGATAGTCTTCGCCCTGGTAGTTGAGCGGGCTGACGGTGACCTCAAGCCATTGCTCTTCGCCGCAGCACTGCAGCCGGGTGTCGAAGGTGCGAGGCAAGGCATCCGCGGCTGGACGGAACAGCGCGCGGGTCAGCGTTGCGGCGTCGCAACCGCAATCCAGCCGTTGGCGCGCCGCTTGATTGCAGTAGACGATGTCGCCGGCGGAGTTGCGCAACGCGATCAGATCGGTGGCGTTGTCCACCATGAAGTGGCTGAGGCGCAGGTCGCGCGAGCGCTGTTCCAGCGAGAGGTGGCTTTGCTGCAGGTCCTGGCGGTAGCGCTGCACCAGCGCGTTGAGCCAGCGCAGGAAGAACCAGCAGAAGGCCGCGGCGACCAAGAGGGCGGCCAGGGTCAGCAGCAAGGTGGCGACGATGCGTTCGCGCAGGCTGCGCTCCAGTTCCTGTCGCGCCCGTTGGCTGCTGTCTTCGATGGACTGCACGCGCAGGCTGGTGACCAGGGTCCAGTCCCAGCCCGGCAGTTGGCGCGCGTAGGACAGATAGCGCTCGCCTTGCGGCGCGTCCAGGCTGCTGATCAGGTATTCCATGAAACCGCCTTGCTTGCCGCGGCGGATCAGTTCAGCAATGCGGCCGCGGTCGGCGCCGGGCAGGGCGGAGTAGTGCTTGCCGTTCATCGTCGGATTGGACGGGTCCAGCAAGATCACGCCGTGGCGGTCTATGATCATGAAGTCGCCGCTGTCGTGGCCGAAGCGCATCCGCGCCAGCATCTCCAGGCCTTGCTTCTGCATATCGGTTTCGACGTTGTTCAGATACTCGCCGCTGCCTATCAGCCAGTTGTAGGGCCCGAAACGGCGGGCATAGGCGACTTTCTCGCTCATCTCGCCTCGGCCCGGCTGGTACCAGCGGTAAGAGCTGAAGCCGCGCTGTTGAGGGTTGTCCACGGATTCGATCAGCGCGCGCATGATGTAGCGGCCTTGGTCGTCGCGGTTGGCCAGGAGCGAGCCGCCTTCCAACTGCGGCGCGGTGGGCAGCAGCACGCAGCGCCCGTCCAGGCCGTCGATGAAGAAGTAGCCGCGACCGTCGAAATAGCGCAGCGGCCGCAGCGCCTCCGCGATCAGCCGCTGCACCTGATGAGGCGGGCGGCGAAGGCGTTCCTGGCGCCAGATGGCGTCGGCCAGGCTCCAGGCCTGGTCCACCTGTTCGCGCAGCCTTTGCTTTAGAGTGTCGTTGGTGCGTTCGCGCAGCGCGGACAGGGTTTGAGCGGCGTGGTCGGCGTAGGAGCGCAGGTAGTCGCGCGCGCGGGCGTAAGCGTCCTGGCGTATGGTGTGCTGGCGGGTCTGGAAGTCGTTCCAGCTGCTCAGCAGGAAGTAGCTGGACAAGGTCAGCGCCAGCATGAACACAATGGCGAGCGTGCCAAACAATTGCAGACGGGACAGCTTGGCCTGATTCAGCTCCATGTTTTTGTCGTTATCGCTCGGTGGACCGGCCAGTATAAGGGATTATCGCGTTTGTCATGGCAAAATGTCGGGCCGGCCGGGGCGGAATCGGGTAGAATGGCGGCCGGAAGTTGGCCAGACAGTCGCCGCGCGAATTCGCAAGAAGGAGCGGGGAGGAAAGTCCGGGCTCCGTAGAGCAGGATGCCGGTTAACGGCCGGACGCCGTGAGGCGATGGAAAGTGGCGCAGAGAGCTGAACCGCCGATGGCCGGAAGAAGCGCCCGCAAGGGCGTGGATTCTTTATTTCGCCGCGCAAGCGGCGGGACGGATCAGGCAAGGGTGAAAAGGTGTACTGGCCGGGCGAGAGTCCGGTCGGACAGGTAGGGTGTGGTGCCCTATTCTGCGGTAAGAGCGCACCGCGGACGTGGTAACACGGACGGCAGGCAAAACCCCATCCGGAGCAAGACCAAATAGGGGGAATTGACGTTGCTCGCGTATATCCCCGGGTAGGTCGCTTGAGCCTGTCGGTAACGGCAGGCCTAGAGGAATGACTGTCCAACGACAAGACCCGGCTTATCGGCCAACTTCCACCTCATCCCCGCGATCCCATGGCTTGACGCTATGGGGTTTGCTCAAAAAATAAGCAAAAAAAATCCACGTCCCAGGGAAAAAGCTTTACAATACCGGCCCTTCAGTCAGCTATCCCAGAGTTTTGCAAGCATGCGCATTGGTTCGTACACATTGAAAAACCGGCTGATCGTGGCGCCCATGGCCGGGGTGACGGATAGACCGTTCCGCATGCTGTGCAAGCAATTGGGCGCCGGCATGGCGGTATCGGAAATGATCACCTCCAACAAGGCGCTGTGGACCACGGCCAAGACCTTGCGCCGCGCCGATCACGCCGGCGAGGTGGAGCCGATCTCGGTGCAGATCGCCGGTTCCGATCCGGCGCAAATGGCCGAGGCGGCGCGGCTCAACGTGGAGCGCGGCGCGCAGATCATCGACATCAATATGGGCTGTCCGGCCAAAAAGGTGTGCAATGTGGCCGCTGGTTCGGCGCTGCTGCGCGACGAGGCGCTGGTGGGCCGCATCCTGGAGGCGGTGGTCAAGGCGGTGGACGTGCCGGTGACGCTGAAGACGCGTACCGGTTGGAGCCCTGAGCACCGTAACGCGTTGAGGGTGGCCAGGCTGGCGGAGGATTGCGGCATTGCCGCGCTGGCCTTGCACGGCCGCACCCGCGAGGATATGTATCGCGGCGCGGCCGAGTACGACACGATACGCGAGGTGAAGCGGCAGATCCGGATTCCGTTGATCGCCAACGGCGACATCGATACCCCGCAGAAAGCACAGTGGGTGCTGGAACATACCGGCGCCGATGCCATCATGATAGGACGGGCGGCCCAGGGCCGGCCGTGGATTTTCCGCGAAATTCAGCATTTTCTGGATAGCGGCGAATGCCTGCCGCCGCCGGAGGTGAGCGAGATCCGCCAGCTCTTGCTGGGGCATCTGGATGAGCTATACCAGTTTTACGGCGAATACTCGGGCTGCCGCATCGCCCGCAAGCACATCGCCTGGTACACCAAGGGACTGCAGGGCGGAAATGCGTTCCGCCAGCAGATGTACCAACTCGAGTCCACGGCGGAGCAGCGCTTGGCCGTGGCGGCTTATTTCGACCGTTTGGCGGGGGACTCCGAACGGCTGGTGTACTTGGATGGCGCTGGGGAAGCGTTGGACCACGACCTGGAGACGGTGGTGGATGGCTAATTCCAATCAGACTTGGACAGAATAATAACCATGCAGAACAATGACCATATCTCGCAGTCGGTGCGGCTGGCGATGGAACAGTATTTCAGGGACCTGGATGGCGAGAACCCCTCCGCCATCTACGACATGGTGTTGGCTTGCGTGGAAAAGCCATTGCTCGAGGTGGTGCTGATACACACCCAGGGCAATCAGACCCGGGCGGCGGAGTTGCTGGGATTGAACCGCAACACCCTGCGCAAAAAGATGAAGTCTTATGATTTGATATGAAGACAAACCGGCCATACCGAATAGGGTGGCCGGTTTTTTTTGTGTTCCTTTTTAGTTAACGCGGTAGAGAACCATGAGCAAAATCGAACGCGCGCTGATCAGCGTCTCCGACAAGAGCGGCATTCTGGAATTCGCCCAGGCCCTGGCCTCCCAAGGCGTGCACATCCTGTCCACCGGCGGCACCGCCAAACTGCTGGCCGACGCCGGCGTGCCGGTGACCGAGGTGTCCGACTACACCGGCTTCCCGGAAATGCTGGACGGCCGGGTCAAGACCTTGCATCCGAAAGTGCACGGCGGCATCCTGGGCCGCCGTGATCTGCCGGAACACGTGGCCAAGATGGCCGAGCACGATATCGGCAACATCGATCTGGTCTGCGTCAACCTCTACCCGTTTGAAGCCACCATCGCCAATCCGGACTGCGAGCTGGAAGACGCGATTGAGAACATCGACATCGGCGGGCCGACCATGGTGCGTTCCGCCGCCAAGAACTGGGCGCACGTGGCCATCGTCACCGACGCCGCCGATTACGCGGCGCTGGCCGAGGAAATGCGCGCCAACGGCGGCGCGCTGTCCAAGGCCACTCGCTTTGAGTTGGCCAAGAAGGCCTTCACTCACACCGCGGCCTACGACGGCGCCATTTCCAACTATCTGACCAGCCTGGCCGACGGCGCGCTGGCGGGCAAGCCGGAACGCGTGGCCTTCCCCAAACGCCTCAACGCTCAGTTCGTCAAAGTTCAGGACATGCGTTACGGAGAGAACCCGCACCAGGCGGCCGCCTTCTACCGCGATCTGGACCCGGCCGCCGGCTCCATCGCCAATTACCGCCAGCTGCAAGGCAAGGAACTGTCCTACAACAATATCGCCGACGCCGACGCCGCCTGGGAGGCAGTGAAGACCTTCGAGGATACCGCCTGCGTCATCGTCAAGCACGCCAACCCCTGCGGCGTGGCGGTGGCGGGCGACACGCTAAGCGCCTATCGGCTGGCTTTCGCCACCGACACCACCAGCGCCTTCGGCGGCATCATCGCCTTCAACCGCCCGGTGGACGCCCCCACGGTGGAAGCGGTGACCGGCCAGTTCCTGGAAGTGTTGATCGCGCCGGCTTTCACCGAGGAAGCCAAGGCCGTCATCGCCGCCAAGAAGAATGTGCGCGTGCTGGAAATTCCGTTGGAAGCCGGCTCCAACCGCTTCGAACTGAAGCGCGTTGGCGGCGGCGTGCTGGTGCAGACGCCGGACATCCGCAATGTGGGCCTGGACGAGTTGCGCGTGGTGACCCAACGTCAACCGACGCCGCAGGAGCTGTCCGACCTGTTGTTCGCCTGGCGCGTGGCGAAATATGTGAAGTCGAATGCAATTGTTTTCTGTAAAAATGGTCAGACGGCCGGTATCGGCGCCGGTCAGATGAGCCGCGTGGACTCCACCCGCATCGCGGCGCGCAAGGCGGCGGACGCCGGCTTGAGCCTGCAGGGCGCGGTGGCGTCGTCCGACGCCTTCTTCCCCTTCCGCGACGGCATCGACGTCATCGCCGAACAGGGGATCAAGGCCATCATCCAGCCGGGCGGTTCGATGCGCGACGAAGAAGTCTTCGCCGCCGCCGACGAGCACGGCATCGCGATGGTGCTGACCGGAGTGCGTCACTTCCGCCACTGAGTTTTTCCGATTAACCGGAGGAGGCCGGCATGCCGGCTTCTTTGCATGGATTTGTTGTTTTTCTGATGAGAGCAATTGTTTGTTGGCTGGGCGCCGGCTTGTTGGCGTCCTGCAGCCTGGCGGCGCGGGCCGAAGAGCCGGCCGCCGAATCGCAAGGTTTCTGGCAACGCGGCCGCGCCAATATCGAGGCGGCCTGGCGTTCCGACCAGTACGAGCTGTATGTGCCGGCGGTGACGTGGCACAACCGGGCCTTCTACGATAGAGAGAAGATCAAGCAGTTCAACGAACGGCCGTGGGGCTTGGGCCTGGGGCGCTATCGCTACGACGCCGACGGCGATTGGCACGCGGTGTACGCGATGGCCTTCCTTGATTCGCATAAGGACGTGGAGCCCTTCGTGGGCTACGCCTTCCAGAAAATGTGGCGTCCGCTGGATGGCTGGCGCTTGGGCGCGGGTTTTACCGCCGGCGTCACCGCGCGCTCGGACTACAGTTACGCGCCGCTGCCGGCGGTGCTGCCGCTGGTGTCGGTGGAATACCGCCGCCTGGCCTTGCAGGCCACTTATATCCCGGGCGGGCATAACAACGGCAATGTCCTGTTTGCCTGGTTGCGTTGGCAATTGTGATCGAATGAGAAATCCGGCGCGCCGAGGCGCGCCGCAAAAACGAGTGGAGCATCGCACATGAAAGTACTGGTAATCGGCTCCGGCGGGCGCGAGCACGCGCTGGCCTGGCGCATCGCCAAGTCGCGCCGGGTGTCCAAGGTCTTCGTCGCGCCCGGCAACGCCGGCACCGCGCTGGACCCCAATCTGACCAACGTCGAGCTCGGCAGCGTGGCGGAATGGGTGGCTTTCGCCAAGCAGGAGAAAATCGAGCTGACCGTGGTGGGCCCGGAAGCGCCGTTGGCGGCCGGCGTGGTGGACGCCTTCCGCGCCGAGGGGCTGCGGATATTCGGCCCCACTCAATACTGCGCGCAGTTGGAAAGCTCCAAGGATTTCGCCAAGGCCTTCATGAAGCGCCACGGCATCCCCACCGCCGCTTATGAAACCTTCAGCGACGCTGCCGCCGCCCATGCTTATGTCGACGCCAAGGGCGCGCCCATCGTGATCAAAGCCGACGGCCTGGCCGCAGGCAAGGGCGTGGTGGTGGCCTTGACGCTGGACGAGGCGCACGCGGCCATCGACGACATGCTGGTGGGCAACAAGATGGGCAGCGCCGGCGCGCGCGTGGTGATCGAGGACTTCCTGCAAGGCGAGGAGGCCAGCTTCATCGTGATGGTGGACGGCGACCACGTGCTGCCCATGGCCACCAGCCAGGACCACAAGCGGCTGCTGGACAATGATCAGGGCCCGAACACCGGCGGCATGGGCGCGTACAGCCCGGCGCCGGTGGTGACGCCGGCGGTGCACAACCGGGTGATGCGCGAAATCATCCTGCCCACGGTGCTGGGCATGAAGAAGGACGGCCACAGCTATACCGGTTTTCTCTATGCCGGGCTGATGATAGATGCCCAGGGCAATCCTTATACCATCGAGTTCAATTGCCGCTTCGGCGATCCTGAAACCCAGCCCATCATGGCGCGGCTGAAGTCCGATTTTACCGTGCTGCTGGAAGCCGGCGTCAACGGCCGCCTGAACCAGGTGGAGGCGGAATGGGACCGGCGCGTGGCCTTGGGCGTGGTGCTGGCGGCCGAAGGCTATCCGGAAGCGCCGCGCAAGGGCGATCTGATCAGCGGTCTTCCGCCGGAGAGCGAGGACGGCATGGTGTTCCACGCCGGCGTCAGCCTGGACGCGGGCAAGCAGCTGCGCAGCAACGGCGGGCGCGTGCTGTGCGCGGTAGGCCTGGGCGACAGCGTCAAGATGGCGCAGGGCAAGGCTTACGTGTTGGCCGACCAGATTCAGTTCGCCGGCAAGCAGTTGCGCCGCGACATAGGCGCGCGCGCGATCGGCCGCAAACATTAGCGTCTTGCCGTTTGATAGAGAAACAGCGCCGCAAGCGGCGCTGTTTTCATTTCCGGGCTTGGATCCAGCTCAGCCCAGTTCGGCCTGGCGCAGGCCAGGCGCGGCGCCGTCCTTAGGCGACAGTTGGGGCTCTTCGTCCAGCGGCCAGGCGATGCCCAGCTCTGGGTCGTTCCAGGCAATGGCGCGTTCCAGATCCTTGAACCAATAATCCGTGGTCTTGTACAGAAACTCGGCGCTGTCCGACAGGGTGAGAAAGCCGTGGGCGAAGCCCGGCGGCACCCATAACTGACGCTTGTTGGCGGCGGACAGGCGCGTGCCCACCCATTGGCCGAAACTGGCCGAGCCGCGGCGGATGTCGACGGCGACGTCGAAGACCTCGCCTTCGATCACCCGAACCAGCTTGCCTTGAGCGTGCGGCGCCAATTGATAGTGCAGGCCGCGCAGCACGCCTTTGGCCGAACGGCTGTGATTGTCCTGAACGAAGTGGACTGAGCAGCCGACGGCGGCTTCGAAGCGCTGCTGATTGAAGCTTTCGAAGAAGAAGCCGCGCTCGTCGCCGAACACGGTGGGCTCAATGATTTTGACGTCGGAAATGACGGTGTTGATGATATTCATGCGTTGCTCGTCGGTATCAATAAACTGGCTGATCCAGCATCGCCAACAGATAACGGCCGTAGCCGGTTTTCTGCAGCGGTTTGGCTAGCTGGCGTACCTGTTCGTCGCCTATCCAGCCGGAGCGGTAAGCCACTTCTTCCGGGCAGGCCACTTTCAGGCCTTGGCGACTTTCGATGGTGGCGATGAACTGGCTGGCTTCCAGCATCGATTCATGCGTGCCGGTGTCCAGCCAGGCGTAGCCGCGGCCCATGGTTTGCACCGATAGCTGTCCCTGTTGCAAATAGACGTTGTTGACGTCGGTGATCTCCAGTTCGCCGCGCGGCGAGGGTTTGATGGACTTGGCGATGTCGACTACCTGCTCGTCGTAGAAGTACAGGCCGGTTACCGCGTAATTGGATTTGGGCTGCGCCGGCTTTTCCTCGATGGACAGGGCCTGGCCGTCGGCGTCGAAGGCCACTACGCCGTAGCGCTCCGGGTCGTTGACGCGATAGGCGAACACGCTGGCGCCGCTACGCTTGGCGTTGGCGTCCTGCAGCAAGGCGGAAAAGTCGTGGCCGTAATAGATGTTGTCGCCCAGCACCAACGCGGACGGCGCGCCGGCCAGGAAATCCTCGCCGATGATGAAGGCCTGGGCCAGGCCGTCCGGGCTGGGCTGCACCGCGTATTGCAGCTGGATGCCCCATTGGCCGCCGTCGCCCAGCAGCTGTTCGAAGCGCGGCGTGTCCTGCGGGGTGGAGATGATCAGGATCTCGCGGATGCCGGCCAGCATCAGCGTGGTCAGCGGATAGTAGATCATCGGCTTGTCGTAGATGGGCAGCAATTGCTTGCTGACCGAAATGGTGGCCGGGTAGAGCCGGGTGCCGGAGCCGCCGGCCAGGATGATGCCTTTGCGTGCCTGAGTCATTGGATCTCTTTCTGTTGCGGCTGGGCGGCGAGTTCGGCCAGCACTTGTTCGACGCCGCTTTCCCAGCATGGCAGCGCGAGGGCGAAGGTCCGCTGCAGCTTGGCGCAGTCGAGCCGGGAGTTGGCGGGGCGGGGAGCCGGCAATGGGTAGTCGGCGGTGGCGATGGGCGCGATGTCGGCGGGCGACAGCCGCAGCGTGCAGCCCAGTTTTTCCGCCTCGGCGACCAGGAAGCGGGCATAGCCGTGCCAGCTGGTTTCGCCCTGCGCCGCCAGGTGGTAGCTGCCGTAGGCGAAGTCGGCCGGCTTGCGCAGATAGTCGCGCAGCAGGGCCACGGTGACGTCGGCGATCAGCGCGGTGGAGGTGGGCGCGCCGATCTGATCGGCGACCACCCGCAAGCTGTCGCGCTCCCGGGCCAGGCGCAGAATGGTCTTCAGGAAATTGCCGCCATGGGCGCCGAATACCCAACTGGTGCGGAGGATCAAATGCCGAGGCGCGGCGGCGCGCACCGCCTCCTCGCCCTCCCATTTGCTCTGGCCGTAGACCGAGCGCGGCCGGGCCGGGTCGTCCTCGCGCCAAGGCCGTTCGCCGGCGCCGTCGAACACATAGTCAGTGGAGTAATGCAGCAAGAGCGCTTGCCGCCGCGCCGCCCACTGTGCCAGCAGCCCCGGCGCGGCGGCGTTGACCGCATGCGCTTGCTCCACCTCGCTCTCGGCGCGGTCCACTGCGGTGTAAGCGGCGGGGTTGACGATGATGTCGGGCTGGTGGCGCTCCAGTGCCTGGAGGATGCTGGCGGCCTGGCTCAGGTCCAGTTCGGTCCGGTTCAACGCGACGATATTGCCCAGCGGCGCCAGCGCGGTCCGCAGCTGATGACCGAGCTGGCCGTTGACCCCGGTCAGCAGTATGGTGGGAGCGCGTTCAGCCATAGTGCTGGTTCACCCAGTCGCGATAGGCGCCGCTGCTGACGTTGGCCACCCAGTCTTGATGTTGCAGATACCAGGCTACGGTTTTGCGAATGCCGCTATCGAAGGTTTCCTGTGGTTTCCAGCCCAATTCACGCTCCAGCTTGCGCGCGTCTATCGCGTAGCGGCGGTCGTGGCCGGGGCGATCGGCGACGAAGGCGATCTGCTCGGCGTAGCGGCGAGCCGGGTTGGCGTGCGGCGCCAGTTCGTCCAGCAGCGCGCAGATGGTCTTCACTACGTCCAGATTGGTTTTTTCGTTCCAGCCGCCGACGTTATAGGTTTCGCCCGGCGCGCCGGCTTCCAGCACGCGGCGTATGGCGGAGCAATGGTCTCTGACGTAGAGCCAGTCGCGCACCTGGCAGCCGTCGCCGTAGATGGGCAGCGGCTTGCCGGCCAGGGCGTTGAGGATCACCAGCGGAATCAACTTTTCCGGGAAATGATAGGGGCCGTAGTTGTTACTGCAATTGGTGGTCAGCACCGGCAGGCCGTAGGTGTGGTGCCAGGCGCGCACCAGGTGGTCGGACGCGGCCTTGGACGCCGAGTAGGGGCTGTTGGGCTCATAGCGGTGGCGCTCGGAGAAGGGCGCGTCGTCGGGTCCCAGCGTGCCGTAGACTTCGTCGGTGGACACGTGCAGCAGGCGGAAGGCGGTGCGGTCCGCGTCCGCCAGCCCTGTCCAGTAGCCGCGCACGCTCTCCAGCAGATTGAAGGTGCCCACCACATTGGTCTGGATGAAGTCGCCCGGCCCGTGGATGGAGCGGTCGACATGGCTTTCCGCGGCGAAATTGATCACCGCCCGCGGCTGGTGCTCTGCCAGCAGGGCGCTGACCAGCGCGTGGTCGCCGATGTCTCCGCGCACGAAGACGTGGCGCGAGTCCTGTTCAAGCGTTTTCAGAGTGTCGAGATTGCCGGCGTAGGTCAGCGCGTCGAGGTTGATGATGCGTTCATCGCTCTGTGCCAGCCAGTCCAGCACGAAATTGCCGCCGATGAAGCCGGCGCCGCCAGTGACCAAAATGCTCATATTGTTCTTTCAGTATTGCTGCGTGCTCAAAAATAAATATTAGAGAGGGCGGCTGTTTGTAAGGCCGGGTAGCGTTTTTGACCTTATCGTCCCTCAACTGCCAATTCTGAGTTTAAAGCCCCTGGAGTTCAATACGTTTTCTGTGATGCGCTGTGTGGGCAAAGCCGGCCGACGATTTGTAAAAGGCAGCGGTTTGGGGCGGGGCATGAATAAGCGGCGTTTACACCGCCAAGCCTTGGGCGGCGCTAGCGGACGGTTTGATTCACCGCCGCGAGCGGGTCAGGGGAAAAACGTTGCTTCAGCCAGGGCGAATGGCCAAAGTAAGCGCCGTTCAACTGGGTATGTTTGACGAGGTAGGAACGCAGTTTCCGGTACAGCCGGGCTTGGGGAGGCGTTGGCTTGCGCCAGAATCGATGCAGCTCGGTTTGGCAAGTCAGGCCCGGAATATCGTATAGCGCACGCCCCATGGTGATCAAAGGCTTGTCGTGATGCAAGGAGGACAAGCCGACGGTGCTATTGATGGTGACCACGCCCAGGCTATGTTTCAGCAGGCTGGGCAAATGGCCGTCGTGGATGTAGAACACGCGGGATCCGACATGATTTTGACGGGCCAGCCCACGGATATAGGTGGCGTAGTTTCTGTGTCCGCGGTCCAAAGGATGGTGTTTCAGCACCAGAGCTGCATGCTCGGGAGCGTATTGCGAAAAAGAAAAGATCACTTCCGCGATGAAGTCGCGCACATCCCGATAAGGGCTGTGATGCAGTACCTGGCTATCGTTGAAGACTTGCAAAGGCACTAGAAAATAGCGTTGGTCCCATTCCCGCAGGATACGGCGGCGCAGCTTGTGCTCTAGCGCGTGATACAGCGCTTTGCGCCAACCGGCGCGCAGCCAGCAGAAGCACTCGCGAAAAGGCGAAAAGTCCTTGTGATGACGATAGTGCGGGTAGCGCGTGCGCCAAAACCAGCCCGCGGCATAATAGGCAGCGGCGCTGCAAGCCATCCGGCGAAAAGAGGCTCTGGTGGGGATGGGGGTGGGGAGCTTGTCGGCCTCATAACGCAGCATGGCGGCTGGATCGGAGGCCAAGCGGGAGTGGGCATTGACCCCGTTTTGCTCCAGGGTGATGTAGTCGGGCCGCAGATAGCCTTCCTCGAAGGCATAGAAAGCCATGGCCTGTTCCTTGCAGATTTGGGCCGCCGCGCGGTGGTAATGGCGGCAATCGCCAAAGCAGACGACGGCGTCGATGCGATGAGCCTGTAGAAACGCCCGCAGCCAAGGGGTGAAATCCTCAGGGCGTCCACGGTAGTCGGTGGCGTCCAGATGCCGGTGATAAAGCCGATCCCCGCCGTTGAAATTGATCTTGGCCACGTGAGCGCCATGGCGGCGCAACCAACAGGCCAGTTGGTTGAAGAAGTGGCCCATCGGTCCTTGCAATAGCAGTAGGCGGTGATGGGAGAGCAGGGCTTGAGCGGCGAGCATGGACGCGTGCTCAGCGCAGCGTGCGCAACAGGCCCAGGCCCTTGCGCCACTGTCTCGCCAGCCAGTGCGAACGGGTGCGTCCAGGCTTGAGTTGCTGTTTGCGCCGCCATAGGTGTTCAACCACAGCTTCGGCTCTGGCGAAGCCCGGCTGGCCCGGGATCATATAACGGGGGTAGGCAATCAACACGCCATAGACCAACTGCTCCAGCGTGAGCCGGCGTTGTCTATGGAACACGGGCAGATGATCGTGAGTCAGGCCCCAGCCTGCATAGAAGGGCATGCCGTAGCAATGTACCGGCTTGCCGCGCAGCAGGGCTTCGAAACCGGCCTGGGAGGTCATGGTGTGGACCTCGTCCGCGACGCTCAGGCAGGCAATGATGTCGGCGTTGTCCGCCACTTGGTCCGCCAAGCATGCAAGCTCCTGCTCAGAGACCGCCCCATGCCGGTTGCCGGACGTTACGTCGGGATGCGGTTTGTAGATCAACCAGGCGTGCGGCCGCAGCCGGCGCACTTCGCGCAACAGCGACAGATTGTCTTTTAGCCGGGGAGAGCCTTCACGGAGGGAGGCGTCGTTTTCCACTTGGCCGGGAACCAGAACAATGGTTTTCCCGGCGGCCCCGGCGGCGAGCTCGAATGCGTCGCCCACATTGTATTTGCTGATTCGCAGCTCAAGCAGCCGTTGTCTGAGGCGCTGGGCGCGGAGGATCTGCTGCGGCTCCAGCCGGAGTTCTCCGAGCAATCGTTCCAGGCGCGAGCGGGGCGTCGGCGCGTAATAGAGGCCGGCATCGTCCACCACCACGGATATGGGGGGCCGCAGATCGGAGCCCAGTCCCAACGAGCGCACAAAGCCGTCTTCCATCCTGAGCAAGGGCAGGCCGCGCCGCGCCGCCAGGGCGGCGGCGTCCTGCGCCATGCCCCAGGCCACCAGCTTGCTGCCGGGAGGAGGCTGCGGCGGCAGCTTGCCTGGCTGGGAGATAAATCGGACCTGGTTGTCGGGGTGCTTCAGGAAGGGCCACACCACCGCGCGTTTCCACCAGCTCATGCCGACGCACCACAGCACGCCGCCAGTTTGCTGTCGCAAGTTCCGATTCAGATGAATCCACTCCGCGACGTCGAAGAAGGTGCCGGGTTCGCCGGTTTCCGGATGAATGTAGCGGGCATAGCGCAGGTAGGCGGCGTGAAACAGCTGTTCCAAGGATCGATGGCAGTACCGGCGCAGCTTCAATGTCGGCATCTCCGGATGACGATCATCGGTCAGCCCCCAGCCCGCATACCAGGGCATGCCGAAGCAGACGACCTGGCAGCCGGCGATCAAGGCTTCGAATCCCATGTGCGAGGTGGCGGTGTAGACCACATCCACCTGGGACAGCAGCGATTGAGGACAGGCGTCCTCAGCGATCAACTTCACGTCGGGCGGAGGGAGAGGCAGATAGCCTCGTTTTTTGCCGGCGATCACGTCGGGATGCGTTTTTACCCAGATTTCCGCTGCGGGATGCTCGCGGTAGGCGGCTTCCAGCATGGCTTGAAAAGTGCATGTGTCCGCACCGCCCAGTCGCACGGACACGTCGCCTTTGGTTTGATCCAGCACCAGCACGCGTGGGCATCCGCTTCGTGGAGGCAGGGCAATGGTTGGCGCGTGGTTGTATTTGGAGAGCCGGTCACGGCGCATCCGTTCCAGACCGCTTTGAGCGTTCTGCCGCTCGGAGCCGGATAGCGATGTGGAAGCAATCAGCTGTTCCAATTGAGATGGGCGGGTGGCGTCGTAGTAGATGCCTAGCTCGTCGATCAGCAGCGACACCGGCGGCTCGCCGTTGACGCCTAGGCCGAGTGAGCGCAGAAAACCGTCTTCCAGCGCGATATAAGGCAGGCCGCGTTGCTGGGCGAAGGCGCGGGCGCGACGAGCGGACGAACGCAAGCCCCAGCCGGCCACGGCCGTCAGAGGCCTGGTTGAGGGCAGCGATGACCAGCGGAGATGGCATACCGGCAGACCGATCAGCGCCCGCAGACGAGGAATACGGGCAATGCCGGGTGAAAGGACGGCAATCGTCACCGCAGATTTTCCGCCAAAAAAGCAGAGAATGCTTGATGCGTTTCAGGATGTTTCAAGCCAAATTTTACTGTAGCTTGCAGATAACCCAGTTTGGAGCCGCAGTCATAGCGAATGCCTTGCAGCGGGAGCGCCAGTACTGCTTCCTCCTTCATGAGGGCCGCGATGCCATCGGTCAGTTGAATTTCGCCGCCTACCCCGGGTTTCAGGTGTCTAAGCCTGTCAAAAACACCTGGTGTCAGGATATAGCGTCCCACTACGGCCAGCGTGGAAGGCGCGATGGAGGGGTGGGGCTTCTCCACAATGCCGGTGATACGTTGCACGCCCTCATTCTGCATGGATGTTTCCACAATGCCGTAAGAACTAGTGGCTTCGCGCGGCACGTTTTCCACGCCCAGGATGGAGGTGGGTTGCTGTTCATACAGCTTTACCATTTGCGCCAAGGCACCGGGCTCGCTGTCTATCAGGTCATCCGCCAGAATTACGGCAAATGGTTCATTGCCTATCGCGGGCTGGGCACACAATACGGCATGTCCCAGTCCTAGCGCCTCGGCTTGGCGGATATATAGACAGGAGACATGCGGCGGCAGGATGCCTTGCGCCAGTGGCAAAAGTTTGTGTTTGTTGCGCAGCTCCAGTTCGGTTTCCAGCTCGTAAGCTTTGTCGAAATGGTCTTCGTTGCTCCGCTTGTTGCGGCCGGTGATGAAAATCAGCTCAGTCATGCCGGCTGCAATCGCCTCCTCCACCGCGTATTGAATCAGCGGCTTGTCGACAATCGGCAGCATTTCCTTGGGGCTGGCCTTGGTGGCAGGCAAAAAGCGGGTGCCCATGCCTGCTACTGGGAAAATGGCTTTTCTAATTTTTGATTTCATGCTTTAACCTATATAGCAATGACTTGCCCGTGTTATTTTTTTCAATGATTGATCGTTCAATGGTCGTGTCCATGTTGATGGTTTCTCCTAAAGCAATGGTGAGCGCCCCGGCAGGGATGTTGCTGTTTTTAGATATTTCAAAACATAGTTTGAAAATAGAATAGATGTCTTGTCGTGTGACAAGTATTCCATTGATGGTTGTTTTTGAATGGGTGCATAGATGCTCGTAATATATGGCGCAGGCCAAATAATAAAATAGGGAATAATTTTCGATGGAGCACTCTCTCCATAAATGAATGTATTTAATTCCTTGTGAGATTGCACTTTTATATTTTTTGTTTTGAGAGTCAGATAGGAAGTTTGAGATTGAGAAGTCATCTTCAAATTGTAGCGGCGCATGCTGGCAGAGTGCTCGGCTCCAAACAATACCATGCTTGATGGTCTGTGCAGGCTGCCCAGCAATAACACAGTTGCTCTCGTGAGAGCGAGTAACGACAGCACCTGCGGAAACCACACAGTCAGAGCCAATCGTGCAGCCTTTTAATATCATGCTGTTCTTTGCAGCCCATACCCTATTGTTAATTTTTATAGATTTGGCAGGGTTTAATCGAGTGCCGGACTGCAAGTCGAATATGCTGTGAAAATCAGTTGTGCTGATTATTGTGTTGTCGAATAAACAGTCGTTTCCAATATTTATGTCGCTATATTCCCGTGCTGTTATGGATACGTTGCCGTTGCAGGCAAGTCCATGGCCTATTTCTATTTTTGATGACTGAGAAGCGTTGAAGCTGCCTTTGATTTTACAAGCATTGCCAAACTTGACAAAGCTGTTTTCTTTTATTGAAATAAAGCCATTTAAAATAAAGCCATCACCGCATTCAAAGTGACTGTTGGCATCAATTTCGATGTGACCATGCTCTATTTTGCAATTGATTCCAATAGATATATTGGAGGGGAGGTTTGAAAATGATTTTATGGTTGCCATGGTGTTTTGTGTATCGGTTGATATAATTTAAGAATTAAATTTAGGTGTGCTCTAGTATTAAACCGGAAACGGTTTTTTCTATGCGCATGGAATTGTTGTTGTCTATGTGTGAAAAAAATTTACGGGAAGTGCGCAATTGTTCTTGAGAAATCTTAAAGTTATTATTCTTATACTCTATGATGGTATTTATCAGATCGTTGGCATTGTTGAGTATGGGGCCAGGTATGCCATTGATAGGGCATACTAGAGGCCCTCCACGAGAGGCAAAAAATTGTTGCTGATCGAACCAATAAAAGAGGACTGGTTTTTTTTGATATAACATGTCAAATGATGCGGATGAGTAGTCTGTCACCATTAAGTCGGATTTTATAATTAGTTGTTGAATGTCAGTGTTGTTCATTTGCACCATTTCTATTTCGATGCTTTTGTCGAGCATGTTGAGATGTTTGTGCATCTTATGATGTAAACACATAATTATTTTTGTTTTATGGGTTTGGATGAATGAAATTAATTTTGGATGAGTGATCAATTCGTATATTTTTTTGAAATACTGAGACTTTTCAAACTCGGTAGCATTTTTTTGAGATAGCCAGTCTCGCCATGTCAATAATATTAAAATTTGATTGTTTGTTTTTTTTCTGAATTTTGGCAGGCTGTCAAATCTTGATAAACCAGTCACGGATACTTCATTGTTCTCAAAACCAAACTGCTCACAAATGAGTTTTTTTTCAAAATCGGAACTGACGATAAACTTATCGGGTAGCTCATTTCTTCTTTGCATAGAATTTTTGTCGTAATAACCTTTGGCACGACTGGTGGCGAATATGCCATGCTGCAGAAATACTTTCTTTTTGTCGGAGAATTGATGGCTGACGCGCCTCCATTGATGCAATACATCTCTCATAGAGTCACTAAATATATAGGCGGCAGCTTTGTGGAAAATAATAAAATGCTTCAAGCTGCCATAGTGGACAACGTTTTTGTATGGCGCTAGATTTTTTATTGTTTCGGCGTTCTTTTCTATAACGAAATAGTGCGCTAAATCGGTAGATTTTTTTTCTTGCGTGTGTTTGAAATAGTAGTAGCTGGTGTCGTTTGCAGTTTGGCCCAGGCGTTCTCCGACCAAGACGATATTGTTCTTCTGCACAGACTTGGCCGCAATGAATTTTGCGATATTGAATTTTAACCACCATCCCAGCAAGCGATATTTGTTTAGAATATTGGTTTTTATTTCTCTTGTCAGAGTGAAACGATTTTTTCTTACTATGCTTAAGTAGTCTTTTATGATGGTGGCGTCGTTTATTTTCTTGCCTCGTCTCAAACAGCTTCTCTTTATTTTCTCGTTTGCAACCCGATAAGCCTCACTGTAAAAACCATGAAATATCAAAGTGAGCAGTAAGCGCCGTTCAGGAGTAAATATACCTATCATTGAGTAACCAATTTCGTTTTTTATGAAACTCCTGACGGATTTGTAGATAGGTTTTGTGACTGTAAAGCTATTGTCTTTTGAAAATTTCCCCAGCCGATAGAGTAAACTTTTTAATATAAAAATCTTTATATATCGAATTTGAGGGTCAGGAAGATTGAATTGCTTGGTCAGCTCGTAAACAATGAGCAAGTCGTTAAAGACTTTTTCATTGACAATCTGTGTGCACGAAGGATTGTTTTCATCGTCTCTTCCTTGGTAGAGATAGGTAATGTCTGGAGTTGTCGAGATATGATTTGCACGATAAAGTGCATGGATGACAAAAATCCAGTCCTCAGCTAATTTGATCCCTTCAGGAAAAGTGATGTTGTATTTTTCGATAAGCTGTTTCTTGAATAGCTTTGCCCATGGCGGACTGGTTTTTATTAATATGGATCTATGGGTGAATTTGACCTTTCTGAATGCCGCACTTGCAACTTCGGCATGATCATCAATAAACCAGCTACGTCTATTGTTGAAAGCCTTGCTTTGAGCAATGACGACTTCGGATTGAGTTTCTTTTGCTAATTTATATAGCGGCGTTAGCGCATTGGGTGGAAGTAAGTCGTCAGAATCCAGGAAGTAGATGTACTCGCCGCTGGCAATTTTTAAGGCATTGTTTCGGGCTGAGGATTGCCCGGAATTGGGTTGCCGTAAAAGTGTTATGTTTTTATATTTTCGGACGTACTGTTTAATGATCTTTATGGAGTCGTCAGGTGTGCCATCATCTACGACGATAATTTCAATGCACTCTTCTGCTGGACGGCCTTCTAGTTTTTGAGAAATAACGGAGTCTAGACATTTGGCAATGTACTTTTCTACATTGTATACGGGGATGATGACGGAGATTGCGTAGTTCATTTCATGGTCCGGAATAATGGTGATTTAATAAAATATGCTACGATTGCCAGTATTGCTTGATGGCAAGGTGTTGTTTATGTTTATTTGTTTGAGAGTTGAAATCATTTGCGCAAAATGAATGAGGTGAGCATGGTGTTCCTTTTCTTTTTTTTAAGTCCAGCCAGAAAGAATTTGCACTCGCTGAGCTTATGTTGAAGTAATAGCAAATGTCTCTAGCTGGCGACGCCTGAGCTTGGGTGTACATTAACCAGGGCACAAGAAAGGTTGCCAAATTTAAATCATTGTTTTGCCGAAATCGGTTGTTAAGAAATTGAAGAATTCTATAATTAAATCGGTGCCATGACTCTTCAAATGCGCTTTTTCTTAAAGGTATGTAGCTATGAATGAGAGGCGTATCTATTTTTAAGCCAAAGCTCATTTCCAATAATGCGGCGCACTGGGTAGCAGCATGTAAAGTTGGTGTCGATATACCTCGTGCCCACATGGCCTTGAGGCTTTTGTGTGATAGGAAAAGTGATGCGATGCCGTTGCTACGAAAAAAATGACCGGGGGGAAGTGGACGTGCGACAAAAACATCATCGTTGAAATAAATGAAGTGCTCGCTTAACTCAGGAATACGGTGCAAGTGCGCTTCAATCACATGAGAGTTGAAGGTAGGCAAGTAACAGGGTGATATCAGTTCCTGATGGTCTATCACGCGGACACGGTTATTTGGAGTCAGCCATTCAGGGCATTGTTGGTCAGTGACGATGTAAATGCGGCGAACCCATGGAAGGTAAGTCTGAACGCTGTTCAGGGAATAGCGCAGCTCGTCATGATTGTTGAAGCGGGCGGGGTCGTTGGCGTATAGCCCTAGGTGTTCAGGGCTATGGCTTGCCAATGTTTTTGTGCGGCGGGCTTGCCACTGAGGATCGTCACCGTTGACCCAAGTAAAGACCACATCAATTTCCAATGTATTGTCCAGCAAGCTTTCCAGTGCCAAGTCGTGCTTGAGCAAGATGGCTTCTTCATCTTGCGGACAGGCGATCTCGTTGCGAATGATTGGATATTGTTTGTTGAGATAGTCTCGGAAAAAAATCCCGGGATGCCGTAGCAATTTCTTCAGTTTTCTCATAAATTGAAAATCACTTTCGCCGCTACTGCGATCTGGTAAAGAATCTGCGTAATGCCGCGTGTTATTTCAATATTCTTGGTTTCGAGCTTAGGCATGACCATGACTTCGTCACCGGCATCCACTTGGATGCGTTCACCGACAGGGAGAGCGCTACCGTTTTGCTTCATCAAGATTAATCGGGACTTGTCCGCGGTTTGGTTGTAGCCGCCGACGCGTGCGATGTAGTCACCTATAGTCAGGCCTGCTTGCCAATTGACGGCGTTGGGAAACAGCACGTCGCCATGGACCATCACGACGCTGGTTTTTTCAGGAATGCGAATGACATCTCCATCTTCCAGCAGAGTGGTCGGCAGGTTTTTCTCGTCAAGCACGACCTGTCCGCGTGGTTCAACCTTGCTGGCCTTGGAGACGAAGCGTTCGATCAGTTCGGCTTCGCGGGTGCGCAGGTCCGCCTCTTCCTTGGTGGAGGAGCGAGCGGAGAACGCGGTTTCCTGCAGCTTTTGCAAGGACAAGGTCAGCATGGTTTTCTGCCGCTCGGCTACGGATTTGCGGAACAGCTGCAGCGCGCCCATCTGCGACATGCTGTTGGCTTGAATCTTGGTCAGCACGTCGGCCATGCTGGCGCCGTAGGGCAGCACGATGGCGTGTTCGCCGGAATGAGCGCCTTCCACTCGAACCTGGATGGTGCCGGCGTAGCGGTCGGCGCTGATCAGCAACTGGTCCCCGTCTTGCAGAACCACGTCTCCAGCCTGTTCCAGCGGGTAGTATTCGCTGCGCTTCTGCGTGCCTTGGCGACGGATGATGCTGGCGTGGGTGGCTCCGGGTTTGGGGCGAGAGACTTGCAAGGCTTGTTGCAGGCTGATGCTGTTCTGCCCGAATTCGAAGTCATAGGCGTTGAATACCTGACCGCTGACTGAGAAGGTATGTTGGCGCGGGCCCACCACGATGACGTCGCCATCGGAGAACTGCACCATGTCCATCCTGCCCTGAAGCAGGAAGTCGTAAAGGTTGACGCGTTGACGCACGAGGTCGCCGCGCTTGATCTGAATGTCGACATAGCTGCCGCGCTCGGCGTCGACGCCGCCGGCCTTGTCCAGATAGCTGAGCACGCTGTCGGCGGCAATGCCGGGGTAGAGGCCGGGTTGTTTCACGAAGCCGGTGACGAAGACCTTGACTGGTTGAGCGATATCGAGAGCCGCGTACACGTTGACATTGGCCTTGTAGACCCGGCGCACTTGGTTGGACACCGCCGCGTTCAGTTCGCCGTTGCGAATGCCGGCAACCGGCACCGGACCGATATTCGGGATGAAGATATTGCCCTGGGGGTCGACGAGCAGTTGCGCGTCGAAATTGAAGGCTCCCCATAGGCGCAAGGCGATGCGGTCGCCGATGCTCAGTTGATAGTTGGGGTTGAAGCCTTGGCCTGCGCTATTGCGGAAGGCGCCGCCAAAGAGCTGCGAGCCGAACATGCGGCCAGGCGCTTGCGGCGGGACGACGAACGGGATTTCCTGCGACACGGCCGGCGCGGCGCGCTCGGCGGGCTGCTGTCGCGAGGGCGGTTCCGGTTCCGCCGGCGTGCCGGTCAGCAGGGAAACCGCGTGAGCCTGGCCCAGAACCAGGCAGAGAAGCGGGATGAGCTTGGCGCGTTGCATAGTGAAGTTAAATCTTGTGGTCTTCGATAATGGACAGGGCCAGGCGCGCGCAGCCGTAGAGCAGGCTGCAGGCGATCAACAGCGTGGCCAGGGTATAAAGTCTGCGCGGGTATTCCGCGTCTTCGGCCAACTGCGGCGAGGTCACGACGGCGAGGCTCTTGCGCTTGTGGCTGGCTTCCACGCGGCTTTTCTCCAGCGCGGTCAGCGCCAGCTTGTACAGGTCGGCCTGAAAATCGACTTTGGCCTTCAGTTCCTGATACTGGGCGGCTTGACGGTTCAGCCGTCCATCTTCAGGAGCGGCCAGCTTGCTTTTTTCATGGAGAATCTGGGCCTTCAGCGCCGCCAGTGCGCCGGCCAGAGCCGTGATCTGGGGGGCGTCGCTTTGCAGATAGCTTTGCAAATTGCGCAATTCGGCCTCTAATTGCGCCTGCTTGGCCTGTAGCTCCGCCAGCAGTTGGCCGGCGGCCTGAGCCTGGGCGACGGGGTCGAGCTGGCCATGGCTGTTCTGATACCTCAGCAAGGCTTCCTTGGCGGCGTTCAGGGCTTGGTAGGCGCGCTCTGTCTCTTGTTGGGCGAAGGCAAGCTCGTTGCGGCTGATGGTTTGCGACAGTCCGTTGATGAAGCGCTCGCATTCTTGCAGGATGGCGAGGTTCAAGCCCTGGGCGAACCGCGGGGTGAAGCCCTGGCTGCGTATCGTCAGCAAGGAGGTTTTGTCGTCGAACATCACACCCACCTTGTTGCGATAGAAGGCCAGCGTGTCTTCCTTGCTGGCCGATGCCGATAGCCGGTGCGGCCAATCAAGACCGGCGGCGTCAAAGGCTTTCTTGAACGCCAGCCGTGTTTCCAGCCGTTGCAGCATGTCCGGCGAATGGATGTACTGCTGCAACAGCATGGCGTCCTCCCGGACCGTGGAGGCGCCGGCGCCTAATAGTGTGCTCAGATTGAGATCTCCTCCGCCGTCGCTGGAGCGTTTGACGATGACCTTGGACTCGCTGACGTAGCGATCCTGGGCGATCAGGACGAAATATGCGCCGCACAGCGTCAGCGGCAGTCCGATGCAGATCCATGGCGAGACGAGGCGGGCGAGCAGGGCCTGAGGCAGGAAACCATCAAACCATGTCGACATTTTCTTCTTCCCGGTAGGCCTGGATGGCATCGTCAATGCGCTGGAAATAGCGGACTTGGCAACGGCCGATCAACAGCCCGGCGTCGCAGAACTTCTTCAGTTCGGACATGGAGTGCGACACCATCAGGAACTGGCTGTGCCGTCGGCGCTCCAGCATCAGCTCCGCGCTTTTTCGTTTGAAGGCGGCGTCGCCCACGGCGGTGATCTCATCGACCAGGTAGTAGTCGAAGGGGAAAGCCATCGACAGCCCAAAGCCGAGCCGGGAACGCATGCCGGAGGAATAGGTTTTGATGGGCATGTCGAAATAGCCGCCCAATTCGGCGAAGTCCTCGACAAAGGCGACTTTGTCGTTCAGTTCGTGTTTGCGGGCATAGAGCCGCGCGACGAATTTGACGTTATCGCGTCCGGTCATGCTGCCCTGAAAACCGGTGGCCAAGCCCACCGGCCAGGAGATGCTGTGTCGGGTGACGATGCTGCCGCAGTCCGGCCGGTCTATGCCGCCGATGATGCGCAACAAGGTTGATTTGCCCGCGCCGTTGCGGCCGATCAAGCCTACGCTGACATTGGACGGGATCTCGAGGTTGAGGTCTTTGAAGACATGGAACCGTCCGTTGGGCGTCTTATAGGACTTGCTGAGTTTGTGTATCTGGATCATGAGCGCAACATGGCCGGTTCCCGGCCTTTATAGAGAGATAGGGCGGAAAACAGCAGGGCCAGCGTCCAGGCGGAGAGGTAGGCCAGGCTGTCGTCGTTGATTGGGTAGGCGGGCATGACCGCGTGCCGCATCAGTTCGAAGGCATGCAGCAGAGGGTTCCACTCCACCAGCCAGCGGTATTCGGCGGGGATCAGGCTGAGGGGGAACAAGATTCCGCTGAGGAAATAGAGCAGCTTCATCAGGATGGGCAGCAGCTTGTCGACTGCCTTGAACGCATGGCCCAGAACCATGCAGATCAGGCCCCAGGCCAGGGAGAGCAAGCACAGCAGCAGCCAGGCCACGATCAACAGCGAGAGCTTGTTTAGCTGGATGGTTTCGCCGGCAAGCCAAAGGCAGCTCATCAATATGGCGTAAACCAGCGCGTAGGTCAGACTCTCCAGCAAGGTCCGGGCCAACACCGCGTCCAGCGGCCGCACCGGACGGTAGTTGAACAGGCCGCGATTGGCCTCGATGGCGTTCAAGGAGCGCAGGGAGATGTTGCGAAACAGCATATAAGGCACGATGCCATTGGCCAGGAAGACCGGAAACGACATGCCGGGCATCGCGCGTTGCACGATGAAGCCAAGCACCAGCAGAAGAATGGCCATATGCGCCGCCGGTTCCAGCGGCGCCCATAGATAGCCCAGCCGATACTCGCCGAAGCGGGTTTTCAACTCTCTCAGCAGTAGCGCGTGCACGGCGGCGCGCATGATGTCGAAGCCGCTGCGCATATCAGATATCGAATGATTTGATGACGCCGACCGTTCGTTGGCGCTCATCGGTGACCAGCAGCGCGGTGATCTTGCGCTGGCTCATCAGCGCTTCCGCTTCCGACAGCAGGGCGTCGGCGGCAATGCAGAATGGCGATGGGCTCATGATGTCGCTCGCGCGCAGCGATTTGAGGTCTTCGTGCTGTTCGATGGCGCGGCGCAAATCGCCGTCGGTGATGATGCCGTCGGCGGGGGCGTCGGGCGCGCCCACCACGGTCAAGCCCAGACAGCCCTCGGTAATGGTGCTGACGATGGTTTTGAAGGTGTCGTCGGGGCGGTTGGAGGGCACCCGAGCGTGCATCGCGTCTTTCGTCTTGGTCAGCAGTTTGCGGCCCAGCGAACCGCCGGGATGGAAACGGGCGAAATCCTCAGCCTGAAACTGGCGTCTTTCCATCAGCGCCATGGCCAAGGCGTCGCCCATGGCCAGGGCAAGCGTAGTGGAGGTGGTGGGTGCCAGATTATTGGGGCAGCTTTCACGCTCCACCGGGATGGGCAGCGACAAGTCGGCCTGCCGAGCCAGCGTGGAGCCCGGCTTGCCGGTGATGGCGATGACTTTGGCCTGGATATGGCGAAGGTAGGGCAGCAGACGCAGCACTTCCTCGGTTTCCCCGCTGTTGGATATCAGCACCAGGCAATCATTGGACATGATCATTCCAAGGTCGCCGTGAAAGGCTTCGCCGGGATGGACAAAGAAGCTGGGGGTGCCTGTTGAGGCCAGCGTCGCGGCGATCTTGCGCCCGATGATGCCGGATTTCCCCATGCCGGAAACGATGACTTTGCCAGTGGTGGCGTACATGAGGTCGATGGCGCAGGAGAAGGACGTCGACAGCGCGTCGGCTTGTCGAATCAATGCCTGTCCTTGCGTGCGCAAGACGCGTATTCCGGTTTGAATGGCATTCATGCGTTTATCCAATAGGGTGTGCGGCGCAGCGGCGTTAGGGTTCAGACGAGCTCGCTGTAAAAGTCCAGTCGGCCGACGCAGGGTTAGTGTTTTGTCATGATGCTAGCATCAGCATGAAATATCCTCATTAGGAAAAGTCCTAAAAAAAACGGGGTTTCTTCCCTGTTTTTATTGGTATTTTCACTGCAGTTTAAAATTAATTAACCTATTTATTTATTTGTGTTTGTTTTCTAGGATTTAATGAAAAAACAAGGTATTTAAATCTTATATTTACATGCGATTTTGTAGGCTTTTCCTATCAAGTCTGATTGCAGCGTTTGGGCCGCGGTTCTTGCCTGGAGCGCGGCGCATATATGCTAGGGAGGGATCATGGTTGGAGTGGACGAGGGAGAGGACGCGGAGCCTGGGAGCTGGCGCCGCCAACTGGCGCAGTTTCTACGCCATGAACGTCGCTGCTGGCGCCGGCTGGCGTATTGGTTGAAGCAATTCCACAGCGACCGTCCGCCGCCACGCTGCTACGCTTGGCGGCCGGCGCCGGAGGATGTCGACGACGAGGCGTCGAAGCGCTAGGTTGCCGCCGCGGACAGCGGTACAATGCGGCTTTACTTTCGCATCGCCGTCCATCATGAAGTTCACGCCAGGCCGGGTGCGGCCCTTGCCCCGTCTGCCCGGCCGCGCCCTGCAACAGCAGGCCCGCGCGGCCTTGAAGCAAGGCGAGGTCATCGCCTATTCCACCGAGTCCTGCTACGGCTTAGGCTGCAATCCGCTGGACGCGCGCGCCATCCGCAAAATTCTGGCGATCAAGGCCAGGCCCAATCACAAAGGGCTGATCGTGATCGCGGCCGACGTTTCCCAGATCCGCCACCTGATCCGTCCTTTGACCGCCGCCCAATACGCGGAACTGGCGCGCTACTGGCCCGGTCCATATACTTTTTTGCTGCCGGCTTCGCGTCGCGTGCCGTCGGCCTTGCGCGGCAAACACGACAAGATCGCCGTGCGCGTCACCGCGCATGGCGAGGCGGCGGCCTTGTGCCGCACCTTGGGCACGGCGCTGGTGTCCACTTCGGCCAACCGCGCCGGCCAGCAATCGCTGAAGACCGCGCGCGCCTGCCGCGAGGCGTTCCGCCGGCGGGTGTTGACCCTACCGGGGCGTATCGGCAAGCGGCGCAAACCGTCCACCATCATTGATTTGGAAACAGGCCGCGTATTGCGCTGAGCCTGGCGATTACAAGAGGAGTTGCCGTGCAACAGATTTCCTTCCTGAGCCTGATCCTGGACGCCAGCCTGATGGTGCAATTGGTGATGGCCGGCCTGGCCTTGATGTCGGTGCTGTCCTGGGCCCTGATCTTCAACAAGATCGCGGTGCTGCGCGCGGCCCGGCGCAATAGCGACGAGTTCGAGCGCAATTTCTGGAGCGGCGCTGACTTGAACCGCTTGTATGAAGACGCCAGCCGCCGCAGCGACACCGTGGGCATGGAGCGCATCTTTCAGTCCGGCTTCGCCGAGTTTCTGAAACTGCGCGGACGCAACGGCACCGAGCTGTCCGACATCATGGCCGGTTCGCGCCGGGCGATGAAGGCGGCGGCGCAGCGCGAACTGGACGCCTTGGACAGTCATACGTCCTTCCTCGCCACAGTGGGTTCGGTCAGCCCCTATATCGGCCTGTTCGGCACGGTGTGGGGCATCATGCATGCCTTCATCGGCCTGGGCAACGCCGGTCAGGCCACCTTGTCCACGGTGGCGCCGGGCATTGCCGAGGCGCTGGTGGCCACCGCCATCGGCCTGTTCGCCGCGATTCCGGCGGTGGTGGCCTATAACCGCTTCGCCACCGACGTCGACCGTTTGGCCACTCGCTTCGACAGTTATATGGAAGAGTTTTCCAACATCTTGCAGCGCCTGGCCACGCGTTAAGTTTGGCCGCGTCCGCGGCAAAATTGGACTTGCCACGGACATTCCCATACGGCATGGTATTCGGTTCCACTTTCTTGAGCCGCACCATGCCGTTTTCGCGCATTCCCCCGCTGACTTTAGCCGCTTTCTTCGCCCTGTACGTGATCTGGGGCTCCACTTATCTGGGCATACGCATAGGGGTGGAATCCTGGCCGCCGATGATGATGGCCGGCTTGCGTTTTTCCCTGGCCGGCTGGCTGATGCTGGCCTATCTATGCTTGCGCAAATACCCGATGCCGAACGCGCGCGAGCTTGGCGGCGCCGCCTTGCTGGGCGTGCTGATGCCGGCGGTGGGCAACGGCTTGGTCACGGTGGCGGAGAAAGACGTGTCCTCCGGCGTGGCCGCCTTGGTGATCGCCACCGTGCCGCTGTTCACCCTGTTGTTCGCGCGCATGTTCGGTCAAAAGGCGCGCAAGGTGGAGTGGGCCGGCATTGGTTTGGGCGTTTGCGGCATGGTGTTGTTGAATATGGGTGCCAATCTGAAGGCCAGCCCCAGCGGCGCCGCGCTGCTGCTGTTGGCCTCTGCCGGCTGGGCGCTGGGCTCGGCCTGGAGCCGCCATCTGGCTCAGCCCAAGGGACCGATGGGCAGCGCCTGGATGATGATCTTCGGCGGCGCGGCTTTGCTGCTGGCCAGCCAGATCTACGGTGAGAAGTTGCTGGCGATGCCGCCGCTGTCCGGCTGGCTGGCTTTGCTCTATCTGGCGGTATTCGGTTCCATCATCGCTTACAGCGCCTATCTGCACCTGCTGAAGACGGTGTCTCCGGCCGCCGCCACCAGCTACGCCTACGTCAACCCGGTGATCGCGGTTCTGCTGGGCGTGGTCTTCCTCGGCGAGCATATCGGCTTGCACGAGATGTTGGCGATGAGTGTGATCGTGGCGGCAGTGGTGCTGATCAGTTGGCGGCGCTAGCAGCGCTTCCATGTCCGCTGCGCTTCGTGAGACGTGGCGTAGCGAGCACCGCTTCGACATGCTCATATACCGTCGGTATATTACGCTTTCTCGGCGGTTTGCGTCTGCTCTTACTCTTGCCGGCGAGGTTTTAGTTTGTTAGCAGCGCCATGCGCCGCAACAGACGACGCCCCCGGCGCTGATGCTGGATCACCGCGCCGATATGCGCGCTCAGCAGCAGGGCCAGCATAACGTTGCTGGCGAAGTGCAGCTTGGCCAGCGCGCGCGTGCCTGCGCCCGGGTCCAGGCTGGGCGGCAACGTGATCTGGCCGAACAGATCGACCGGCCGCTCCATCATCAGCCAGCCGCTGGCCAGCGATAGACAGCTCAGCAGATAGAGCAGTGCGTGGGCGCGGCGCGCCAGCCGGTGCTTGGCCGGGGGGATGCCGGCGGGCGGCGGCATGCGGAAGCTGACGCGGTAGACGACGCGCAACAGGAAGACAGGCATGAGCAGGGTGGTCAGCGCAACGTTGAACGGCGGAATCGCCGCGGCGACGGCGGGCGGCAGCGCGCCGGAGGCGAGGGCGAAGCCGCTGATCATCGCCCACAGGATCACGACGGCGCAAATCCAATGCAGCCAGGCGGCGAGGGGCGGATAGGTCTGGATCGAGGTTTCCATCGGAACCGGCTTTCTTGCGAATCCCGGCAGGCGACGCGCGGCAGCCGTCCTGCCTGCGTTGGGGCATGGCGTGGCCGCCGTTCAAGGAATGGCCTGCGGCAGGAGGGGTGGGGGAAGCCGGCCTCCCGGAGAAGGGGAAGGCCGGCGATTCAGCGCGTCAGGAGCTCAGCTCGCGCGCCGAGCGGGACGGCTTAAGCCGGCGCCCACAAAGCGGGTTGGGTGGACGGAGTCCAACCCGCGCCGGCCCAGGCGGTGTGCGGCTGCAGGCAGCGGTACTTTTTGCCTTGATAGCTGACGATCTGCCCTGCGGTGTAGGACAGGCCTTCTTTCCAGGTATCGCCCACCGGCGGCGGGTTGATGCCGCCGTCGCCCTTTTTCAGGTCGATCTGGTAGGTGTAGCCCTTGTAGCTGTCGTTCAGGTACACGCGGTTGGCGGTGGCGCTGCGTTCCGGGGTGATGGTTACCGTGCGTTGCTTCTGATTCATCACGCCGATGCGAATCGCCTTGGAAGTTGCGTTCACTTTCACGCCCAGCTCGTACGGCCAGTTGGCCATCTGGCCGCTGACGGCGTCCAGCTTGACCGGGATGGTTTCGGCGTCTCGGCCGCTGGCGTCGAACACGCGCAGGGTGGCGGTGCTGTTGTTCGGCAGGTTCTCATAAGCGGTTACCTTGCCGATTTCCTTCCACGGATTGGTCACCGGCGGCGGCTCCGGCGGGTTGGTGCCGTCGCCGAAGATCACGTCGGAGCACGAGTAGAACGCTTCCTCGCTGTCCGCGCGCTTCCAAACATTGAAAATGATGTGCGGGCCGCTCTTGCCGGCCGGCAGCTTGGCGACCATGTGGTAGCGCTTGTTGGCGTCCAGCCACGGATTGCCGTTCACGGTGTGGAAGGGCTGCGGATCCAGGTCCGACCACTTCAGCGGTTTGGTCTGATCCCAGCCGTTCTTGGTCACATAGAACTTGAAGTACTTGGTCGAGTGCGGCGCAGTGGCGTGGTAGACGAACTCGTAGTTGCCGCTGGCGTCCGGGACCAGTTTGGTCTTCGGCCAGTCAGTGCGCGCCAGATTGAAGCCCTTGAACTTGTCCTGGCCGCCGGCGCACAACTTGCCGTCCGGCACCAGAGACGCGTGGTCATCGCCGCGCGGGGTCTGGTTGATGCCGTTCCAGTCGTACATGGCCTGGGTGCCGCCTACGAGTTTGGCTTGCTGGCAAGCGGCGGACTTTGGCGATTCCGCGCCCTCCTTGAAGCAGTTGTAGGTGCGGTTGATCGGCACTTCCATGGTGCCGTGGGCCCAGAGCGGTGCGCTGAGGCAGGCCAGGGCGAGGGCGGCGGGAAGGCGCAGTTGTGGTTTCATTCTGACTCCTTTGAGCTACGAGTGGTATGCAAGCGCCCAGCAGTTTGCCGAGCAGTCCAATCATCATATGAAATGCCATATGATTTAAAATGGGACGACTATTTTTAATTTAAGTTTGGCGATAGGTACTATTGCCATGCTTACTGTGTGGTCTTGCATCTGCTTGATTCTTGCAAAAAACGCTCATTCCCAGACCTGTCCCGCCGGTCACGACACATTGATTTCACTTTTTCCCCTGCCAAATCATTCGTTTGTCGTTTTGCTGCCATGCAGCAAGCCGACAATAATGCGCGTCAATAAAATGGTATTGACGTGGTATTAATGTGGTATTAACGTTCGCGGTAAGCCGGAAGGCCGGAATCGACACGCGCCAGCGCGGAAGATGCCAGCCGGGGAGCCAGGTTATACACTGGGGTTTTCAGACCACTTGCAGACAACCATGGAAAATCGCTGGCTTGCATTGAAACCGGATGAAACCCTGACCACGCCGCTGTATCTGCAGCTGTCGCGGAAACTGGCCGACGCCATCAACGCCGGTTGGTGGCAGGCGGACGAGGCGCTGCCGTCGGAGCGCACGTTTTCCGAAGAACTGAGCATTTCGCGCGTCACCGCGCGCAAGGCGATGGATGTGCTGCTGGAGCAGGGCCTGATACGCCGGCGGCAGGGTTCGGGCACCTTCATCACGCCGCGGCTGGAGCAGCCGCTGTCGCGCTTGACCGGCTTTACCGAACAATTGCGCCAACGCGGTTTCGTGCCGTCGTCGGTGTGGCTGGAGCGCGGCGTGTTCGCGCCCAGCAATGAAGAAGTGATCAAGCTGGGGCTGTCGCCCACCTCGCAGGTGTCGCGGCTGAAGCGCCAGCGCCTGGCCGACGGGGTGGTGATGGCGATCGAGATGACGACGCTGCCGGTGGCGTATTTGCCGGAGCCGCAGCAAGTGGGCACCTCGCTGTACGCCCATCTGGACGCCTGTGGCCACTCGGTGGTGCGCGCGCTGCAGCATATTCGCGCGGTGAACGCTTCCGGCGACATCGCCACGCTGGCCGGCATCCGTCCCGGCGAGGCGATGTTGCTGATTACCCGCATCGGTTTCAACGCCGAGAACATCGCGATTGAATTGACCGATACCTATTGCCGTAACGACTACTACGATTTTGTTGCCGAACTGAGACGATGACCCAACACCGAGTGCTGCAAGGACGCATCCTGACCGAAGCCGGCTGGATGGACGGCGAATTGAAACTGGCTGCCGACGGCCGCATTGAGTCTATAGACGCGCGCTTGGCCTCCGGACGCGCGGTGGAGCGCTATCTGCTGCCGGGCTTCATCGATCTTCACGTCCACGGCGGCGGCGGCGTAGACATCATGGAGGGCGGCCGCGCCGCCGAGCGCGTGGCCAGGCTGCACGCTCGCTTCGGCACCACCTCCTTGCTGGCCACCACCATGACCGCGCCGCCGATCGACATCGAGCAGGTGCTGCGCGCGCTCGGTTCCTCCTGTCGCGAACGCCAGCCCGGCGGCGCCCGCATCCTGGGCGTGCACCTGGAAGGCCCCTACATTAATCCCGGCAAGTTGGGCGCCCAGCCCGACGACGCCTGCCGCGCGGTGATGGAGCAAGTGGACTGGTACCGTTCGCTGGCGCCGGTATCGTTGATCACGCTGGCGCCGGAAATCGCCGGCCACATGGACATCATCCGCCAACTGGCGGAGCAGGGCGTCAAGGTGCAACTGGGGCACACTCTGGGCAGCTACGAAGACGGCGTGCAGGCCCTGGAGCAGGGCGCATCCGGCTTCACCCATCTGTTCAACGCAATGAGCGGGCTGCACCACCGCGAGCCCGGCATGGTGGGCGCGGCCTTGGCCCACGCCGAATACGCGGAACTGATCCCGGATTTGCTACACGTCCACCCGGGCGCGATTCGCGCCGCTCTGCGTTCGATTCCACGCTTGTATTGCGTCACGGATTCCACCGCCGCCGCCGGCATGCCGGACGGCGAATACAAGTTGGGTTCGCACTCGGTGACCAAATGCATGGGCGGCGTGCGCCTGGCCGACGGCACCCTGGCCGGCAGCACGCTGACCATGGACCAAGCGCTGCGCAACCTGGTATCCATCGGCCTGCCGCTGGCGGACGCCTCGCACCGGCTGTCGCTCTACCCGGCCGACTACCTGGGCCTGGCCGACCGCGGCCGGCTCGCCGCCGGCGCCTGGGCCGACATTGTGGCGATGGATGCGGATTTGAATTTGCAGCAAGTCTACGTAGAGGGAGAACAAATTGGCCTCGTTGATGCTTGAAGAAGCGCTGTACGCCGCTGAGGCGGTGGCAGCGCAACACATGTACGCCGATGAAGCGCTGGCCGCGCTGGGACGCGCGCTGGCGGTGGAACGCCCCAGCCTGGCGCTGACCGTTGCACGCGGCAGTTCCGATCACGCCGCCAACTACTTCGCCTATCTGGCGATGCAACGGCTGGGCGTGCCGGTGGTGTCCTTGCCGATGTCGCTGGTGACGCTGCACCGCGCGCCGCTGGCGGTGAAAGGCCAACTGGCGGTGGCTTTGTCCCAGTCCGGCCAGAGCCCGGACCTGATCGACACCATGAAGGCGCTGGGCGCCGCCGGCGCGCGCACCGCGGCGCTGGTCAACAAGCATCAATCGCCGCTGGCCGCCGCTTGCGAATGGGTGGTGCCCTTGTGCGCCGGTGACGAAAAAAGCGTGGCCGCCACCAAGAGTTACATCACCTCCTTGTCCGCGGTGGCGCGCCTGGTTGCCCACTGGCAGGCGGACGACGCGCTGTTGGCCGCGCTGGCTAACCTGCCTCAGCGCCTGACCGAAGCCACGCGCCAGGACTGGACGGCGGCGGTGGACGTTTTGCGCGACGCCGAACGCATCATGGTGGTGGGCCGCGGCCTGGGCTTCGCCGTGGCATTGGAAGCCGCGCTCAAATTCAAGGAAACCTGCGCGATTCAGGCCGAGGCCTTCTCCGGCGCGGAAATCAAGCACGGGCCGATGGCCTTGATCGACGACGGCTATCCGCTGCTGATCTTCGCGCCGCGCGGGCCGGAGCAGCAGGGCCTGATTGATCTGGCCGAGGAAATGCGCGGCCGCGGCGCCAAGGTGTTGCTGGCCGCGCCGGATAATATCGTCAGCCGGGATCTGACCCTGGCGCTGGCCGACGACGAAGCGCTGGATCCTTTGCTGGCGATTCAGAGCTTCTATCTGATGGCGGCGCGCTTGTCCGAGGCGCGCGGCCTGAATCCGGATGTGCCGCGGCATTTGTCCAAGGTGACTTGCACGCGCTGAGTCCGGCACTGCTTGAAACCGCGCCCCGATCGGTCATCGAATCGGGGCGCGTCGCGAACGGCACCCAGCGGAATCCGCGCCGGCCGCGGAGACGACACATAAGTAAGAATGGAGACGCCCCCATGTCCGCTACGCTCGAACTCCTGGCTCCGTTTGACGGGCCGTCCGTGCCGCTGAGCCGTGCGCCCGATCCGGTATTCGCCGGCTTGATGATGGGCGACGGCCTGGCGATCGAGCCCTTGTCCGGCACCCTGCTGGCGCCCTGTGACGGCGAGGTGGCGCAATTGGCGCGCACGGGTCACGCTTTGACCTTGCGCGCGGCCAACGGCGCGGAAGTGCTGATCCACATCGGCATCGATACCGTCAAGCTGGAGGGCGAGGGCTTCAAGCCCTTGATCAAGGCCGGCGACGCGGTGCGTCAGGGCCAGCCCCTGATCGAAGTGGACCTGGACGCGGTGGCGCGGCGCGCGCCGTCGCTGCTGACCATGGTGGTGATCGCCAACGGCGAGGCTTACGCCTTGGAACGCCGGGCCGAGGGCTGGCAGCAGGCGGGCCGCAGCGTGTTTCTGACGCTGTCCGGCGGAGCGGCCGTCGACGACCTTCCCTGTGCCGGGGGCGCGGAAAGCCGAGGTCAGGCCACGGTGCGCCACGCCGGCGGCCTGCACGCGCGGCCGGCGGCGCTGGTGCAGAACGCGGCGCGTCAATACCGCGCCAGCGTACGGGTGGAATTCAACGGTCAGGCCGCCAATGCGCGCAGCGTAGTGGCGCTGATGGGGCTGGGGGTGGTCGAGGACGACGATGTGGCGGTGTTGGCGCAGGGCGAGGACGCAGCGGCGGCCGCCTCAGCGGTGATCGCCGCGCTGCAAACCCGCACCGAGTCCGGCCACGGCGCGCCAGCGCCCTTGGTCAGCGCCTCGGCGCGCTCGCTGCCGGCCGGCTGGATAGGCGGCGTTTGCGCGGCGCCGGGTCTGGCCATCGGCCAGGTGGTGCGCCTCGACGCCTTCGAACCGCAAGTGGCGGAGTTCGCGGTCAACGCCGACAGCGAGCGCGAGCAGCTGCGCCGCGCGCTGGCCGAGGTCAGCGCCGGCATCGCCGCCGCCATCGACGACGCGCTGCGCCGCGGCCAAACCTCGCAGAGCGACATCTTCTCCGCCCATCTGGCGCTGGTGGACGATCCGGAATTGCGAGAGGCGGCGGAACGGGACATCGCCGCCGGCCACAGCGCAGGCTACGCTTTCCGCCAAGCGGTGCGGGCGCAGTGCCGGGTGTTGTCCAGCCTGGGCAGCCCCTTGCTGGCCGAGCGGGTGGCCGATCTCAAAGACATTGAACGCCAAGTGTTGAAAGCCTTGCTGGGCGATGCGCAGAGCGAGCCCGCATTGTATCCGGCCTCCATCCTGGTGGCCGAAGATCTGGCGCCTTCCGAACTGACCCGGCTGCCGCGCGAGCGGGTGGCCGGTATTCTGTCCGCCGCCGGCGGCGCTACCGGCCATGTGGCCATCCTGGCGCGCGCGCTAGGCATTCCGGCGCTGGTGGCTTGCGGGCCGCAGGTGTTGCGTCTGGACGCCGGCAGCGAAGTGCTGCTGGATGCGAGCCAAGGCGGTTGTGATCCGGCGCCGGCCGCCGCAGCGCTGACCGCAGCCAGGCAGGTGATGGCGGAACGCGAGCGCCGCCGCGCCGATATGCGGGCCGACGCCGACGGCGCCGCGGTGACGCTGGACGGCGTGCGCGTCGAAGTCGCCGCCAATATCGCCAACGAAGAGGACGCGCGCGAAGCGGTGCGCCACGGGGCCGACAGCGTTGGTCTGTTGCGCACCGAATTCCTGTTCATCGATCGCCGGGACGCGCCGGACCGCTACGAGCAGGCCAATGCCTATCAGGCGGTGCTGGACGAATTGCAGGGCCGCGTCGCCATCATTCGCACGCTGGACGTGGGCGGAGACAAGGAAGTGCCCTATCTGACCTTGCCGCCGGAACCTAACCCGGCGCTGGGCCTGCGCGGCATTCGCACCGGTTTCGCCCATCCGGAGATGTTGGACGAACAACTGCGCGCGCTGCTGATGCTGCGCCCGTTGTCCCTGCTGCGCATCTTGGTGCCGATGATCGCCGACGTTGGCGAACTTCGGCGCTTGCGTCGGCGCATCGACTCGCTGGCCGCGGAAATGGGGCTGAGCGAACGGCCACAGCTGGGCGTGATGGTGGAAGTGCCCTCCGCCGCGCTGCTGGCCGACCAACTAGCCGCCGAGGCGGACTTTCTGTCCATCGGCACCAACGATCTGACTCAATACACGCTGGCGATGGACCGTTGCAACGCTTCGCTGGCCGCCAGCCTGGACGCAATGCATCCGGCGCTGCTGCGGCTGATAGAACGCACGGTGGCCGGCGCCAGCCTGCACGGCAAATGGGTGGGCGTGTGCGGCGCCTTGGCGTCGGACCCGCTGGCCACGCCGGTGCTGATTGGTCTTGGCGTCGCCGAATTGTCGGTCAGCCCCGGCCTGGTGCCGGAGATCAAGGCCAGGGTGAGGACGCTGGATCAGCAGGCTTGCCTCAAGCGCGCCGAGCAGTTGTTGACGCTGGACTCCGCCGCCGAAGTGCGCGCGCGGGCCGGCGAATGGTGGCCGGAGGTCTGATCAGGCCGGCGTGCAAGGCCGTTCAAGGTTTTTGCAGTGGTTTTGAAGTAATCGCATGCAGCGGGGACACGCGGCAGCGAGCGGCACAGACACACAAGAAGGTAGCAGCCTGGAGCGCCATGCCCCCATCGGCGTCCATACACTGGGAGACGAGACGTGAGTACCTCTGACAATAAATTCGCTGGCATTCAGCAGCTGGGCCGAGCCCTGATGCTGCCGATCGCCGTTTTGCCCGTGGCCGGCCTGCTGCTGCGCCTGGGCCAGCCGGACCTGCTCAACATCAAGATGATGGCTCAGGCAGGCGACGCCATTTTCGGCAACCTCGCCCTAATCTTCGCCATCGGCGTGGCGGTGGGCTTCGCCAAAGACAACAACGGGACCTCCGGCCTGGCCGGCGCCATTGGCTATCTGGTGATCACCGCGGTGCTCAAGGTGATAGACGAGAAGCTCAATATGGGGGTGCTGTCCGGCATCCTGTCCGGCCTGGTGGCCGGCGCGCTGTACAACCGCTACAAGGACATTAAGCTGCCCAGCTACCTGGCCTTCTTCGGCGGCAAGCGTTTTGTGCCCATTGTCACCGGCTTCTCCATGTTGCTGCTGGGCGCGGTGCTGGGCTATGTCTGGATGCCGGTGCAGATCGGCATCGATAGCGTTGGCCGCTGGCTGATCGGCGCCGGCGAGATCGGCGTCTTCGTCTACGGCGTGCTCAACCGCGTGCTCATCGTCACCGGCCTGCACCACATCCTCAACACCATTGTCTGGTTCCAGGTGGGCGATTTCGCCGCCGCCGCCGGCAAGGTGGTGCATGGGGATCTGACCCGCTTCTTCGCCGGCGACAAGACGGCCGGCATGTTCATGTCCGGCTTCTTCCCGGTGATGATGTTCGGCCTGCCGGCCGCCTGCCTGGCGATGTACCGCACCGCCAAGCCGGAGAACAAGCAAGCCGTCGGCGGTCTGCTGTTCTCGATGGCGCTGACCGCGATGCTGACCGGCGTCACCGAGCCGGTGGAGTTCGCCTTCATGTTCCTGGCGCCAGCGCTGTACGCCATCCACGCGGTGCTGACCGGTCTGGCCATGGCCTTGATGCACGCGCTCAACATCAAGCTGGGTTTCGGCTTCTCCGCCGGTCTGTTCGACTACATGCTGAACTTTGGCTTGTCCACCAATCCCTTGCTGTTGATCCCGGTGGGCATTGGCTACTTCGCGCTCTACTACGTGTTGTTTGTGTTCTTCATCAAGAAATTCGATCTGAAGACCCCCGGCCGTGAAGACGCGATGGTGACCGTGGCAGCGGTGGCGGCCGGCAGTGAGCGCGCGCGCGCCTTTATCACCGCGCTGGGCGGCGCCGCCAACCTGAAATCAGTGGATGCCTGCACCACCCGTTTGCGCCTGCAAGTGGCCAGCAATGACAAAGTGAGCGAGGCCGCGCTGAAGGCGTTGGGCTCGCGCGGCCTGATCAAGCCGGCAGCCGGCAGCGTGCAAGTCGTGTTGGGGCCGGAAGCGGACCTGATCGCCGACGAAATCCGCGTCGCCTTGAGCGCCGCTGAAACCGCGGCAGCCGTTCAAACGAGCGAGGCGGCGCCGGCGCAGGCCTTGGGCGAAGTGGTGGGCATAGACCGCGAACGCTGGCTGACGGCGCTGGGCGGGGCGGACAATGTGCACAAGGTGGAAGCCGTGGCCGGCAGCCGGTTGCGGGTGGAAGTGGCCGACGCGGCCCTGGTTGATCAGGCCGCTTTGCAGCAGCTGGGCGCCAGCGGCGTTACCGCCTTCTCCGGCACGCTATTGCATATAGTATTGAATAGCGACGCCGGCGATTACGCCGCCGTGTTGCAGGGCTGAGGCGCTGTTCGATGCCGGGCGGCGGCCGGCGGAATTTGACGCACGGCAAGCTTGGACGGAATTTCCGCACTGGCGATGTTGGTAATTCGCCCACTACTTATGTAGCGAGTTGATTACAAGCCGAATCAGGCGGACAGTGGTGGCGCAGGGCACGGGAAGATGACCTTGCGCCATTTCAACTTGGAGGATGCATCATGACGTTGCGAGTTGCTATCAATGGTTACGGCCGCATCGGCCGCATGATTGTGCGTGCATGGCAAGAGCGCTATGCCGATCAGGACATCGAGATTGTCGCCATCAACGATCTGGCCTCGCCGGAGCTGCATGAACACCTGACCCGCTACGACAGCGTGCACGGCCCGTTCGCCGCGTCCGTGGCGTTGGACGGCGACCACCTAGTGGTCAACGGCAAGAAGATCAAGCTGCTGGCCATCCGCAACCCGGCCGAGCTGCCGTGGAAAGAATTGAACGTGGATGTGGTGATGGAATGCACCGGTTTGTTCACCAACCGCGAAAAAGCCGGCGCTCATCTGCAGGCGGGCGCCAAAAAAGTGCTGATCTCCGCTCCTGGCGGCGAAGGCGTGGACGCCACCGTGGTTTACGGCGTCAACCATCAGCAGTTGAACAGCGCGATGACCATCGTGTCCAACGCCTCCTGCACCACCAACTGCCTGGCTCCGATGGTGCAGCCCTTGATCGACACCATCGGCATCGAGCGCGGCCTGATGACCACCGTGCACGCCTACACCAACGACCAAGTGTTGCTGGACACCGATCACAAGGATCTGCGTCGCGCCCGTTCCGCCGCCGTGTCCATGATCCCGACCAAAACCGGCGCCGCCGCCGCGGTGGGTCTGGTGCTGCCGCAGCTGAAAGGCAAGCTGGACGGCTTCGCCGTGCGCGTGCCGGTGAGCAATGTCTCGCTGGTGGACCTGACCTTCACCGCCGGCCGCGATACCAGCAAGGAAGAAGTGAACCAGCTGATCAGCGACGCCGCCAAGGGCCCGCTGAAGGGCGTGCTGGGCGTCAACACCCTGCCGCTGGTGTCCTGCGACTTCCTGCACAACCCGGCGTCCAGCACCTTCGACGCCACGCTGACCCGGGTCATTGGCGGCCGCGAAGTCAAAGTGCTGGCCTGGTACGACAATGAGTGGGGCTTCTCCAACCGCATGATCGATACCGCGGTGGCCTGGCAGGCCGCCAAGTAAGCGCGCCGACAGGCATTCCGCTCTTGCAAACGGACAGGCTCGCCTGTCCGTTTTTCATTGCGTGGTCCAAAACCGGGCCGGATTATTCGTCCTGTTGCAAATCCGGCAGCCGCGGCGGCACCGGCACCTCGATCACGATCGAAGTCTTGGTGTCGCCAAACTGCATCAGCCGCGCGATCAGCGCCTGCAGCGTGGGCATATTGTCCACCACCACCTTCATCATCAGTCCGCTGGTGCCGGTCACCGACATGCATTCGATGATCTCCGGCATGGTGCGGATTTCCTCTATCACCGCGAAGTACTCCAGGTGTTTGACCGTCAGTTCTATCATGCAGCAGATGGGCAAGCCCACCTTGTTGGGATCGATGGTGGCGCGGTAGCCGGTGATCACGCCGCCGCGCTCCAATTTGCTCACCCGGTCCGCCACCGCCGGCGGTGACAGATTCACCCTTCTGGCCAGTTCCGCGAAGCTGATGCGAGCGTTTTCGTGCAGTGCGGAGATGATTTTTCTATCAAATTTATCCATGTTTCGATTATAAGGAAATATGACAAAACAAACATATAAAAGGAGGTAAAATGGCAGAAAATCCAATCAACCATCTGATAAAAACGCCTGTTTGCTACGTAAAATTCTGGCCGTATCAGGGTTGGCCGCACTGTCCCGCGGCCCGCCTGTCCAGATCCGTTGCGGATGAGAATTGTCCCAAAACGCTCTCATTTGAAACTGTCCTGGTGATCTCTTTGTCCCTGGTCTCTAGTCAGATCAAATCTGTATTGACGACGACCATTCCGGGCCTGTTCACAGCAACAGGCCCGTTTTTTTTTGGTTTCAGCGGCGTCTACGGCTGGCGCGTTAAAATAATCTGCGCCAAAGTGGGAAAGTTTGACGAAATGTCATATTTTTGTAATCACCCGTTTTTATCCTTGCCACACACTCAAACGGGAATGGATCAACCATGCCAGCCAATATCTTGCTTGTTGAAGACGAACCGGCAATCCAGGAGCTGATTGCCTTCAACCTGGCGCAGGCCGGCCACCATGTGCTGCGAGCCAGCACCGCCGAAGCGGCGCTGACGCTGGTGCGCAACGCGCTGCCGGATCTGGTGCTGCTGGACTGGATGCTGCCGGGCGCCAGCGGCGTGGACATCGCCAAGCGCTTGCGCGCGGACGAGCGTACCCGCCACGTGCCCATCATCATGCTGACCGCTCGCTCGGACGAACAGGACAAGATCACCGGCCTGGAAACCGGCGCCGACGACTACATCACCAAGCCCTTCTCGCCGCGCGAGTTGCTGGCGCGCATCAAGGCGGTGCTGCGCCGCCGCGCGCCGCAGATGACCGACGACGCAGTGGACGTGCAAGGCCTGCGGCTGGATCCGGTTACCCATCGCGTCACCGGCAACGGCGGCGTCATTGATCTGGGCCCCACCGAATTCCGCCTGCTGCATTTCTTCATGACCCACCCCGAGCGCGTGCATTCGCGCTCCCAGTTGTTGGACCAAGTGTGGGGCGACCATGTTTTCGTGGAAGAGCGCACCGTGGACGTGCACATCCGCCGGCTGCGCAGCGCATTGGAGGGCACCGGCCACGACGCGCTGATCCAGACCGTGCGCGGCACCGGTTACCGCTTCTCCACCCAGCAGTGAGGCCTGATGCCTGAATTTCTGAAACGCACGCTGGCCTCGCTGCTGGCGACCGCCGTCATCGGCCTCGGCTTCTGGCTGGGATCGTCGGCGGAAGACGGACTGATCGCGGTGGCCATCTGCCTGGGCGGCTGGCTGGCCTTCAATCTCTACCATATGGCGTTGCTGCTGCGCTGGCTGCAGCGGCCCACCCCGGAGCGGGTGCCGGACGGTTTCGGCGTTTGGCACACCATTTTCATGACGCTGTACCGCACCACCCGCACCCAGAGCCAGAGCCAGAAAAAGCTCACCCACGCGCTGGAGCGCTTCATCAACGCCGGCGAGGCGATGCCGGACGGGGTAGTGGTGCTGGACGAGCACGACCGCATCGAATGGATCAACCCGATGGCGGTGGAGCACCTGGGCCTGGACCGCAAGCGCGACGTCGGCAACCAGATCCTCAACCTGATCCGCCAGCCGGCCTTTCACGCCTATATGAACGAGGCGCGCTTCAGCCAGCCGCTGGTGCTCAATTTCGTGCAGCCGCGCGAACTGGTGATCTCGCTGCAGATGGTGCCTTTTGATTCCACCCGCAAGCTGCTGCTGACCCGCGACATCACCCAGCTGGAACGGGTGCAGACCGTGCACAAGGATTTTGTCGCCAACGTCTCGCACGAGCTGCGCACGCCGCTGACCGTGGTGGGCGGCTTTCTGGAGACGCTGGGCGATCTGCCGCAGGTGGACGACGCCACCTTCCGCCAGTTTCTGCCGATGATGCTGGAGCAATCGCGGCGAATGCAAAGCCTGGTTGAAGACCTGCTGACCCTGTCCAAGCTGGAGAACAGCCCCAAGGCGGCGGTGTCGGAGCGCGTGGACATGCAGGACATGCTGGACACGCTGATGGTGGAGGCAGAGGGTCTATCCCATGGCCGCCATCAGGTCCAACTGGATCAGCGCAGCGACGCGTGGTTGTGGGGCAGTCCTCAGGAGCTTCATTCGGCTTTCGGCAACCTGGTGTCCAATGCGGTGCGCTACACGCCTGAGGGCGGCTGTATCACGCTGAGCTGGAAGGAGGAGGGCGAGCAACTGCGCTTCTCTGTGGCGGACACCGGCATCGGTATTCCGCGCGAGCATATTCCGAGGCTGACTGAGCGCTTCTACCGGGTGGACCGCGGTCGTTCGCGCGGCAGCGGCGGCACCGGTCTCGGCCTCGCCATCGTCAAGCACGTGCTGGCGCGACATCACGCCCGGCTGGAGATCAGAAGCGAGCCGGACAAGGGCAGCGTGTTCTCCGCGGTGTTCCCGCGCGACCGCCGCAGCGGCTCGAAAGCGGCCTGAGCGCCGCGCCGCGGGGCCGCATGCGGCGTATTCTTGCAAGCTTGGGTCGGCGCTCTTGGCGCGCCGCTCCAAGCGGGTTAGGATGTCCGTTTTAGCCCGCCGATTTTAGAACCTGTTCAAAGTCTGCTGCGCTTCGGCGATACGGTGTTGAAACCCGCTTCGAAATGCTTATGTACCGTATGTGCATTCCGCTTCCTCGGCTGATTTCGCCTTGTCTCGCCCTTGCTCGCGAGACTCTGAACAGGCTCTATGGCGTGGCAGCCCCCGGCCGGCTCGGCGACGCCGGGCCCGTCCCGACTTTATTCTGGATCGTTCCACCATGAATCGACTGCAATCCATCCGCCCGTTCGGCCAGCGCGTCTGGCTGGACAATCTGTCCCGCGAACTGATCGCCTCCGGCGAATTGGCGCGCCTGCTGGCCGACGACGGCATCGCCGGCGTGACGTCCAACCCGGCGATCTTCTACAAGGCGATCAGCGGCGACGCCAGCTATCAGGCCGATTTGGCCCGCTTGAAGGCGGACGCCGGCCTATCCGCCGAGGCGCGCTACGAAGCGCTGGTGGTGCCAGACATCCAGGCCGCCTGCGACCTGCTGCGCGGCCAATACGACGCCAGCCAGGGCAACGACGGCTATGTCAGCCTGGAAGTGTCGCCGGAACTGTCCAACGACGAGGCCGGGACCCTGGCCGCGGCGCGGCGCTTGTGGGCGGAAATCTCCCGGCCCAACGCCATGATCAAGATCCCGGCCACCGCCGCCGGCATCCGAGCCTTCCAGACGCTGACCCGCGAAGGCGTCAACGTCAACATCACCCTGCTGTTCTCGCTGCCGCAAGTGGAAGCGGTGTGGGACGCCTACATCGCCGGCTTGTCCGCCCGTCACGCCGACGGCAAGAACGTGTCCGGCGTCAAGGCGGTGGCCAGCTTCTTCCTGTCCCGCGTCGACAGCCTGCTGGACCCGCAAGTGGCGGAGGCCCATAAGGGCAAAGTGGCCATCGCGCTGTCCAAGGCCGCGTACGCTCGCTATCTCGAGCGCTTCCACGGCGCCGAGTTCGCCGCCTTGAAAGCCGCCGGCGCTCGCCCGCAATACCTGCTGTGGGCCTCCACCGGCACCAAGAACGCCGCCTACTCCGACGTGCTTTACGTGGAAAGCCTGATTGGCGATGAAACCGTCAACACCGTGCCGGACGGCACGCTGGCGGCCTTCCGCGACCACGGTCAGGCCGCGTTGACGCTGCCGCAAGGCATGGACGAGGCGCAGACCCTGCTGCACGCGGTGGGCGCGTCGGGCGTGGATCTGGCCGCCGCCGGCGAAAAGCTGCAGCAGGACGGCTTGAAGCTGTTCGAAGACGCGTTCGAGCAGTTGTTGAAGCTGACCGCCTGAGAGTGTAAACAGGCTCTGAGAACCGGATTACGATCTGCTGCGCGTTGGCGATACGGCGTTGAAAACGTCCTCAAAATGCTCATGTACCATGTGTACACTCCGCTTTTTCAGCCGTTTTCGCCTTGTCTCGCCCTAGCTCGCGGGATCGTAAACAGGCTCAGAGTGCGGAAAGATAAAAAGGCTGACCAGCGCGGTCAGCCTTTTTTGCGTTTGCGACCGGGCGGCGGCAGCCGTTCAGGCGGCCTGCTGCGTCCGGCGCGCCGCCATGCGTTGCCCGGCGGCGCTCATCTCCTCGGCGCTGATGGCGGAGGCGGCGGTGGGGAATAGCCAGCTTTCCTCGGCGGCGGCGTGTTCGCGGTACTGGCGCGCGAACTCCTCCAGCTCGTTTCGGTTGATGCTGTGGATCTTGCCGTCGCGCAGCGCCAGCAGATCGTCGCGAATGGCGTTCCAGCAGGAGTGCAGATACCCGTGTTCGGCGCTCAGTTGCTCCAGCCGCGAGGCGGCGGTGGGCACCCGCTCCAGAATCAGCGGGAACAACTCGTCTTCCTCGTCGCTGTGATGGGCGGGGCCGGCCAGATCGAAGTAGCGGACCACGCCGTCTATCGTATTGCGTGCGGCCTCGTTGACGCCGTGCTGTTCGATATAGGAAGGCAGTTGATCCAATTGCTCGCAGAAGCGGCGAATCTTGTCGTGGCAGGCTTGCAGCATTTCCAGCGGCTGTTCGAAGCTGGGCGCGGCGGCGCTGCTCAAGGTGTCCAGGGTCAGCATCGGCGTTCTCCTGTAGTGGGTGACGGGCTGCATTCTGCGGCATGGTGCGGGCGGCGGCCATGATCCGGCTCAAGCCAACGCGCGCCGGAGGCTCCGCGGGAGCGGTAGAATGCCGAGGTTTGGCTGCCCCGGTTGTTCTTGATACCCCGCTGTCGGGCAGAAAACAAGTGAGATATTGGACTGTTCCGATGACTAGAATGTTGCGCGCGCAAGCGCAGCGCCGCAGGAGGTTGGATGCAAGCCCCGTTTGAAGTGAAACGCCTGGATTTGAGCGACGCGGCGTTGGCCGCTCGCGCCTTGAGCCTGCAGTTGGCGGCCCACCGCCTGGAGGCGGAATGGCTGTCCTATCCGCATTTGCCGGTGCTGTGGACCGACCTTGCCGCCGTGCAGGTCTGCGCCGACGCGGTTTGGGGCGCGTTCGAGGGCGAAAGCCTGCGCGGGGTGCTGGTGGCCTCGCGTCGCGAGGATGGCGGGCTGCATATCGAAAGAGTGGTGGTGGATCCGCAACAGTTGCGCGCCGGCTGGGGCTATCGTTTGCTTAACCGGGCGTTGGTGGGCGAGAGCGAGGTCAGCGTCGATACCGCCGAGGTCAATATCGCCGCGCTGTCCTTGTACCGCAAGGCCGGCTTCGTCGCCGAACAGCGCTGGTCCACGCCGGACGGCTTGATGCTGTGGCGTCTGAATTATCAGCCGGTCACGCCGCCGGCTTTCCAGCTACTGGAAGACGGCTGGCTGGACGGCGCGCGCCGGCTGCCGTCGCCCAATCACGACGAACGCGGCGAGGGCATGGCGCCGGAACTGCTGGTGATCCACAACATCAGCCTGCCGCCGTATCGCTACGGCGGACTGGGCGTGGAGCAGTTGTTCCAGAACCGGTTGAACCCGGACGAGCACCCGTTCTACGCCGAAATCCAGCATTTGCGCGTGTCTTCCCATTTCTTCATCCGCCGTTCCGGCGAGTTGCAGCAGTTTGTGCCTGTGACGCGGCGCGCTTGGCATGCCGGCGTGTCCACCTGGCGAGGGCGTGAGCGCTGCAACGATTTTTCCATAGGCGTGGAGCTGGAAGGCTGTGATTTCGAGCCGTTCAGCGAGGCGCAATACCGGACGCTGCAAGCCTTGGCGCTGGCATTGCGGCGCAGGCTGCCGCTTAGCGCCATCATCGGTCACGAGCACATCGCGCCGGGGCGCAAGACGGATCCGGGGCCATTTTTCGATTGGGCGAGGGCGGAGGCGGACAGCGGTCTGTCGCGTTAGCGTAAGCCAGCCGCGAAAAAGCCGGACAGGCAAGGCCGGTCCGGCTTGGGAGCGGGGCGGGAGGGGTTACAGCTCGACTTGCGCGCCCAACTCCACCACCCGGTTGGTGGGCACCTGAAAGAAGTCGGTAGCGCGCATCGCGTTCTTGCTCATCCACACAAACAGCTTCTCGCGTAGGCGAGACATGCCCGGACGCTCGGTGGACACGATGGTTTCGCGCGATAGGAAGAAGGAGGTGTCCATTAGCTCGAAGGCGAGACCTTGGGCAGTGCAATCTTCCAGCACCTGCAGCACGTTCGGGTCTTCCTTGAAGCCGTAGCGGGCCACCACGCGCCAGAACGAGGCGGACATCTGCACGATTTCCAGCCGTTCCTCCGCCGCCACATAGGGGACGTCCTCGGTGCGCACCGTCATCAGCACTACTCGCTCATGCAGCACTTTGTTGTGCTTGAGGTTGTGCAGCAGCGCGTGCGGCACGCCGTGCAGGGTGCTGGTCAGGAACACCGCGGTGCCTTGCACCCGCGTTGGCGGGTAGGCTTCCAGGTTCTCGATGAAGCTGTCCAGCGGCAGCGCCTGGTCGCGCAGGCGCGTGAACAGCAGCTCGCGGCCCTGCTTCCAGGTGCTCATCAGCGTGAAGATCACCATGCCCAGCACCAGCGGCAGCCAGCCGCCGTCGGCCACTTTGTGGATGTTGGCGCTGAAGAAGCCCAGGTCTATGGTGGCGAATATCAGGGTAATGCCCAGCGCCAGCGGCAGGGGCCAGCGCCAGTTGACCCGGGCCACCACGAAGAACAGGCAGGTAGTGATCAGCATGGTGCCGGTGACGGCGATGCCGTAGGCGGCGGCCAGGCTGGACGAGGTCTTGAAGGTCAGCACCACCACCATCACCGCGATCAGCAAAGCCCAGTTGATGAAGGGCATGTAGATCTGGCCGATCTCTTTTTCCGAGGTGTGCTGCACTTCCAGCCGCGGGCAGTAACCCAGCTGGATGGCCTGGCGGGTCAGCGAGTAGGCGCCGGAAATCACCGCCTGCGACGCGATCACCGTGGCCAGCGTCGCCATCACGATCAGCGGCAGCAGCGCCCAGTCCGGCGCCAGCAGGAAGAAGGGGTTCTTGATCGCCGCCGGGTTCTGCATCAGCAGCGCGCCCTGGCCGAAATAATTCAGCGCCAGGCCGGGCAGCACCAGGCTGAACCAGGCGCGGCGGATCGGCGAGCTGCCGAAATGGCCCATGTCGGCGTACAGAGCCTCGGCGCCGGTCAGCGCCAGCACCACCGAGCCCAGGGTCAGGAAGGAGCCCCAGCCGTTGTGGCCGATGAAGTGCAGGGCGTGGTAGGGGTTGAGCGCCTGCAGCACTTGCGGCGCTTGCACGATCTGATGCAGGCCCAGCAGGCCCAGAACGGAAAACCAGATCAGCATGATGGGGCCGAACAGCAGGCCGACGCTGGCGGTGCCGAATCGTTGTAGCAGGAAGAGGCCGGTCAGCACGCCGATGGCCATCGGCAACACATAGCTTTCCATCGCCGGCGAAATCAGCTCCATGCCTTCGGCCGCGGATAAGACCGACACCGCAGGGGTGATGATGGCGTCGCCGTAGAACAGCGCCGCGCCGAACAGCCCCAGCAGCACGATCTTCCAACGCGCGGCGTGAGTGGTGTAATGGCGGGCCAGCGCCATCAGCGCCATGATGCCGCCTTCGCCGCGGTTGTCGGCGCGAAGCACGAAAGCCACGTATTTGATGGAAACCACGAAAATCAGCGACCAGAAGATCAGCGACAAAATGCCGAAGATGTTTTCAGGCGTGGTGGGGATGCCCTGGCCGGTGAAGCATTCGCGCAGGGTATACAGCGGGCTGGTGCCGATATCGCCGTATACCACGCCCAAGGCGGCCAGGGTCAGGCCTGCCATGGCCTGTTTGTTGTGATCCTGCATATGCATCCAATGGAATTGTTCGTCACCGTATATTGCTGCACAGCAATATCGATGGTTCTTGAGCGCGCAGATTACTCCAGAGGTCTGGGTAAGCCAAGCAAAGGTGGCGCAAGAGCCGAGATGTGTTCTCGTAAAACGACAGAATCCGGGCTGTCTGCTTGCGCGGCGGCCGCATCTGGGGTAACCGGCGGGGGCGGGACACGCATCTTTATAGCGCAAAACGGCGATGCCGGCGCAAGGCTTGGCCGCGAGGCGCGGCAAACGCTACAATCAAGCCCTCATTACACCGTATTACCAAGGACGCATCATGCGCGCATCGCAGTTTTTCATTTCCACCCTGAAGGAAGCCCCCGCCGACGCGGACATCGCCAGCCAGAAGCTGATGATGCGCGCCGGCTTCATCCGCAAAGTGGCCGCCGGCATTTACTCCTGGATGCCGATGGGCCTGCGCAGCGTGCGCAAGGTGGAAAACATCGTGCGTGAAGAGATGAACCGCGCCGGCGCGATCGAAGTCAGCCTGCCGGTGGTGCAGCCGGCCGGCCTGTGGCAGGAAACCGGCCGTTGGGACAAGATGGGCGAGGAGCTGCTGCGTTTCAAGGACCGTCACGAGCGGGACTTCGCCTTGCAGCCCACCGCGGAGGAACTGATCACCGACATCGCCCGCAACGAGCTGCGCAGCTACCGTGCGTTGCCCAAAAACTTCTATCAGATTCAGACCAAGTTCCGCGACGAGCGCCGCCCGCGCTTCGGCGTGATGCGCGGCCGCGAGTTCACCATGAAGGACGCTTACTCCTTCGACCGCAGCGCTGAAGCCGCCGGCGTTAGCTACGACAATATGTACGCCGCTTACTGCCGCATCTTCGACCGCCTGGGCCTGAGCTACCGCGCCGTCGCCGCCGACACCGGCGCGATCGGCGGCGACCGTTCGCATGAATTCCAGGTGATCGCCGACACCGGCGAGGACGCCATCGTCTACTGCCCAGGCTCCGACTACGCCGCCAACATCGAACTGGCCGAAGCGGTAGCGCCGGTTGGCGAGCGCGCGGCCGCCGGCGCGGCCATGGCCAAGGTGCATACGCCCAAGGTCAAGACCATCGCCGACTTGGTGGACTTCCTGAAGGTCGACATCAAGCAAACCGTCAAAGCGGTGGTGGTGGATGGCGACGACGATCAGCCGGTGCTGTTGCTGGTGCGCGGCGATCATGAGCTGAACGAGGTCAAGGCCGAGAAAATCGCCGGCATCAAGTCGCCGCTGACTTTCGCCGCCCCGGGCGCGATCAAGGCCGCCTTCGGCGCCAATCCCGGCTCGCTGGGTCCGGTGGGCTTCAAGGGCCGCGTCATCGCCGACCGCACCGTCGCCAAGATGGCCGACATGATTACGGGCGCCAACGAGGACGATCAGCACTACACCGGCGTCAACTTCGGCCGCGACTGCGCGGAACCGGAAGTGATGGACATCCGCAATGTGGTGGCCGGCGACGCCTCGCCGGACGGCAAGGGCGAGCTGGCGATCCAGCGCGGCATCGAAGTGGGCCATGTATTCTATCTGGGCACCAAGTACTCGGAAGCGATGAACGCCACCTTCCTGGACGAGGACGGCAAGCCCAAGCCGTTCGAAATGGGCTGCTACGGCATCGGCGTCACTCGCATCCTGGGCGCGGCGATCGAGCAGAACTTCGACGACAAGGGCATGATCTGGCCGGACGCCATCGCACCGTTCACCGTGGTGATCTGCCCGGTGGGCTATGACCGCTCCGTCGAGGTGAAGGCCGCCGCCGACGCCTTGTACCAAGGTCTGTCGGCCAAGGGCGTGGACGTGATCCTGGACGACCGCGGCGAACGCCCGGGCGCGATGTTCGCCGACTGGGAGCTGATCGGCGCGCCGCATCGCATCACCATCGGCGACCGCGGCCTGAAGGAAGGCAAGGTCGAGTACCAGCACCGTCGCGACACGGAAGCCAGCGCGCTGGCAGCGGATGCTATGCTGGAACAAGTGTTAGCCAAACTGGGGCTGTGACCGTCTTATGATCCGATCCGGCATCGTCGTATTGTTGGCCGCGCTGGCAGCGATGCCGGCGTGGGCCGGCGCGCAGAAGGAAGAGGCGTTGGCCGCCAACGTCGCTTCCACTATGCGCCGTTCGGTGTCGGACGCCAACGCGCCGCGGCTGGTATTCGACGACCAGCGCGAAGCCGATGCCTGGCTGGGCGAAATGTCCAGCCGGCTGGCCAAGCGGATTCCGGACAAATGGACGCGGGAGCGCCTGCTCACGGCCATCCACTACGAGGCCACCCGGGCCGGCCTGGACCCGCAACTGGTGCTGGGCCTGATCCAGGTGGAAAGCGGCTTCAACAAGTACGCGATCTCCGGCGCCGGCGCGCGAGGGCTGATGCAGGTGATGCCGTTCTGGGTGCGCAGCATAGGCAATGCGCAGCACAACCTATTCGATCTCACCACCAATCTGCGCTACGGCTGCACCATTCTGCGTTACTACCTGGATATCGAGCGCGGCAATCTGTTCCGCGCGCTGGGCCGTTACAACGGCAGCCTGGGCCGGGCTGAATACCCCAACCTGGTGATGGGCGCCTGGAAAGGCCGCTGGCACTGGGTGGCGCCGCTGCCGGTGAAAACGGCGGCGGCGGGCGCCGCACCGCCGTTGGTGCGCTGACGCGCGGCTGTAAAAAAACCGGCTCTGGAATCCAGGCCGGTTTTTTTTGTCCGCTCAGCGCGGCAAGCTACAGGAGGACGCGCGCATCTCAATCCTCCTGGGTCTGCAGCATTTTCTTCAGCAAGCGCGCCAGCGTGGCGCGTTCTTCCGTGTCCAGCATCTCGATCAGTTCGGCCTCGGCCGACAGATGATTGCCGACGGCGTCCTCGATCACTTCGAAGCCCTTGGGCGTTAGCGTCACGATCACGCCGCGGCGGTCGGTCGGGTCCGGCGAGCGGGTCACCAGACCGGCTTCTTCCAGCCGGTTGATGCGGTTGGTCAGCGCGCCGGAGGAAATCAGCACCATGCCCTGCAGTTGATTGGGGGACAGCTGGAACGGTTCGCCGCCGCGGCGCAGCGCGGCCAGCACGTCGAACTCGCCGACATTCAGATTGTGGCGCGCCAAATCGTGCAACACGCGGCGGGTGACAAAGTATTCCATCCGCACAATGCGGCCGACCACTTCGGTGGAGGACGGGTCCAAGTCCGGGCGAACCTCGCGCCACAGGGCGACGATACGGTCAATCTGGTCTGGTGCTTGTTGCATCACTGACGGTTCCTGATGTGTGGGTGACAACTGGATGACTACCGGGCGCAGAGATTAGCACGGCTTGAAGTTAGTTTATCTTCATGTGAAAGAATAGTCCCCAGTCATCACCCGCACCAGCGGGAAGCGCGCTTACTGACGCATGCTGACCGCCAGCCGGTTGAAGGCGTTCATCAGAGCAATGGCGAAGCTCAGGTCCGCCACTTCTTCCGGGCTGAAGTGTTCCTGCAAGGGCAGATAGTGCTGGTCCGGCGCCTGGGTGACGGCGATGTCGGTCAGCGATTCCGCCCATTCCAGCGCCGCGCGTTCGCGGGCGCTGTACAACTCGCTGACGCGCCAGCCGGCCAGGGAATCGATGCGCTCATTGCTTTCCCCCCTGGCGCGCAGGGCCGACGCGTGCATTTTCAGGCAGAAGGCGCAGCCATTGATCTGGGATACGCGCAGATAAACCAGCTCGATCAAGGGCAGGCCCAGGCTGCTGTGTTGCAAGCTGGACTTGACGCTGGCCAGCCCTTGGTAGGCGGCGGGGGACAGTTGGGTGTAGGGCAGGCGCAGAGACATGGCAATTCCTTTCAAGAGAGAGATCATCGCAGCGGCGAGCTGCAAGGCCAGTCTAGGCAAAAATCATTTATGTAAATAGACTTAAAATATCGAATTCAAATTCCAAAAATGAAATCATGCTGGATGATCTGCAATTATTCGTGAGCATTGTCGACGCGGGCAGCCTGAATGCCGCCGCCCGGCGGCTGGGCGTTCCCACCGCCACCCTGTCGAGGCGTTTGCAGGCGCTGGAGCGGGAGCTGGGTTGTCGTCTATTGCACCGCAGCGCGCGGCGGATGGAGCTGACGGCGGAAGGCGGGCAGTACTACGAGCAATGCCGGCCCTTGCTGCAATCCTTGAGCCAGGCCGCCGCGTCGCTGGCCGATTCGCTGTATCAGGTCAAAGGCGTGCTGCGGGTGCTGTCGCCGCTTAGCCTGGGCAATGATGTCCTGGTGCCGGTATGGCGGCGGATGCTGAGGGATTACCCGGACTTGCGCCTGGAGCTGCATCTGAACAACGCCATCGACGACCTGCTCAGCGGCATGGCGGATTTGGCTTTACGGGTGGGGGAGCAGCCGGACTCCAGTTTGAACCAGCGGCAGCTGGGTTGGGTGCGTACTTTGCTGGTGGCCGCGCCGGCCTATCTGGCGGCGCAAGGCGAACCGCGGACGCCGGAGGATCTGGCGCGCCACGCCTTGCTGGTGGCGGAGCCGTTTGAGCGTTGGCATTTGCGGCGGGGAGACGACGGCGCGGCATGGGAGTTGCCGCCGCCACGGCTGCGGGTCAACGATATGCTGCTGCCGCGCCGCTTGGCGGAGGCGGGAACGGGCATCGCCGTCTGCCCCCATAGCCTGTGTCATCGCCAGTTGGCGGAAGGCGGTTTGCGGCAGGTTTTGGCCGGCTGGGAAATGCCGGCTCAGCCGGTGTACGCGGTGTGGCCGCAACGGCGTTATCCGCCGGCGCGGGTGCGCGTCTTGCTGGATATTTTGGCGGAGTTTGCCGAGACGGAGCCCTTGCTGTCCCGGCCCGCCGGGATTTAGAACGTGTTTACGATCTTGCGAGCTAAGGCGAGACAAGGCGTTGCGGCTGAGAAAGCGGAATGTACGGGTGGTACATGAGCATTTCGAAGCGGTACTCACCGTGTACGCGTCCACGACGCGGAGCAGATCGTAAACAGGTTCTTGTCAGTCCGGCGTGGGATCGCCGCGCCGCTTCTTGCCTGGGTGGGGCGGCTTGGGTAGCACGACCTGGCGGGTGCCGGCCAGCCTGTCGTGCAGGAATAGCTTGTCGCGGTCGTAGAACTTCGCCAGGAAGGGAATCAGGCACCAGCTCAATGCCAGCCATAGAGCCTGCGGCTGGTGGCCGTAGGCATTGGCCCAGCCGAGGTAGGACACCGCCGGCATGCCGACGAACAAGGTCAGGCCGATCAGGTAGCGCGCCGCCGCCTGCTTCCAGACAATGCCGCCGCCGCGGGCGTTGACCAGCTTGATGCGCCAGGTCTTCATCGCCACGGTCTGGCCGCTGCGGACCCAGCAATAGCCGAAGTAGCCGAACAGGGCGACGGCGAGCACGCCTTTCAGCAGAGCCTTGAACAGCGGCCCCTGGCCGATCAGCGTTTGCAACGGCGTCAGCGCCGCGGTGACGGTGAGCAAGAGCGCGGCGACCAACAGCAATTCATAAAACAAGCTGGCCAGGCTGCGTTTCAGTGTCGGAGGAGTCAGGGCGGGGGCGTCAGCGGGAGGCATCTTGGGCTTTATGTTGTTGTTGCAGGCGCTGGATGGCCTGCCGGCGTTGTTCGGGCGGCATCTGCTGCAAGGCTTTCCAGTTGGCGCGGATTTCGTCGCGCTGCTGCTGGCTCAGTTCGGACCAGGCTTTCAGCTTCTGTTGCACGCGCTGGCGCTGCGCCTCCGGCAGCTGTTGGAATTGCGGCACGATGGCCAGCAGGTTTTGTTTTTTATACGGCGCGTAGCGGTCCCATTCCGTGGCCAGCGGCGCTAGAACCTGCTGCTGTTCCGCGCTTAATTGCGCCCAGCGGGGGTTGGCCGGCGGGCTGGCCTTGGTCGCCGGCGCCAGCAGTCCGCTTAGGCACAGGGCGAGCAAGAGGTGGCGGCCGCTATTCATGCAGGCCTCGGCTGAAGTGGGGTTCCAGCAAGGTTTCGAACGGCAGATCCTGCGCCAGTACCGCGGCGTCCACCGCTTCTTCTTCCAGCAGCAAATCTTCGGCCAGCATCATGCCGGCGCCGGTCAACAGCGCGAAGCCCAAGGCCAAGCCGCCGCGGCGGAGCGACAGCACATGGCGCTGTCCCCACAGGCCCAGCCGCTCGCGTTGCGTAACGGCTCCGGGGGAACTGGCGTCGAAGCGAGCCAGCGCACGCTCGCGCGCCTGGCGCAGCCTGCGTTCCAGCGCGGGGTCGAGATCGGCGCTGGCGTGGTCCAGCACGCGTGATACATGGCCGGGCAGGGGATAGGAAGGTTTCATAGCGTCACTCCCTTTTGCGCGAGGATGGCGGCCAGAGTGTGATTGGCGCGCGAGCAATGCGTTTTCACGCTGCCTTCCGAGCAGCCCATCACGCGCGCGGTGGCGGCAACATCCAGACCTTCCCAATAACGCAGCAGAAACGCCTCGCGTTGACGGGCCGGCAGCAGTTGCAGCGAGGACTCGATCAGCACGGCGGTTTCCTTGCGCGCGCACCATTGTTCGGGATTGCTGTGCGCCTCGTCCGCGGCTACGTCCAGCGTTTCCAGCGGGTCGGGGCTATCGTCTTCCTCGCGGGCGGGGATCAGCGAGGACAGCAGCGTGCTGACGAAACGGCGCGCCTTGCTGCGGCGGTAGAAGTCGCGAATGGTGTTTTGCAGGATACGCTGGAAGATCAGTGGCAGTTCCGCCGCCGGGGCGTGCGGATAGCGATCCGCCAGTTTCATCATCGAGTCCTGCACGATATCCAATGCGCTGTCTTCATTCTGGACCGCATACCACGCCTGCTTGAAAGCGCGTTTCTCCGCCGACTCCAGAAAGTCGGCCATTTCCTCGCGGCTAGCCATCGGATGAGAGTTTGAGTAGATGCCAACAGAAGATGGTAGCAGAGCGCCGCCGATTCGGCCAAGCCTGATTTTTTTCCTGAATTTACCGAGGCTTAGGGGGATATTGCACCTGCACAAAAGCACTTGACCGGTTTCAAAGCAATACGATAAGGTCGTCCGATACGGGATGAAACTAACGCAAAGACAAGAGGCGATATGCAGATATCGGGCGCGGAAGCGGTTGTCCGCTGCCTGCAGGAAGAAGGTGTCGAGTTTGTTTTCGGCTACCCCGGCGGCGCGGTGCTGGAAATTTACGATGCCATTTTCCGGCAGGACAAATTCAAACATGTGCTGGTGAGGCATGAGCAGGCGGCGGTGCATGCCGCCGACGCCTACTCCCGTTCCAGCGACAAGGTGGGCGTGGCTCTGGTCACTTCCGGTCCCGGCGCGACCAATGCCGTGACCGGCATTGCCACCGCCTATATGGACTCCATCCCCATGGTGGTGCTGTCCGGCCAGGTGCCGTCCCCGGCCATCGGCCTGGATGCATTCCAGGAAGTGGACATGGTGGGCATTAGCCGTCCGTGCGTGAAGCACAACTTCCTGGTCAAGGATGTGAACGAGATCGCCGCCACCATCAAGAAGGCGTTCTATATCGCCAAGAGCGGCCGTCCCGGCCCGGTGGTGGTGGACATCCCCAAAGACATCACCCAGCAGCGCACGGAATTCCAATACCCGGAAAGCGTGCATATCCGCTCCTATGTGCCGGCTACCCGCGGCCATCCGGGGCAGATCAAGAAAGCGGTGAGCCTGCTGTTGGAAGCCAAACGCCCCTTTATCTACGTGGGCGGCGGCGCGGTGCAGGGCAATGCCGCCGGCGAGGTGACCGAACTGGTCAAATCGCTGGGCCTGCCGTGTACCAACACCCTGATGGGCTTGGGCGCCTATCCGGGTTCCGATCCGCAGTTCCTCGGCATGCTGGGCATGCACGGCACGTATGAAGCCAATATGGCGATGCAGTACTGCGATGTGCTGGTGGCCATAGGCGCGCGTTTCGACGACCGCGTGATCAGCGTGCCCTCGCACTTCCTCAGCCAGCCCAAGAAGATCATCCACATCGATGTGGACCCGTCCTCCATCTCCAAGCGAGTCAAGGCGGACATCCCCATCGTCGGCGACGTCAAGCATGTGCTGAAAGACATGCTGGACCTCTTGAAGCAATCCGGCCAGAAGCCGGACGCTCAGGCCCTGGCCGGCTGGTGGAAGCAGATCGAGGAATGGCGCGGCCACAACTGTTTGCTGTACACCCCGTCCAGCGAGCTGATCAAGCCGCAGTTCGTGGTGGAGAAGCTGTACGAAATCACCGGCGGCAAGGCCATCGTCACTTCCGACGTGGGCCAGCATCAGATGTGGGCGGCGCAGTATTACAAGTTCGACAGCCCCAAGCAGTGGCTGAACTCCGGCGGCCTCGGCACCATGGGCTTCGGCCTGCCGGCGGCGATGGGCGCGCAGATGGCCAATCCGGACGCCACCGTCGCCTGCATCACCGGCGAAGGATCGATCCAGATGAACATCCAGGAACTGTCCACCTGCAAGCAATACCATACCCCGGTGAAGGTGGTGGCGCTGAACAACCGCTACCTGGGCATGGTGCGCCAGTGGCAGCAGTTCTTCTACGGCACGCGCTATTCAGAATCCTATATGGACGCGCTGCCGGACTTTGTCAAAATCGCCGAGGCTTACGGCCATATCGGTTTCAAGGTGGAAGACCCCGCCGACGTGGAGCCGGTATTGAAGGAGGCGTTCAGCCAGAAGCTGAAAGAGCGTCTGGTGTTCCTGGATTTCCGTACCGACCAATCCGAGAACGTGTTCCCGATGGTGCAGAACGGCAAGGGACTCGACCAGATGGACCTGCCCGAACACATGAGCGAGGTGCAGAACGTCCCCTTCGAGAACAACCGTGACTACGGCAATATGTGTTGAGGCCAGCCGGTATGCGACATATCCTATCCATTCTTCTGGAAAACGAGGCGGGCGCATTGTCCCGCGTGGTGGGTCTGTTTTCGGCCCGTAACTACAATATCGATTCGCTGACAGTGTCCACGACCGAGGACCCGACGCTGTCGCGCATGACTATCGTCACTCACGGCTCCGACGAAGTCATCGAGCAGATCACCAAGCAGCTCAACAAGCTGATCGAGGTGGTCAAGGTGATAGACCTCAATGAATCCGAGCACATCGAGCGCGAGCTGATGCTGATCAAAGTCCGCGCCACCGGCAAGGACCGCGAGGAGATGAAGCGCATGGCCGACATCTTCCGCGGACGCATCATCGACGTGACGGAAAAGACTTACACCATCGAGCTGACTGGTACGAGTGAAAAGCTCGGCGCCTTCATCGAGGCGGTGGACCGCACAGTGATCCTGGAAACGGTCCGTACCGGCGCATCCGGCATTGGTCGGGGTGAGCGGGTTCTGAAAATCTGACGCAGGCGGGCGCCGGCCGGAGGCCGGGCCCCCAAAACAAACGATATCAAGGATTGCAAATGAAAGTTTTCTACGACAAAGACGCTGACCTCTCCATCATCAAGGGCAAGAAAGTCGCCATCATCGGCTACGGTTCCCAGGGCCACGCCCATGCGCAGAACCTGAAAGACTCCGGCGTGGACGTCGTGGTGGGCCTGCGCAAGGAAGGCGCTTCCTGGAAGAAGGCGGAAGCGGCCGGCCACAAGGTCAAGGAAGTGGCCGAGGCGGTGAAGAAGGCCGACGTGGTCATGATTCTGTTGCCGGACGAGTCGCAGCCGGATGTCTACGGCAAGGACATCGCGCCCAACCTGAAGAAGGGCGCGGCGTTGGCCTTCGCCCACGGCTTCAATATCCATTACAACCAGATCGTGCCGCCGGCCGACGTCGACGTGATCATGGTGGCGCCGAAAGGCCCGGGCCACACTGTGCGCTCCGAATACCTGAAGGGCGGCGGCGTGCCGACCCTGATCGCGGTTTATCAGGACAAGTCCGGCAAGGCCCGCGACGTGGCGCTGTCCTACGCGGCGGCCAACGGCGGCACCAAAGGGGGCGTGATCGAGACCAATTTCCGCGAGGAAACCGAGACCGATCTGTTCGGCGAGCAGGCCGTGTTGTGCGGCGGCGCGGTGGAACTGGTCAAGGCTGGTTTCGAAACCCTGGTGGAAGCCGGCTACGCGCCGGAAATGGCCTACTTCGAGTGCTTGCACGAGCTGAAGCTGATCGTCGACCTGATGTACGAGGGCGGCATCGCCAATATGAACTACTCGATCTCCAATAACGCGGAGTACGGCGAGTACGTGACCGGCCCGGAAGTAGTGACTTCCGCCACCAAGGACGCGATGAAGAAGGCGCTGTACCGCATCCAGTCCGGTGAATACGCGAAGATGTTCATCCTGGAAGGCAAGACCAACTACCCGAGCATGACCGCGCGTCGCCGTCTGAGCGCCGATCACCCGATCGAGAAAGTCGGCGCCGAGCTGCGCGCGATGATGCCGTGGATCGCCAAGAACAAGCTGGTGGACCAGTCCAAGAACTGATCTGTCGGTTTGATCTGGCGGCATGGAAAAGCCGGGCGTTGCGCCCGGCTTTTTTCATGCTGCTTCCGCATCCGGTTCAGTGGCTGGGAAAAGCCGGCGTTGCGCCGGATTGCCAAACGGCGGTGATCAGGTTCTGCAAGTTGAACATGCTGCTGTAGAAGCTGCCTGGCATCTGCTGATTGGCTTGTGCGGTGTTGAAGCCGGTTTGCAACTCGGACATGAAGGCGCGAAAGCCGTCCTGAAGTTGGCGTTGAGCCATTGCCTGCTCCGCCAGCTGCTGTTTGTCGGGGTGGGGAATCAGCGGGTAGGTAGCGGGAATCCAGGGGTTGGACCCCAGGCGTAGCAGGTCAAGGATCAGGTTGAACTTCAAAAAGTGGCTTTGCGACGGGTCGAAGTCGCTGGGGTCGTAAGCCGCCGGATTCTCCGCCGGCGCTTGATCGCGTGGAGGGATCTCCTCGGTGGAGCGATTGCCTTCGCCTTGCTTGACGATGGCCTGCATCGCCGCCAGGGCTTGTTCCAGGGAGTTGATGGTTTGGCTGAAGCCGTCGCCCTGCTGGTTTTTCTGCGTGTAGTCGGTGAAATTGGTCTGCTGTTTGGTATTGGCGGCGGCGCCGACATAGAGGTCTTTCCACTGCAGGGGTACGGCAATCTCAAGCGCCTGATACAGCTCGCCTATCGAGTTGTATCGTGTCTGTTTGTTCCAGTCCGGTTTGCCGGGAGGCTCGGGTAGCTCGATCACACAGAACAGCTTCAGTTGGTTGATGTCCAGCGGCCCTAGCTTGACCTGATAGCCCGCGTATTTCGGCGGCACATCGGGTTTGAGGAAGGGGATGCCCTCAGCCGCTTCATAGGTGGGGAAGGGGTATTGGGGCGCATAACCCAGCGCATTGCACAGATTGGAAATCAGTTCCAAGTGCAGCATTTCCTGGATCACCACGCTTTCGATCAGTTTGGCGGTGGCGGGATAAGCCTGCTGATTGCCGGAGTTCAATCCCTGAATCGAATACAAGGTGGTCAGGTAGAGAGGAATGGTCCACAGCTCCACATCCACCGCGGCCTGCAGATTGTCGTAAAGCTCTTGCTTGCTCCAGCTTGCTGGATTGTGGATGGTTTTGCGCAAAACATCGGTGATATGCATCGTTGCCTTCTCCGTAGGATGAATGCCGGTTCGGCGCGGGATGCCGAGGGCGTCTTGTCATTTTTGGATAGGCAATCGATGATTCCTACGTGATAGTTATTTTTACGTAGAAAAGGGTTTGGGAGGGCAAAAATAAAACGCGGCGCCGGGCCGCGTTTATTTATGGGGAGGGCGAGCTCGATTCAGTCCGCCATTGCCTCGCCCATGCGCACCGCGCCGGCGGCTTGCCAGGCGAGGTTGAAGTTCAGCGGGCCTTGAGGGAACAGCAAGACCACGGTGGAACCCAGCAGGAAGCGGCCCATCTCCTCGCCCTTGGCCAGGCGGATATCCTGGTCGTGGTAATCCCAGTGGCGGATCTGTCCCGGACGCGGCGGGTTGATCACGCCGTGCCAGACCGTGGCCATGCTGCCGACGATGGTGGCGCCCACCAACACCAGCGCAAAGGGCTGGCCGTCCTGCCCCTCGAACAGGCATATCACGCGCTCATTGCGCGCGAACAAGCGGTCCACGCCGCGGGCGGTGGCCGGGTTGACCGAATACAGTTCGCCCGGCACATAGCTCATCCGCAGCAGGCGGCCGGCGCAAGGCATGTGGATGCGATGGTAGTCGCGGGGGCTCAGATAGATGGTGGCGAAATGGCCGTCGTCGAAACGGCGCGCCCACTCGGCGTCGCCGGCCAGCAGTGCTTGGGCCGAATAGCTGCGGCCCTTGGCCTGGAAAATCTGCCCCTGTTCGATACGGCCGAACTGACTGATGGCGCCGTCCACCGGGCACGCCAGCCGTTCGCTCGAGAGCGGGCGCGCGTCGGCGCGCAGGGCGCGGGTGAAGAAGGCGTTGAAGCTGGCGTAGGCTGCGGGGTCGCTGGCGGCGGCTTCGCTCATGTCCACCTTATAGCGGGCAATAAAGCGGCGGATGATCCATTGCGTCAGGCTGCCGCCTTCCCAGTTGGCGACGCTGCCCGCGAACCGGGTCATGGCCAGCTTGGGCATCAGATGTTGCAACAGCACGAACAGGCGTTCGGACACTGGTTTGTCCTCGATCAATCTGACTAAACCCAAGAGTATAACCGATCTGCCGGCGTCTGATCGCTTGCGCTTTGCTTAAAGCTTAGGCAATTGCCAAGCAAAAATAGACATGATGTCTAATATTTTTGGCTTGGACATCAGGTGTAACGTTTTAATCACAGTTTTCAGCATGCAGATTTGACTTTATGTCTTGCTTGCCGGTAGGCTGGATCAAAATTTGCTGCGGGAGCACATGATGCAATTGGACATTGAACGCTTGATTGCGGACTTCGGCGGGCCGGGACAGCTGGCTGAGGATCTGAATCGCTTGTTCGCCGATGAGCCGGTGACTCGGGCGGCGATATACAAATGGAGAGAACGCGGCAGCCTGCCATTGGCCCAGCTCAACAAGCTGGCGGTGATGGCGGCCAGCCAGGGTAAACGCTTCGATTTCAACGATTATCTGATCGGCGTCGGAACCGGCGCGGAAATGGCAATGCAGGGACCAGGGAGAAACAGCCAGATGGGCAATCGTCTGTATATATTCGACACCACCTTGCGCGACGGCGAGCAATCGCCGGGCGCATCGATGACCAAGGAAGAAAAGATCCGGATTGCCCGCCAGCTGGAGCGTCTGGGCGTGGACATCATCGAAGCGGGTTTCGCCGCGGCGAGCCCGGGCGACGCCGACGCCATCCGCGCCATCGCGGAGGTGATCAAGGACTCCACCGTCTGTAGCCTGGCCCGCGCCAACGAGCGCGACGTCCGCGCCGCGGGCGAAGCGATCAAGCCGGCGGCGCGCGGCCGCATCCATACTTTCATCGCCACCAGCCCCATCCATATGGAGAAGAAGCTGCGCATGAGCCCGGACGAAGTGGTGGCGGCGGCGGTGGCGGCGGTGAAAATCGCCCGCGAATACACCGACGACGTGGAGTTCTCCGCCGAGGACGCGCTGCGCTCGGACATCAATTTCCTGGCGCGCATCTTCGGCGAAGTGATCAAGGCCGGCGCCACCACCTTGAACGTGCCGGACACCGTCGGATACGCGGTGCCCTTCATCACCGAAGCCTTCTTCCGCGAACTGATCGCCAAAACGCCGGACGCCGACAAGGTGATCTGGTCCGCTCATTGCCATAATGATCTGGGCATGGCGGTGGCCAACAGCCTGGCCGCGGTGTTGGGCGGCGCGCGCCAGGTGGAATGCACCATCAACGGCCTGGGAGAGCGCGCCGGCAACGCCAGCCTGGAAGAAGTGGTGATGGCGGTGCGCACCCGCAAGGACGTCTTCGCGCTGGAAACCGGCATCGACGCCACCCAGATTGTGCCGGCGTCCAAGCTGGTGTCTACGGTGACCGGTTATCCGGTGCAGCCCAACAAGGCCATCGTTGGCGCCAACGCCTTCGCCCATGAGTCCGGCATCCATCAGGACGGCGTGCTCAAACATCGCGAAACCTACGAGATCATGTCCGCCGAATCGGTGGGCTGGAGCACCAATCGCTTGACCCTGGGCAAGTTGTCTGGCCGCAACGCCTTCAAGACCAAGTTGATCGAGCTGGGCATTGTGTTGGACAGCGAAGAAGCGCTGAACGCCGCCTTCGCCCGGTTTAAAGAGCTGGCGGACCGCAAGCGCGAGATTTTCGATGAAGACTTGCACGCGCTGGTGTCGGACGAGTTCAGCACTGGCCGCGAAGAGGATTACAAGCTGGTGTCCTTGAAGATCGCCACCGAAACCGGCGAAGCGCCGGTGGCCTCCATCGTGTTTCTGGCGCATGGCGAAGAGCGCCGTGCCCAGTCCAGCGGCTCCGGTCCGGTGGACGCCGCTTTCAAGGCAATTGAAAGCGTGGCCGCCAGCGGCGCGGAGTTGGAGCTGTACTCGGTGAACGCCATCACCAAGGGCACTGAATCCCAGGGCGAGGTGACCGTGCGCCTGGCGCTCGACGGCCGCATCGTCAGCGGCCAGGGCGCGGACACCGACATTATCGTATCTTCGGCCAAGGCCTATCTGTCCGCCTTGAACAAATTGATGAACCAGGAGCAAAAGCTGAACGCGCAAGCGCTGGTATGAGGTTTTCCGGCCGAGGCGGTCAGCGCGGCGCATCGTCGACAAGGTTTTCCATCCCGTCCTTGTCGGCGCGCAGCCAGCGCTAGATCGTCCGGCCCAGGGAGTTCACTTTATCGAGTGTGAAGTCCATCAGGCCCACAAGGCCGACCCTTTTTGCCCCGGCTCACAAGGCTGCGCGGTGGACAGCCGACCCATGAGGTCGGCGTCGTTGCGCGGCGGAGCCGGGGTTTTTTGCGTTTTACGCGCGAACGGGCCGGCGCTAGACTGCCAGCTCTCTACTATCCATTACGGAAAGCGTCCATGTCCGCAGCCTTCTTCATCACCGGCACCGATACCGAAATCGGCAAGACCCACGTCGCCGTGCAATTGATCCGCCAATGGCAGGCCGAAGGCAAGCGCGTGCTGGCGATGAAACCGGTGGCTTCCGGCTGCGAACTGCTGGCCGACGGCAGCTGGTGGAACGACGACGTGGCGCGGTTGACCGCAGCCACCGGGCAATCTGATCTGGATCTGATGAATCCTTATCGATTCCTGCCGCCGGTGTCGCCGCATATCGCCGCGAGCGAGGCCGGCGTGGACATCCGGCTGGACGTGATCGTCGACCATTACCAGCAATTGGCCGCCTGCGCCGATGTGGTGGTGGTGGAGGCGGCGGGTGGCTGGTTGGCCCCGCTGTCTGACCGACTGTTCATGGCCGATATGGCCAAAGCCCTCCAATTGCCGGTGATTCTGGTGGTGGGGATGCGGCTGGGCTGCATCAACCACGCCTTGCTGACCGCGCGCGCGGTGCTGGACGCCGGCCTGCCCTTGGCCGGGTGGGTGGCCAATCGAGTGGTGCCGCAACAACAGGCTTACGAGCAGAACCTGGAAACCCTGCAAAGGCACATGCCGGCGCCGTTATTGCTGGAAATACCGTATCTGGCGGGCGAATCCAACTGAGCCGCCGCGCGTGAGTCGGGGGTTGCATACGTAATATTTTATTGCGTTGCCGCAAGACATTTTCTTGTTTTCCTTGATCTTTTTTTCTAGCATGCCATTAACCGGTCATGAAAATAGACCGGACCAGTCAGCACCATTTCATGTCAGTTGAGGATTTCTAGGGGGGCTCCATGTCCTGTATGCGCGTCCTTTGCTGTTGGCTGCCGATATCCTGCGCGTCAGCGGCCGAGTTGAATCTGCAAGCCCCCGTCACTCCCATTGCCCGCCAGCAATACGATCTGCACACCATGCTGCTGCTGATCACCTGCGTTATTTTCGCGCTGGTGTTCCTGGTGATGATGTACGCCATCGTCCGCCATCGCAAAGCCGCCGGCCACCAGGCCAAGCACTTCCATGAAAACACCACGGTGGAAATCATCTGGACGGTGATCCCGTTGCTGATCCTGATCGGCATGGCCTGGCCGGCCACTAAGGCGGTGTTGTCGCAGAAGGGCACGCGCGGCGAGGACATGACGGTCAAGGTCACCGGCTATCAATGGAAGTGGCGCTACGACTACCTGGACGATAATTTCGGCTTCATGAGCCACTTGTCCACGCCGCGCGAGGCCATCGCCAACACCGCGGCCAAGCCGGTCAACTATCTGCTGGAAGTGGACGAGCCGCTGGTGGTGCCCACCGGCAAGAAAGTGCGGCTGCTGTTGACCGCCAACGACGTGATCCACTCTTGGTGGGTGCCGCAATTGGGCGTCAAGCAGGATGCGATTCCCGGTTTTCTGCGCGACAGCTGGTTCCGCATAGACAAGCCCGGCACGTATCGCGGTCAGTGTTCCGAGTTGTGCGGCAAGGACCACGGCTACATGCCCATCGTGGTGGAAGCCAAGACGCCGGACGACTACGCCAAGTGGCTGGAAGCCAAGAAAAAGCAGATGGCGGCGGCGGCGGATGATCCCAACAAAGTGTGGACGCTGGCCGATTTGAAAGCCCGCGGTGAAAAAGTCTACGCCCAGAACTGCGTCGCCTGTCACCAGGCCAACGGCAAGGGCCTGCCCGGTGCTTTCCCGGCGCTGGACGGCTCCAAGATAGCCACTGCGGACAAGCCGGCGCACATCCACATCGTCTTGTTTGGCAGCCAGAAGAACCCGGCGATGCAAGCCTGGGGCAAGCAGCTGTCCGATACCGACATCGCCGCCGTGATCACCTATGAGCGCAACGCCTGGGGCAACCACACCGGCGAATTGGTGCAGCCCAAAGAGATCAAGACGGCCCGCGGCGCCACCGGCTGAGCCCGGGACCGGCGGCGAACCCATGCAAGGAGAGCGATATGGCAATTGTCGATGACGCCGGCCATGCCGGGCACACGCCGGGGCACCATGAGCGCCCGCGCGGGATCATGCGCTGGCTGGCGGCCACCAACCACAAGGACATCGGCTCGATGTATCTGTGGTTCTCCTTCATCATGTTTCTGTCGGGTGGGGTGATGGCGTTGTGCATTCGCGCCGAGCTGTTTCAGCCTGGCCTGCAGTTCTTCCAGCCTGAGCTGTTCAATCAGTTCACAACCTTGCACGGCCTGATCATGGTGTTCGGCGCCATCATGCCGGCCTTCACCGGCCTGGCCAACTGGATGCTGCCGCTGATGATAGGCGCACCGGACATGGCCTTCGCCCGGATGAACAACTGGAGCTTTTGGCTGCTGCCGCCGGCGGCGCTGCTGCTCTTGTTGTCCTTCATCGTGCCCGGCGGCGCGGCGGCGGCCGGCTGGACGCTGTACGCGCCGCTGTCCACCCAGATGGGCATGGGCATGGACATGACCATCTTCGCCATCCACATCATGGGCGTCAGCTCCATCATGGGCTCGATCAACATCATCGTCACCATTCTGAACCTGCGCGCGCCGGGCATGACCATGATGAGGATGCCCATGTTCGCCTGGGCCTCGCTGATCACCGCCTACCTGATCATCGCGGTGATGCCGGTGCTGGCCGGCGTAGTCACCATGGTGTTGACCGACCGTCACTTCGGCACCCATTTCTTCAACGCCGCCGGTGGCGGCGACCCCATACTCTATCAGCACGTGTTCTGGTTCTTCGGCCACCCCGAGGTCTACATCATGGCGTTGCCGGCTTTCGGCATCGTCAGCCAGGTGATACCCACTTTCGCCCGCAAGCCCTTGTTCGGCTACGCCTCCATGGTCTACGCCACCTCCAGCATCGGCATCCTGTCCTTCATGGTGTGGGCGCACCATATGTTCGCCACCGGCATGCCGGCCACCGCTCAACTGTTCTTCATGTACGCGACCATGCTGATCGCGGTGCCCACAGGGGTCAAAGTCTTCAACTGGGTGGCCACCATGTGGGAGGGCAGCATGAGCTTTGAAACCCCCATGCTGTTCGCCATCGGCTTCATTCTGCTGTTCACCATCGGCGGCCTGTCCGGCGTCACCCTCAGCGTGGCGGCGGTGGATATCCAACTGCACGCCAGCTACTACGTGGTTGCCCATTTCCATTACGTGCTGGTGGCCGGGGCGCTGTTCAGCCTGTTCTCCGCCATCTATTACTGGTTCCCCAAGATGACGGGCAAGATGTACCACGAGGGCCTGGGCAAGCTGCACTTCTGGTGGTCCTTGTTGTGGTTCAACGTCACCTTCTTTCCCATGCATTTCCTCGGTCTCGCCGGCATGCCGCGGCGGATTCCCGACTACGCGCTGCAGTTCACCGAATTCAACCAGCTGGCCAGCATCGGCGCCTTCATGTTCGGCCTGGGGCAGTTGATCTTCCTCTACAACATCCTGCGCTCGCTGCGCCACGGCAAGCCCGCGCCGCAGCATCCGTGGGAGGGCGCCAACACGCTGGAGTGGGTGATTCCGACCCCGGCCCCCTACCACAGCTTCGTGGAGGCGCCGCAGTTGGAAGTGATCGAGAACGGCGTTGTGGTGTCCAGCACCGGCGGCCAGCACCACTGAGAACGACACCATGGAAGCCGCCGCCAAGCAGGGACGCAGCAATCGCCAACTGATGAAGAAGCTGGCGGTGGTGGCCTTGTTGATGTTCGTTTTCGCCTGGGGCTTGATCCCGCTGTACAAGGTTGTGTGCGAAGTCACCGGTCTCAACGACGTGGTCAAGGCGGACAGCCTGGACGATGTGGCGAGTGGCGGCGCGGCGGCGCACGAGGTGGACATGACTTTCGACGCCACGGTCCAGGCCGGCCTGCCGTGGCAGGTGCGGCCGCTGCAAACTCGGCTCAAGGTGAAGCCCGGCCAGTTTGTGCAGGTGGAGTATGAAATCACCAACGCCAGCGGCCAGCGGGTAGTGGGGCAGGCGATTCCGCGCTATCTGCCCGCCGCCGCCGGCGAGTACGTCAAGAAGCTGGAGTGCTTCTGTTTCCGCCAGCAGGCCTTCGCGCCCGGCGAAACCAGGCGCTTTCCAGTGGTGTTCGTCGTCGACAAGCGTTTGCCGGCCTCAATAGACAGCATCACGCTGGCCTATACCGTGTTTGACGTGCCGGGCAATGCGGGAGCGGGCTCATGAGAGCGTGGCAAGGAGTACTGGCGGTGTTGTCCGCCTTTTTCGGCGTGCGCCGCAAGGCGGACGCGCGAGAGGACAGCAAGCTGTCGCCGTTGCAGTTGATACTGACCGCGTTGTTGCTGGCGGCCACGTTTATTGGAGTGTTGCTCTTGGTGGTGCGGCTGGCCACGTCCTAATCAGTGTGCAGGGAGTATGCAATGACGACAGCGAACGAACAGGAACAGACGCATTACTTCGTGCCGCAGCCATCGCGCTGGCCGGCGGTGGGCGCGGTGGCGCTGTTCTGCTTGGGACTGGGAGCGGCCTTCGCCGTCAACGGCCAACCCTTGGGCAAGCTGTTGCTAGGCGTGGGCGCGTTGATCCTGATTTATATGTTGTTCGGCTGGTTCGGCGACGTGATTCGAGAAAACCGGCGCGGCGACTACCAGGGCAAGGAGGATATGTCCTTCCGCTGGGGCATGGGCTGGTTCATCTTCTCCGAGGTGATGTTCTTCGGGGCTTTCTTCGGCGCCTTGTACTGGGTGCGGGTGGTGTCGGTGCCGACCTTGGGCGAGATGGACTACAAGATCTTGTACCCGGATTTCGAACCGTCCTGGCCCTTGCTCACCGGGCCGGGCATCACCAAGCCCTACCAGGCGATGGGCGCCTGGGGGCTGCCGGCGCTGAATACCTTGATCCTGCTCAGCTCCGGCGCGATGGTGACTTGGGCGCATTGGGCGCTGCTGCAAGGCCGGCGCGCCCAATTGAAGCTGGGCCTGCTGCTGACCGTACTGCTGGGGACTTTGTTCCTGTGTCTGCAGATGTATGAATACGGCCACGCGATGAGCGAGTTGAACCTGAGCCTGGCATCCGGCGCTTACGGCATGACCTTCTTCATGCTGACCGGCTTTCACGGCATGCACGTTCTGCTGGGCACTATTATTCTGGCGGTGGTGTGGCTGAGGGTGATGCGTGGACATTTCGATGGCCAGCACCACTTCGCCTTCGAAGCGGCGGCCTGGTACTGGCACTTCGTCGACGTGGTGTGGTTGCTGCTGTTCGTCTTCGTCTACTGGCTGTGAGCGGCGCGGCCAGACCAAAGGCCAGGGGCCGCGTGGGGACGTGGACGGGCGGCTCGGCTAAGCTTGATGTGGGCGCCACCAGCCGAACAGCGCGCCCAGCAGCAGCAGCAGAAACAGGCCGATGGACAGGCCTATGCGCAAAGTGAGGGAGCGAACCAGACGTTGAGAGCCTTGATCGGACTTCAGCAGGCCGGTCAGGCCCCAGAACAGGGCAAGCACGATGCAGGCGAGCAAGAACAGAATGACAAGTTTCATTGCGGAATCCCCCGGTCGATTGGGCCGTCGATCTTCAGCTTTGAAGTCTAGCGGCAAACGGCTGGTTTGGCTGTGTTTATTGGCTATGGCGGTGTTGCCTTTCTTTCTGGCGGCCTGGCAGTGGCAGCGCGCGCAGGAAAAAACCGAACTGTTGCGCTCGTTGACCAGCGCCATCGGCGTGCCGCCGGTCAGCTTGATTTATCGGGAAGCCCGCCCTCAGCCGGAGTTCAGCCGGGTGGCCTTGCCGGGCGCGCACCCCGCCGGGCCTGTTTTGCAACTGGAAAACAGCTACCTGGGAGAGGTCAAGGGTCGGCGCATGCTGCAGCCGTGGCGGCTGGAGGATGGCGCGATGGCCCTGGTGGACCTGGGCTGGCTGGCCGACGGCGTGGCGCTGCCCGCCGTCGATCCGCAAGCGCTGACCTTGCGCGGGCATTGGATGCCCTTGCCGCGTCACTTTGTGCTGCCCGGCGCGGTGGCCGGCGTCGAGGGGCGCGTCGACGCCATCGACATGGCCGCGTTGCGTCAGCGTTATCCCGGCCATTGGCATCAGGGCGTGGTGGTGCTGGAGCACTCGCCGGATCCGTTGCGGCATTGGCCGGTGCTGCCGGAATTCATGCCGGAGCGCCATTACGCCTATGCGGCGCAGTGGCTGCTGCTGGGCCTGTTATTGCTGCTGTCCTTGCATTCGCTGAGGAGACGTTCCCATGAGCCGCGTCGATGAAGCGTCCCCCGAGCCGTCCCGGCGCCGCGGCCGGCTCAAGCTGCTGCTGATGGCGGCCATCTGCCTGGCGCCGGTGCTCGCCTCTTGGGCGGCTTACCGACTGATGCCGCCGCAGGGCGGCAAGAGCTACGGCCAATTGTTGCCGACGCGGCCGTTCGCGCTGACCGGCGCGCAAGGATGGCCGCGCGGCAAATGGGTGCTGGCGGCCAGGATAGAACCGGGCTGCCAGACACGCTGCCAGCAGCGCTTTTTCGCGATGCGCCAGATTCAGCGCGCGCAGGGCGAGGCCGCCGGCCGTCTGACCCGGCTGGGCTGGCAGGAGAGCGCCGCGCACGAGGAGGTGGACGCCACTCACATCGTGCAGTCCGCGCAGGCCGGCGTTGATGACGGCGGCTACTATCTGGTGGACCCGCTGGGCAACCAAGTGCTGTTTTATCCCGACGCCGCGGACCCCAAGAAAGTGATCCAGGAAATAGGTCGCGTGCTGAAAACCAATAACGGCATCGGTTAAGTCCATTTGGCCGCTGGCCCGTACGGCCCGTGGCTTTCGCAGTTTGTTGGCCGCTCGACAAGGGGAGCGCAGCATGAGGCGACTGATCTGGCTGGCATTCATCCTGGCATGCGTGGTCGTGCCTTTCGGCGCCTATGTGCGCTTGTCCGATGCCGGGCTCGGCTGTCCGGATTGGCCGGGTTGTTACGGCCAGATATCCCCGCACCACGCGGCGGAGAGCATCCAGCGGCAATATGCCCAGAGTCCCGATGGTCCGGTTAGTCTGGGCAAAGCCTGGAAGGAAATGAGCCATCGCTATCTGGCCGGCGCGCTTGGCGCGTTGATTGTCGCCGTCGCCTGGCACGCCTGGCGTGCGCGGCGGCATCGCCGCGCGGCCGGCGCGTTGCTGGCGGTGGTGGCGGCGCAGGGCTTGTTGGGCATGTGGACGGTGACCTTGCTGCTCAAACCGGCCATCGTCACCCTGCATCTACTTGGCGGCATGTCGGTGCTGTTGCTGTTGGCCTGGCTGGCGCTGTCCCCGCGGCTGCGGCCGGTGGAGGCGCCGGCAGTGCTGAACTGGCTGGCGCGCGGCCTGGTCCTGGCCGTGGCGCTGCAAGTGGCGCTGGGCGGATGGGTGTCCACCAACTATGCTGCTCTGGCCTGTCAGGGCTTCCCCGCCTGCAATGGCGAATGGTGGCCGCAGATGCGTTTTGAGCACGCTTTCCATCTGTTCCGGGCATTGGGCGAGGCGCCGGACGGCAGCCCGCTGGCGGTGGGCAACCTGGTGGCGGTGCATTGGCTGCACCGGCTCGGGGCCGCGTTGGTGACCGTCTTATGCCTGGCGACGGCGCGTGCCGGCTGGCGGCTGCCGGCGCTGCGCGGCCATCTGGCTTGTTTGCTGGCGCTGCTGGGCTGTCAGCTAGCCTTGGGCGTCGCCAATGTGCTGCTGGCGTTGCCCTTGCCGGCGGCGGTGTCGCACAATGCCGGCGCCGCCGGTCTGCTGCTGGCGGCCAGCTTGCTGGCGTTGCGTGTGCGCCCGGCGCGAGCCGCTCAAGCGCGGGCCGTGGCCGGGTCTTTGCCAAGTCTTTCGAAAAATCATCGCGAGTGGGTTTGAGCGCCGCATCCTGAAGGGGAAAAAACATGAACGCAGCGGAGCTTCAACAGGCGCGCCAGCACGCGGTCGCCTTGATGCAACTGGCCAAGCCCCGAGTAGTGGGGCTGATTGTGTTCTGCGCGGTGATCGGCATGTTCCTGGCGGGGCCGGGCTGGCCGGACCCGGCGCGTTTGTTGCCGGCCACCGCCGGCATCGCGCTGGTGGCCGGCGCGGCGGCGATGATCAATTGCCTGGTGGAGCGCACAGTGGACGCCAATATGCGTCGCACCGCCTGGCGCGCCACCGCGCGCGGCGAGGCCGGCGCGGGCGAGACCCTGATCATCGCTCTGACCGCAGGCGGCATCGGCATGGCCTTGCTGGCCGGCCTGGTCAACGCCTTGACCGCCTGGCTGACGCTGGCCACTTTCGTTGGCTACGCCATCGTCTACACTTTGCTGCTCAAGCCCAACACGCCGCAGAACATCGTGATAGGCGGCGCCAGCGGCGCGATGCCGCCGGTGCTGGGCTGGGCGGCGATGACTGGGGAGGTGCACGCGTTCGCCTTAGTGTTGTTCCTGATCATCTACGCTTGGACGCCGCCGCATTTCTGGGCGTTGGCCTTGTATCGCCGCGACGATTACGCCCGCGCCGGGCTGCCGATGCTGCCGGTGACTCATGGCCAGCGTTTCACTACGCTGTCCATCTTGCTGTACTCCTCGCTGTTGTCGGCCATCACCCTGCTGCCGGTGGCGATGGGCGCGGCCGGCTGGCTCTATCTGCTGGCGGCGCTGGCGTTGGACGCGCGTTTGCTCTTCCTTGCCGTGCGCCTGCATCGCCAGTATGCTGACGCTCTGGCCCGCCGCGCCTTTGCCTGGTCGATTTGGTATTTGACCTGGTTGTTCGCGGCCCTGCTGATAGACCACTACTGGCTGATACCCGTTTCCTGATGCGCAAATTGATAAAACTCGCCGGCTTGCTGTTGCTGCCGCTGTGGCTGGCCGCGTGCTCGCCGAATGAACCCAAGCTGGATTTGAAAGGCACCGACGTCGCCGGAGCGTCGATAGGCGGCGATTTCACGTTGACCGACCATCAAGGCCAGCGCCGCAGCCTGTCTCAATACCAGGGCAAAGTGGTGGCGCTGTTCTTCGGCTACACCCATTGCCCGGATGTTTGTCCGACCACCATGCTGGAATACGCGGCAGCGGTGAAGCAACTGGGCGATAAGGCCGGACAGGTGCAAGTGCTGTTCGTCAGCATCGATCCGGAGCGCGACACGCCGCAGGTGCTGGCCGGTTACGTGCCGCACTTCAACCGCGGCTTCGTCGGCCTGACCGGCACGGCCGGCGAGGTCGAACAGATAAAGAATCAGTACAAAATCGTCGCCCAACGGGTGAGCCAGCCGGGCGGCGGCTATAGCGTGGACCACAGCGCCGGCTCCTATCTGTTGGATAAACAGGGCCGTTTGCGTGTGTTTGAGGCCTACGGCACGCCGTCGGCGAGCTTGGCTCATGATATTGACCAGTTGTTACGCTAAACTTGGCGTATCGGAAACTGACGCAGACATGAAAGTCGGATCAAAGTGAGCAACGACCATAACGCTGGCGCAACATCCGGCTCGCAGCCATCGTTGGATCTCGCCAAATACACGCTGTCCACGTCGGTGGAGATCGCCCATCATCTGGCCGGCATCGCCAAGAACGGCCATATGGTGACGGTGTTTTCCAACAAGGGTAAAACCTTCATCCTGACCCGCTTCCTGGAAGTGGACCATAAGGCGGGCACGCTGGTGTTCGACTGGGGCGCGGACCCGGAGACCAATGAGCATTTGCTGGCCAGCGAGCGCAATGTCTTCGTCTGCTCGCCGGAGGGCGTCAAGACCCAGTTCGTCACCGGCCAGGTGCGGCGCGTCGATTGGGAGGGCCAGCCGGCCTTCCAGGCCGACTTGCCCGAGCAGGTGATCAAGCTGCAGCGCCGCGAGTTCTTCCGCATCCAGACCCCGGCGGCCAGCCCGGTGATGTGCCATGTGGCCGATTATCCGCACAAGCCCGTCGATCTGGCCTTGTTCGACGTCAGCCTGGGCGGCGTCAGCATGTGGTTGCCGCAGCCGGGAACGCCCGGCTTCGACATCGGCCAGCAATACCAGCGCTGCACGCTGGATCTGAAACCGCTGGGCGCGCTGCATATCGGCTTGGAAGTTCGCCACCGGCTGGCCGCTAAATTGCGCAACGGCAACGAAGCCGTACGCATAGGCTGCTCCTATCTGGGGCTGACGCCGGCGATGGAAACGTTGATCCAGCGCTATGTCGGCCTGCTGGAGCGCGAACGCCGCGCTCTGGTTGGCTGAGTCCGCTCCGCTCCGCCTTAACTTCGATTTCGTCATCCTTGCCGCAAGACATCATGAAGCTGACTATTGCCCTGTCCAAAGGGCGCATCTTTGAAGAAACTCTGCCTTTGCTGGCCGCCGCCGGGATTTTGCCGGCGGAGGACCCTGAAGCCTCGCGCAAACTGATCATCGGCACCAACCATCCAGGCGTGAGGCTGGTGATCGTGCGCGCGTCCGACGTGCCGACCTATGTTCAGTACGGCGCCGCCGATCTGGGCATCGCCGGCCGCGACGTGCTGATCGAGCACGGCGGCGCCGGCCTGTACCAGCCGCTGGATCTCAATATCGCCAAGTGCAATATGATGGTGGCGGTGCAAAACGGCTTCGATTACGAGGCCGCGGTGCGTCGCGGGGCGCGGCTGAAGATCGCCACCAAGTATCCGCAGATCGCGCGCGAGCACTTCGCCCGCAAAGGCGTGCATGTGGACATCATCAAGCTCTACGGCTCGATGGAGCTGGCGCCGCTGGTTGGTTTGGCCGACGCCATCGTCGATCTGGTGTCCACCGGCGGCACGCTGCGCGCCAACAACCTGATCGCGGTCGAGCACATCGTCGACATCAGTTCGCGGCTGGTGGTCAACCAGGCCGCGCTCAAGCTCAAACACGACGTGATCCAGCCTGTGCTGGACGCATTCGCCGGCGCCGTGCCGGCCTGAGGTTTGCCCCATGCTGAAACTGTCTTCTTCCCAAGCCGATTTCACCGAGCGCCTGCAGGCGCTGCTGGCCTTTGAAACCGCGCAAGACCCTGCCGTCGACGCCGCCGTCGCCGCCATCTGCGACGACGTCAAAGCGCGCGGCGACGCCGCGGTGATCGAATACACCAACCGTTTCGACCGCATGCGCGCCGTCTCCATGGCCGATCTGACGCTGTCGCGCGAGCAACTGGAAGCCGCCTTCCACCGGCTGGGCGACCCGGTGCGCCATGCGCTGAGCACCGCCGCGGAGCGAGTGCGCCGCTACCACGAGAAGCAGCTGGCGCATTCCTGGAGCTACCAGGACGAAGACGGTACCCTGTTGGGGCAGCAAGTGACGCCGCTGGACCGCGTCGGCATCTACGTGCCGGGTGGCAAGGCCGCCTATCCCAGTTCGGTGCTGATGAACGCGCTGCCGGCCAAGGTGGCCGGCGTGGGCGAGATCATCATGGTGGTGCCGACGCCGGACGGCGAGCGCAACGATCTGGTGTTGGCGGCAGCCTATATCGCCGGCGTCGACAAGGTGTTCACCTGTGGCGGCGCGCAGGCGGTGGCCGCGCTGGCCTACGGCACCGAAACCGTGCCTCAGGTCGACAAGATCACCGGCCCGGGCAACGCTTACGTTGCCGCGGCCAAGCGCCGGGTATTCGGCGTGGTGGGCATCGACATGGTGGCCGGTCCGTCCGAGATTCTGGTGATCTGCGACGGCGACACCCCGCCGGACTGGGTGGCGATGGACTTGTTCAGCCAGGCCGAGCACGATGAAATCGCCCAGGCCATCCTGCTGTGCCCGTCGGCGGAATACATCGCCCAGGTCGAGGCCAGCGTCGCCAGGCTGCTGCCGCAGATGTCGCGCCGCACCATTATTGAGGCCAGTCTGGGCAACCGCGGCGCGCTGATTCAGGTCAGCGACTTGGGGCAAGCCTGCGAGATCGCCAACTACATCGCGCCCGAGCATCTGGAGCTGTCGGTGGCTAATCCGGACGAGTTGTTGCCGCGGATTCGCCACGCCGGCGCCATCTTCATGGGCCGCTTCACCTCGGAAAGCCTGGGCGATTATTGCGCCGGCCCCAATCACGTGCTGCCCACCAGCCGCACCGCGCGTTTCGCCAGCCCGCTGGGCGTGTACGATTTCCAGAAGCGCAGCAGCCTGATCCGGGTGTCCCAGGCCGGCGCGCGGACGCTGGGCCAGGTCGCCAGCCTGCTGGCTCACGGCGAAGGCCTGAGCGCGCATGCGCGCGCCGCGGAACTGCGCTTGGACGCATAGCGTTTAGAGCAAAACGCCGCGTCATCGCTTAATCTGGATAAGTAACCGGAGAAGGCGATGGCTGGGCTGCTACGCATCATGGCCGGACTCTGTCTGGCCTTTTTCTTGTCCGCGGCGGCTTGGGCGCAGCCGCGGGTGCTGGTGGTGGAGAGCTATCACAGCGACTACCCCTGGGATCAGGATTACCGCCGCGCACTGCAGGAGCGTTTGGGCAAGCGCGCGCAATTGAGCTACTACGCGATGGACACCAAGCGCCTGCCGCCGGCCCAACATCAGGCGCGCGCCGACGAGGCGCTGGCCATGGCGGCTAAAATAAAGCCGGACCTTGTCATCGTCGGCGATGACGCCGCGTTACAGAGAGTGGGCAGCAAACTGGCTCAGCAAGGCGTGCCGGTGATCTATCTAGGCATCAACAACAATCCGCGCAATTACTTCCCGGGCGCGGCGACGGGCGTCAGCGGCGTGCTGGAGCGGCCCTTGATCCTGCGCAGCGTCTTCGAATTGGGCAAAACCGTCAAAGGCTTGCGCAATGCTCTGGTGCTGTTCGACGACGACCTGACCTCGCGCATCATTCGCGACGAGACCTTCGTTGGCCGCGACACCATGTTGTTGGCCAATATCCACGTCGATCTGGTCTTGACCGGCTCCTACGCCGAGTGGCAGCGGCGAGTGCTGAGCGCAGCCGGCCGCTACCAGGCGATCTGGGTGGGCCTCTACTTCACTCTGCGCGACGCCGGAGGCAAGGTAGTGCCCGGCGATGAAGCGCTGCGTTGGACCGCCGCCCACGCCAAGCTGCCGCTGTTTGCGTTTTGGGACTTCGCCGTGGGCAAGGACAAGGCGGCGGGCGGCTTGGTGCTGTCCGGCTACGAGCAGGGCCGAGAGGCGGCCAAGTTGGCCGAACAGGTGCTGTTCCAAGGCCAGTCGGTGGCCAGTTTGTTTCCTGTGACGCCGTCGGAAGGCCGTTATGTTTTCAGCCGCGAAGGGCTGGCGCGCGACCGCGTCGAGCTGCCGGCGCGGCTGCGGGAACGGGCCAACTGGGTCGAGTAGCTGAAAGCGAATGAACACGCTACTATAGCTTTTCGCCGTTTCCGATAACACGGCTCCGTCCGCGGGGCTCTTGTTGGCCGCGAGGCCGATTGCGAAGTCATGAAAAAGTCCGTCCGACAACTGGTGCGCGATGAGATCGCCGCCATCAGCGCCTACCCGGTAGCCTCCGCCGACGGCTACATCAAACTGGACGCCATGGAGAATCCGTGGCCGCTGCCGGCCGAGCTGCGCCAGGAACTGGCGCGGACGCTGGCCGACGTCGCCGTCAACCGTTATCCGGACCCGTCCGGCGGCACGTTGAAAGCCCAGCTGAAGCAGGCGTTTTCCATCCCGGAGCCGGCCGAAGTGCTGCTGGGCAACGGTTCCGACGAGCTGATCACCCTGGTGGCGCAGGCGCTGGCCCGTCCCGGCGCCAAGCTGCTGGCGCTGGAGCCGTCCTTCGTGATGTACAAGATGAACGCGCTGTTCTCCGGCCTGGACTATGTCGGCGTGCCGCTGCGTTCCGATTTCAGCCTGGATCTGCCGGCGACGCTGGCGGCCATCGCCGAGCATCAGCCGGCGGTGGTGTTCGTGTCCTACCCCAACAACCCGACCGGCCCGCGCTTCGCCCGCGCCGAGGTGGAAGCGATCTGCGAGGCCGCGCCCGGCCTGGTGGTGGTGGACGAAGCCTACCAGGCTTTCGCCAGCGACAGCTTCATGAACCTGGCCGGCCTGCGCGACAATCTGATCGTGATGCGCACGCTGTCCAAGCTGGGCCTGGCCGGCATCCGCCTGGGCTACGCCGCCGGCCCCGCCGCCTGGATCTGCGAGCTGGACAAGGTGCGCCCTCCCTACAACATCAATGTGCTGACCCAGGCCGCCGCACGCTTCTCGCTGCGCCATATCGAGGTGTTTAACCGCCAGGCCGCGGAGCTGTGCGAGGAGCGCGGCCGGCTGGCGGCCGGGCTGGCGCGCCACGCCGCCGTCGCATCCTTTCCGTCGGAAGCCAATTTCATCACCATCCGGGTGCCGGACGCGCCGGCCTTGTACCAGCATTTCAAGGCCAGCGGCATCCTGATCAAACAACTGCACGGCAGCCATCCGCTGCTGGAGCGATGCCTGCGGCTGACCGTGGGCGCGCCGCAGGAAAACGACGCCATGTTGGCGGCCCTGGACGCTTACTTCGCCTGAGTCATGAGAACCGCAACCGTTACCCGCAATACCCTGGAAACCCAGATCACCGTCAGCCTGAATCTGGACGGCGCCGGGGCTGGCCGCTTTGAAACCGGCGTGCCCTTTCTCGACCACATGATGGACCAGATCGCCCGCCACGGCTTGATCGATCTGGACGTGGTCGCCCACGGCGATCTGCACATCGACGCCCACCACACGGTGGAAGACATCGGCATCACTCTGGGCCAGGCTTTCGCCAAGGCGATAGGCGACAAAAAGGGCATTCGCCGCTACGGTCACGCCTACGTGCCCTTGGACGAGGCGCTGAGCCGGGTGGTGATCGATCTGTCCGGCCGACCGGGCTTGGTGTACAACGTCGATTACACCCGCGCCAGCATCGGCCAGTTCGACGTCGACCTGTTTTCCGAATTCTTTCATGGCTTCGTCAACCACAGCATGGTCACGCTGCACATAGACAATCTGCGCGGCGTCAACAGCCATCACCAGGCCGAGACCATCTTCAAGGCCTTTGGCCGCGCGCTGCGCATGGCCTGTGAGACGGACGAGCGCATGGCCGGGCAGGCGCCGTCCACCAAGGGCACGCTGACCGCATAAGTCGGGCGCGCCGTTTTTTTCAGGGCTCCGGCCGCATTTGGCCGGAGCGCCGCCACACCCCGAAGCGAGCTTGTAGGATGGCGATTAAAGTTGCAGTAGTGGATTACGGCATGGGCAATCTGCATTCGGTGCTCAAGTCGGCGCAGGCGGTCAACGACATCGGCGCGGACATCTTTCTCACCAGCGAGCCGGAGGCCGTGCTCAGGGCTGACAAAGTGATCTTTCCCGGGCAGGGCGCTATGCCGGACTGCATGCGGGAACTGAATCAACACGGTTTGGCCGATGCGATAAGGGAAAGCACCAAGAGCAAGCCGTTTTTTGGCATCTGCGTCGGCGCGCAGCTATTGTTCGAGGAAAGCGAGGAGGGACCGACCCAAGGCCTGGGCCTGTTTCCCGGCAAGGTGGCGCGCTTTGCCGCCGGGCTGCGCGACGCCGAGGGCGAGCGTTTGAAAGTGCCGCACATGGGATGGAACCAGGTGTTCCAGAAAACGGTCCATCCCTTGTTCGCCGGCATCGCCGACGGCGAGCGTTTCTATTTTGTGCATAGTTACCACTTTGCGCCGGCCGATGCGGCCCTGACGCTGGCGGAAAGTGAATATCCCGAACGGTTTTCCTGTATTGTCGGTCGTGGGAACATTTTCGCAAGCCAGTTCCACACCGAAAAGAGCCACCGGGCCGGTCTTCAGATGATGAAGAACTTCCTGGCCTGGGATGGCAGTGTTTAACTCACGTTTGATTTAGCACCATGCTGCTCATACCCGCGATAGACCTGAAAGACGGTCAATGCGTACGCCTGAAACAGGGCGTGATGGACGACGCCACCGTTTTCTCCGACGACCCCGTGCAAGTCGCCGCCCATTGGCGCGATCAGGGCGCTCGCCGCCTGCATCTGGTCGACCTCAACGGCGCCTTCGCCGGCAAACCCAAGAACCTAGCGGTGATCCGCGACATTCTGGGCGAGGTCGGCGATGAATTGCCGGTGCAGTTGGGCGGAGGCATCCGCGACCTGGACACCATAGAGAAGTATCTGGACATGGGCTTGTCCTACGTGATCATAGGCACCGCCGCGGTCAAGACCCCCGGCTTCCTGCACGATGCCTGCGACGCCTTCCCCGGCCAGGTCATCGTCGGCCTGGACGCCAAGGACGGCATGGTGGCGATAGACGGCTGGGCCAAGATCACCAACCACAAGGTGATCGATCTGGCCAAGCGCTTCCAGGACTACGGCGTCAATTCTGTGATCTACACCGACATCGGCCGCGACGGCATGATGAACGGCGTCAATATCGACGCCACCGTCAAGCTGGCGCAGGCGCTGACCATCCCGGTCATCGCTTCCGGCGGCCTGAGCAATCTCGACGACATCCGCGCCTTGTGCGCGGTGGCGGACGAGGGCGTCGAAGGCGCGATCACCGGCCGCGCGATCTACGAAGGCGGCATCGATTTCGCCGCCGCGCAGACGCTGGCCGACGAATTGTCGGACTGAGAGCCTGTTCAAAGTTTCGCGAGCAAGAGCGAGGCCAGGCGTTTTCAACGCCGTATCGCTGAAGCGCAGCAGACTATGAGCAGGTTCCGATAGCCTGTTTCTCGACTCATCAAGCCATGCCGGCCCGTACGCATTGTCCGGGCCGGTTGGCTGTTTGCCGGACCTCATATGCTTGCTAAACGCATCATCCCTTGCCTGGACGTGACCGCAGGCCGCGTTGTCAAAGGCGTCAACTTCCTGGGCCTGCGCGACGCCGGCGATCCGGTGGAAATCGCCCGCCGTTACAACGAACAGGGCGCGGACGAACTGACCTTTCTGGACATCACCGCCAGCTCGGACCAGCGCGATATCATTCTGCACGTGATCGAATCGGTGGCGGAGCAGGTGTTCATTCCCTTGACCGTGGGCGGCGGCGTGAAGGAGGTGGCGGACATCCGCCGTCTGCTCAGCGCCGGCGCGGACAAGGTCAGCATCAACACCGCGGCGGTAACCCGCCCGCAGTTGGTCAGCGAGGCGGCCGACCGTTTCGGCAGTCAGTGCGTGGTGGTGGCGGTAGACGCCAAGGCGGTGACGCCGGAGAACGACCGCTGGGAGGTGTTCACCCATGGCGGCCGCACGCGTACCGGCATCGACGCGGTGGCGTGGGCGTGTCAGATGCAGCAACTAGGGGCGGGTGAAATCCTGCTGACCAGCATGGATCGCGACGGCACCAAGATAGGCTTTAATCTGGAGCTGACGCGCGCGGTATCGGAGGCGGTGGACATCCCGGTGATCGCCTCCGGCGGCGTGGGCACGCTGCAGCACTTGGTGGACGGGGTCAAACTGGGCAAGGCCGACGCGGTGCTGGCCGCCAGTATTTTCCATTTTGGCGAGCACACGGTGGCGGAGGCCAAGCAGGCGATGCGGGACGCCGGCATCGAAGTGCGGCTGTGAGCGCCTTCTGATCGACATTCTTGCCGACGTCTTAATTTGAGGCGAAGCGGGCGCCGGGCTGAATCATTTGCCGCGCCGCTACTCATAGCCAAGGCGCGCGGCGTTATAAAGGTGAGCCATGAATTGGTTGGATGAAGTCAAATGGGACGACAAGGGCCTGGTCGCAGCCATCGCCCAGGACGCCGCCAGCGGCCGGGTGCTGATGGTGGCGTGGATGAACCGCGACAGCCTGGCCCTGACTGCCGAAACCGGCATAGCCCATTACTGGAGCCGATCGCGCGACAAGCTGTGGAAGAAGGGCGAGGATTCCGGCCATCTGCAAAACGTCAAGGAGTTGCGGTTGGATTGCGACGGCGACGTGGTGGTGATGCAGATCGAGCAGGCCGGCGGCATCGCCTGCCATACCGGCCGCGAGAGCTGCTTCTACCGCCGCTTTGATCCGGCGCGGCAAGATTGGGAAGTGGTGGACGCGGTCTTGAAGGACCCGGGCGCGATCTACGGCAAGGCCTGACTTGCGCGCGGTCAACGCCGCGCGGCGGCTGGCCGTTAGAATGGCAGCCGGCAAGCCGATTGTTATCGTTTTGCCATCGGAACGACATATACTTGCCGGGGTTGCGGCGTAAAGGAATAGCGACATGAGCCAGGATGTGCTGAAAACCATCGCGGACACGTTGGAAGCGCGGCGCGAAGCCAGCTCCCAGTCTTCCTATGTGGCGTCCCTGTTTCATAAGGGCGAGGACGCCATTTTGAAAAAAGTGGCGGAGGAGGCGGCGGAGACGCTGATGGCCTCCAAGGACAAGGACAAGCTGCACCTGGTGCGCGAAGTGGCCGATCTGTGGTTCCACAGCATGGTGTTGCTGACCTATCATGGCCTGCGGCCCGAGGACGTGCTGATGGAGTTGAAGCGGCGCGAGGGTATTTCCGGCCTGGATGAAAAGGCCTCCCGCGCTCCCTCCCCTTAAGATTTAGCGAGAGCCGACAATAATGACAGATTGCATCTTCTGCAAAATCGTGGCCGGGCAGATTCCGGCCAATAAAATCTACGAAGACGACGATGTGCTGGCCTTCCACGACATTCGTCCAATCGCTCCCGTGCATTTCATGCTGATTCCCAAGCAACACGTGGATTCGCTGGCCCATTGCGGCCCGGAGCACGAGGCGGTGCTGGGCAAGATGCTGACCCTGGCGCCCAAATTGGCGCGCGAGCAGGGCCTGGAGGGCGGTTTCAAGACCGGCATCAACACCGGCCGCGGCGGCGGGCAGGAAGTGTTCCATCTGCATGTGCATGTGTTCGGCCATAAGAGTAACTGATTGGCCGATAGAGCTGGAGCGGCGGCCGGGCGGTCTCCGCGGATTAATTCGATTTGATAAGGAAGTGAATCATGGGTTCTTTCAGCATCTGGCACTGGTTGGTGGTATTGCTGATCGTGGTGCTGGTGTTCGGCACCAAGAAACTGCGCAATATCGGCGAGGATCTGGGCGGCGCGGTCAAAGGTTTCAAGGAAGGCATGAACAGCGAGGGCGACAAGGCCGCCAAGGATAAGCCGGCCGAAACCGGCCGTATCATTGACGGCGACGCCGACAAGAAATAAGGCGCGGTCCAAGCGTGTTTGAAATCAGCTTTGGCGAAATCCTGTTGATCGGCGTGGTGGCCCTGGTTGTGCTGGGGCCGGAGCGCCTGCCCACGGTGGCGCGCACCCTGGGCGCGTTGGTGGGTCGCGCCCAGCGCTTTGTGGCTACGGTGAAGGCCGATATCCAGCAGCAGGCCAACTTGACCGGCCTGAACGAATTGCGGCAGGACATCGAGGATGCCGCGCAGTCGTTCAAAGGCCAGCTCGATTCCGAAGTTAGGGGCGTGCGCGAGGCGATGGAGCAGAACGGCGCCGAACTGCGCGCGCTGGCGGACGAGGCGCGCGCGCCGGTGGAGGAGGCGGCCAACGTCATCCACGGCGGCTTGCAGCCGGATCTGCTGGATTCTCTTCCGGTCGAGGCTGCGGCGCATGCCGAGGCGGCGCCGGTCAAGGACGAGAACCAGCTGGAACTATTCGACGACTTGCCGCCGGCGGCGCCGGCGCCCCAGCCGGCGGATACGCCATCGCTACGTTGAGGCCGGCCGCACCCGGCCGGACGGGGCTGGCTCCCGCTTCGGCCGTTCCTGAATCCATTGGAAATCCCGCGCATGAATGAACAACCCTTGCTCGCGCATCTGCTTGAGTTGCGCACCCGCCTGGTGCGGGCGCTGCTCGGCGTCGCGCTGGTGTTTCTCGGCCTGTTCCATTGGTCCGGGGATATCTACCACCTGTTGGCCAAACCATTGCTGGACGCGCTGCCGGCGGGGGCTAACATGATTGCCACCGATGTCACCGCGCCGTTCTTCGTTCCGGTCAAGGTGACCATGTTGGTGGCCTTCCTGATCTCGCTGCCCAATACCCTGTACCAGATTTGGGCTTTTGTCGCGCCCGGGCTCTACCATCACGAAAAGCGGCTGGTGCTGCCCCTAGTGGTGGCCAGCCTGCTGCTCTTCCTCACCGGCATGGCTTTCGCTTACTTCCTGGTCTTCCCCGTGGTGTTCGGCTTCATGTCGGCGGTGACGCCGGTCGGGGTCAGCATGATGACCGACATCGACAAATACCTGTCCTTCGTGCTGGGCATGTTCATGGCCTTCGGCGTCACCTTCGAGGTGCCGGTGGTGGTGATTCTGCTGGTGCGCATGGGCGTGGTGTCGGTGGAAAAACTGCGCCAGGGCCGGCCTTACGTGATCGTCGGCGCCTTCGTGGTGGCCGCCGTCGTCACGCCGCCGGACGTGTTGTCGCAAACCCTGCTGGCGGTGCCGCTGTGGCTATTGTACGAAGCGGGCATTCTGATGGCGGTGTTCCTGGGCCGCAAGAAAGAGCGTCCTTTGCTGGAGGATGGTTCATGAATCGAAACGCCTGGCATTACGGCGCGTCGGCGTCGCTGATCGCGCTGATCCTGTTGTGCCTGGCCTGGGAGCTGTGGCTGGCGCCGTTGCGCCCGGGCGGCTCGCTGCTGGCGCTCAAGGCGGCGGTGTTGCTGCTGCCGCTGCGCGGCATCCTGGGTCAGCGCCTGTACACCTATCAATGGGCCTGCATGTTCATCCTGGCTTATTTCACCGAGGGCGTAATGCGCGGTTGGGCTGATCGCGGCCTGTCGCAGCAACTTGCATGGGGCGAAATCTTCTTAAGCGGACTATTCTTCGTCTGTGTATTGGGCTTTGCCAGAACCTTCAAGTTGTCGCGTCAGCCGCAGTAGACCCCGCGCGAAGCGAAAAGGAAGCCGTCAGCTCATGCTGACGGCTTTTTTTGCGCTCGCCGCTCATGCGAGGCGCAGACTGTGAAACTTGCCGGGGTCATGCGGGTAAAACCGCAAACGGCTTGGTTTACAATCGCGGCGAAACCGCGGACTTGATCGGCGGAAATCCAAAAAATATAGTTTTGTTGGGGAGTGTGTAAATGCGGAATATGTCGATTGCGGCCCGGATTACGCTGGGTTTCGCCTTGTTGTTGGTGGCGCTGGCGGTGACCAGCCTGCTGGCCTTCATGGGGCTGGGCAGCATTTCCAGCCGGGTGGAGGATGTGAGCACTCATGAGCTGGCCTTTTACCGCGACGTGGTGGAGTTGCAGCAGCATATGGGCAATCTGCGGCGTTTTGAGAAAGACTATTTCATTAATATGGGCGACGCGTCCAAGCGCGCCGAGTACAGCGAGAAATGGAGCAAAACGCTGGAGGGCGCGCATGCGGCGATCAAGAACGCCGGCACTCACCCGCTGAACGGCGACGCCGCTCAGCAACTGACGGCGCTGGACGGACTGCTCAACAGTTACGCGGATGGTTTCAAGACAGTGGGGGCCAAGGTGGACAAGCTGGAGCTTGCCGGCACCAGCGACGCCAACAAAGCGTTTGGCCAATACAAGAGTAGCATCCACCAGATGGAAGAAGTCTCGGCCAAGCTGGCCAAGGGCGGTTCCGACGCGGTGGCGCGGCTGCGCAGTCAGATCGACGCTTCCGCGGACGCGGTGCGTAGCCAGTTGCTGGCCACGGTGGCGATCGGCCTGCTGGCGAGCCTGGTGGTGTCCTGGTACATCATCCGTTCCATCCGCGTGCCCTTGCTGCAGATGCGGGACTCCGCGCAGCAGTTGGCCCAAACCTGCGATCTGAATCTGGAACTGCCGGACTTCGGCCGCAATGAGTTGGGCAGCGTCGGCGAATCGCTGGCTTCCTTGGTCGGCACCGTGCGCCGCTTGGTACAGGAGGCCCAGGGCCACGCCACACAATTGGCCAGCGCCTCGGGTCAGATGGCGGACGTCAGTTCCCAGGTGTCCGGCGCCGCGGCCAATCAGGCGGAGTCCGCCGCCAGCGGCGCGGCGGCGATCGAGCAGATGTCGGTCAGCATCAATCTGGTGGCGGACAACACCCGCGATGTCGAAGGCCAGGCGCGCCAGACCATGGCGCAGGCGGATCGCGGCAACGGCTTGGCGGAAAAAGCCGCTAGCGAGATCCAGCTGATCGCCAGCGGCATTACCGAAACCTCCACGGTGATGGGGCAGCTCAATCAGCGCTCCAGCGATATCGGCGACATTGTGCGGGTGATCCGCGACATCGCCGAACAGACCAATCTTCTGGCGCTGAACGCGGCGATCGAGGCGGCGCGCGCCGGCGAGATGGGCCGCGGCTTCGCCGTGGTGGCCGATGAAGTGCGCAAGCTGGCCGAACGCACCAGCCAGGCCACGACGGAAATATCCACCCATATCGAAGGGGTGCAGACCGATACCCAGCGCGCCTACCAGAGCATGCAGCAGGCAAATGCCCGCATTGAGAGCGGCGTCAGCAGCACCTCCAGCGTGGCCGAGTCGCTGCGTGAAATCCATCAGCTGTCCCAGCACTCGGTGGAACGCATCACCGACATCGCCAACGCGATCAAGGAGCAAAGCCACGCCAGCCAGCTGGTGGCGGGCAATGTGGAGCAGATGGCGCAGATGAACGAGAGCACCGCCAAGGCCTCTGGCCAGGCCAGCCAGCTATCGCAGGAGCTGCAGCAGTTGTCGGTGGATCTGGACTCCAATCTCAGGCGCTTTCGTACCTGAGAACCTGTTACGATCTGCTGCGCGTCGTGGAGCGTTACACGGTGAGTACGTCTTCAAAATGCTCATGTACCGTATGTACACTCCGCTTTTTCAGCCGCAACGCCTTGCCTCGCCCTTGCTCGCGAGATCGTAAACAGGTGCTGAGAACGGGGGCATGTCAGCCGGCGATGCCCAGTGCGTCCAGACTGTTGCGGCGCAAGGCCTGGCGCAGCTCTGGCTCCGGCAGGCCGCGCAGTTCGGCCAGCAAGGCGCTGAAGGCGGCCAGATTGGCCGGCTCGTTGGGCTGACCCTGGGCGAACTCGGGGCGGATGTCCGGCGCGTCGGTTTCCAGCACCAGGCCCGACAGCGGCAGGGTGGCCGCCAGCCGGCGAATGCGCTGCGAGCCGGAGTAAGTCATCGCGCCGCCGAAGCCCAGCTTCATGCCCTGGCGCAGCATCGCTTCCGCCTGTTGCGGGCTGCCGTTGAAAGCGTGGGCGATGCCCAGCTCGATGCGCTGCTCGCGCAGATGCTTGAGCACGCGGTCCACCGAGCGGCGTACATGCAGCACCACGGGCAGCGCGTATTTGCGCGCCAGCTTCAGCTGTTCGACGAACAAGGCCTCCTGCCGCGCCGGGTCCAATTCCGGCAGATAGAAATCCAGACCGATCTCCCCCACCGCTTCCGGTCGCTGTTCGCGCAGCGCGCGTTCCAGCTCTCCCAGGTGCTCGTCCAGATGCCGCTCCAGATAGATGGGGTGCAGGCCGAAGCCTATCCAGCAGCCATGATCGCGGCGTAGGGCGGCGGCCGCGTCGAAGGTGTCCGCGCGTACCGCCGGCACCAGGATCTGGCCGACATTGGCGGCGCGCGCGCGTTCCAGCACGGCGGACAGCATTGGAGCCAGCTCCGGCGCGTCCAGATGGCAGTGGGTGTCGATCAGCGCGTCGGACGCGGGCGGGGAGAGGAAACGGTGCATGGCGGATTCGCGGCCGGCTCAGCCGGCTTCGGGCTGCAATTGCTGCAGCAAGTATAGCCGTTGGTAGATGCCGCCCATGGTCATCAATTCCTCGTGGCTTCCGGTTTCGGCGATCTGGCCGTGGTTGAGCACGATGATGCGGTCGGCGTCGCGGATGGTGGATAAGCGGTGGGCGATGGAGATCAGCGTGATCTGGCCGCGCAGCTGTTCCAGCGCTCTTTGCACCAGCTGCTCGGTTTCGCTGTCGATGTGGGAGGTGGCCTCGTCCAGTAGCAGGATGCGCGGCTTGCCCGCCAACGCGCGGGCGATGGCGATCAACTGCTTCTGACCGCTGGACAGCCGCGAGCCGCTCTCGCCCATATCGGTGTCGTAGCCCTGCTCCAGGGCCAGGATCAGATCGTGCGCGCCGGCGGCGCGCGCGGCGTCCTCGATTTGCTGCTGGGACAGCGGCCGGCCCATGGCGATATTGTCGCGCGCGCTGGCGGCCAGCAGGAAAGGCTCCTGCGGCACCAGGCCGACGCCGTCGCGGAAGGCCGCGTCGTCGAAGGCTGCCAGCGCTTGGTCGTCGATCAGGATCTCGCCGTTTTGCGGCGCGTAGAAGCGCAGCAGCAGCGACAACAGCGTGGACTTGCCGCTGCCGGTGTGGCCGACGATGCCGATGAAGCCGCCGGCCGGAATCTCCAGCGAAAGATCGGGCAGCACCGGCCGCTCCGGCTGATAGCCGAAACTCACCCGGCGGAAGCTGACCGCGCCCCGGCCAATGCGGCCCTGTCCGTGGCCGGCGGTCGCCGTCGGCTCCTGCAGCAGCGCGTCCACCCGCGCGGCCGCCACCACCGCTTGCTGCAGCTGGCTGAACTGCATGGTGATCTGGATCAGTGGGTCCACCATGCGGCCGATATAGCTGATGAAGGCGTAGAGCACGCCGATCTGCAGCGCGCCCAGCGGACGTTGGCTGAAGCTGTAGATCACCCCGGCCAGCAACAGCACTTTCAGCAGGTCCAGCGCCGGACGCAGCAGCCAGGCGTTGGCGCTCAGTTCCGCGATCCGCGCCCGGTAGTAATTGTGGTTGGCCTGATCGAAGCGCTCGGCGAAGCGGCCGGTGGCGTTGGCGGCTTGCAGCACGCTCATGCCGGAGATGGATTCTGCCATCTGGGCGTTGATGTCGCTGCGCAGCGCGCGGGCGCGCGTCACCGACGGCGCGCTCCATCGCTGGTACAGCCAGACGATGGCCAGCATCGCCGGCAGCAGCAGCGCCGCCAGCAGCATCAGCCGCCAGTCCAGCCAGGCCATCGCCGCCATCACGCCGATCACCACGATGCTGCTGTCCAGCATCACGAACAGCACCTGCACATACAGCGCCTTCACCGACTCGGTGTCGTTGGTGACGCGGCTGACCAGTTGGCCGGTGATCGCCTTGTCGAAAAAGGCCATCGGCAGCCGGATCACGTGGCGGTAAACCTGCTCGCGCAGTCTTTGCACCGAGCGCATCGCCACGCCGGACAGGCGCACCAGTTGCAGATAGCGCAGGCTGGAGGCGGCGTAGCCGGCCATCAGACAGGAGAGCAGCAGCAGGCCCATTTCCAGCCACTGCGGCGTGCGCGGCAGCAGGTAGCGGTCGATGAACACCTTGCCCAGCAGCGGCGACAATGCCTCCATCAGGGCGGCGGCGATCAGCCACAACGTGCCCCACAGCACATGGTGTTTTTCCGGCGCGGCGGATTGGCGCAGCAGGGCCACCGCCCGGCTGCGGTTGATCGCGGATTGATCAGATTTCATCCAGGCTGGCCTCCAGTTGTTGATAGCGCCACTGGCTGGCGTACCAGCCGTTCAGTTGCAGCAGCGCCTCGTGGCTGCCGGCTTCGGCGATGCCGCCGTGTTGCAGCACGATGATGTGGTCGGCGTCGGCCACCGCGGACAGCCGGTGGCTGGCGATGATCACGCTGCGGCCGCGGCGCGCCTCGCGCAGATGTTGCAGAATCTGGGTCTCGGTCTGGGTGTCCACCGCGGACAAGGCGTCGTCCAGCAGCAGCAGCGGCGCGTCGGCCAGCAAGGCGCGGGCGATGGCCAGGCGCTGGCGCTGGCCGCCGGACAAGGCCACGCCTTTTTCACCCACCGGGGTGGCGTAGCCCTGAGCCAGGCGCAGGATATCGTCGTGAACCGCGGCCAGCCGCGCTACGCGTTCGATGTCGCGCTCGGAGGCGTCAGGGCGCGTCAGCGCGATATTGTCGGCCACCGAAGCGGAAAACAGAAAGGATTCCTGCGGCACCCAGCTGATCGCCGCGCGCAAGGCGTCCATCTTGTATTCTTCCAGCGGCGTCCCGTTCCAACTGACGCTGCCGGCCGGTAGCGGATATTGGCGCAGCAGCAAGCGCAGCAGCGTGGATTTTCCGCTGCCGGTGGGGCCGACGATGCCCAGGGTCTGGCCGCGGCCCAGGCGCAGTTCGATCGCGCGCAGCGCCGGCGTCGCTTGCCCCGGATAAGTGAAGTCCAGGCCGTGCCAGCGCAGCTCGCCGGCCGGCTCCGCCGCGTTGACGCCGCTGTCGTCCACGGACTCGGGCGCGCTCAGCACCGGCTCCAGCCGGTTCCAGCCGGCGCGGCCGCGCTCCAGCAGCGACAACACCCAGCCGGCGGCGAACATCGGCCAGATCAACTGGCCCAGATACATGCTGAAGCTGGTCAGCGCGCCTATGGTCAACTGCTGCTGCCATACCAGATAGCCGCCCACGCCTAGCGTGGTGGCCGCGGCAGTGCTCAGGGTCAGCCCCACCACCGGTTCGAACGCCGCCTCCCAACGCTGCGCCTCCAGGCTGTTGTCTGAGGCGGAAGCGGCCAGGCCGGCCAGTTCGCGGCTATTGCGTTCCTCCAGGCCCAGGGTGCGTAGGGTGCGGACCCCGCTCAGCGTCTCTTGAACGTGGTCGTTGAGCCGGCTGAAGCTTTGCAGCGAGCCGGCCCAGGCCTGGTGCACGAGGCGGGTGATGCGCCAGAAGGCGAAGGCCATTAGCGGGAAGGGCAGCAGCGCGGCGGCGGCCAGCCGCCAGTCTATGCCCAAGGTCATCATCGCCAGCACCATCACCAGGGTCAGGCTGCCGTCGAAGCCGGCCAGCATCGCTTCTCCGGCGGCCATCTCCACCGCGTCGATGTCGTTGGTGGCGCGCGCCATCAGGTCGCCGGTGCGTTGGTGATGGTAGAAGCCAGGCCCCTGGCGGCTTAGCCGCTGATACAGCCGGGTGCGCAATTCCACGCCCAATTGGTAGGCGGCGGCGAACAATTGCAGCCGCCAGCCGGCGCGCAGCAAGTAGATCACCACGCCGAACAGCAGCAGCCAGCTCAACTCGCGCAGCAGCTGCGGGCCGCCAAGCTCGCCCTTGGCCAGCAGGTCGACGATTTGGCCGATCTGGCGCGGAATCAGCACAGTGAGCACCGCCACGGCGGCCAGCATTAACGCCGCGCGTAGGTAGTAGGGCCAATGGCGGAGAACGAAGCCGCGCAGCAGCGCGGACAGGCTGGTGCCGGGGGCGAGATCGGACGGGCGTGGCATGGCGGAGGCGGGCTATCCGGATTGGGTATAGAGTCGAACATTCTATGCCGAATCCGATCGCGGTGTCAGAACCGGTTCAAGGTCTGCCGCGCTGCGGCGATACGGTATTGCAAAGGGTTTCGAAATGCTCATGTACCACGGGTACATTCCGCTTTTCCGGTTGCTTTCGCCTTGTTCCGCTCATGCGCGCAATTCTTTGTACAGGCTCAGGCCGGGCGGACCCGGCCTGGCGATTGCGCAACAGGGTTTAATTCGCTTGCGCCGCGGGCGTCAGCCGCGGTCTGCGCACTTTGTGATAGAGGACGATCAGCAACAGCAGGAAGGGCAGGCCGAAGACCAGGGTCAGCCGGAAGACCTCGGTAAAGATAGTGGTGACCATGATCGCCAGCATCAGCACCAGTCCGGTCAGCGTGCTGTAGGGAAACAGGCGCATCTTGAATGGCAGATCCAGCCCGCCGGCCTGATCGTGATGACGGCGGAAGCGAAGATGCGTGTAGAAGATCATCAGCCAGGTGAACATGGCGCCGAACATCGACAAGGAAATCATCAGCGTGAACGCCTGTTGCGGAAACAGCACGTACAGCACCGCCGCCAGCGCGATGCCGCTGGTGGACAGTAGAAGCGCGTTGACCGGAATGCCGCGCGGGTTCAGTTTGCCCAGCCCTATAGGCGCGTCGCCGGCGCGCGACAGGCTGAACATCATGCGGGTGGTGATGTAGAGCTGGCTGTTCATCGCAGACAGAGCGGCCACCACCACCACGAAGTTGAGGATGCCGGCTGCGTAGGGAATGTTCAGCACTTGCATCACGGTGACGAAGGGGCTGTTGCCGGCGCCGATGCGGCCCCAGGGCACGATGGCGATGATCAGGCTCAGCGACAGCAGGTAGAACACCACGAGCCGCGCGATGGTGGCGCGGAAAGCCTGGCGCACCGCCTGCTCCGGATTTTCCGCCTCGCCGGCGGCCACCGCGATCATCTCCACGCTCAGATAGCTGAAGATGGAAATGACCACCGCCACCCACATGCCCCAGACCCCGTTGGGGAAAAAGCCTCCATCGGCGCTGAAGTTGCGCGCGCCGTAAGCCGGATCGCCGCTGCCCCACACCACGTAGCAGCCCATCAGGATGAAGGCGATGATGGCGAAGATCTTGATGGAGGAGAACCAGTATTCCACAGTGCCGAAGGCCTTGACGCTGGCGGCGTTGACGCCGATCAGCGCGCTGGAGAATAGCAGGATCCAGATCCAGGGCGGGGCGTCTGGAAACCAGTAGCGCATGTATTCGGCCACCGCGGTGATTTCGGTGCCTACCGCCAGCACCACGCAGGCCCAATAGCTGTAGCGCACCAGGAAGCCGGCCAGAGGGCTGACGTAGTGCTCGGCGTAGGCGCCGAAGGAGCCGGAGGTGGCGTGCGCCACCGTCATCTCCGCCAGACAGCCCATCAGCAACAGGGTGATCAGGCCGCCAATGGCGTAGCTGAGCACCACGCTGGGTCCGGCGAAGCCGATGGCGAACTTGCTGCCGAGGAACAGGCCGGTGCCGATGGCGCCGCCGATGGCGATCATGCTCATTTGTCCGGCGGTGAGCCGGCGTTGCAGGCCTTGTTCCCTGTCTTTGATGTCCTGGAAGCTGCTCATGATGTTTCTCCTCTGTAGATGGCGCTGTTGCGGGATCTATCGTCCCTTGCGCTGTAGAGCCGCCGGCCGCGTAGCTATCGCGGGCGGCGGCTCTGTGGAAGCGCGGCGGCAGGGGCCGTCGCGCCGTTCCGGGCTCAGGTCACCGCGCCGCGGCGATGAAACTCCGGCCGGTCCCAACTGCCGCTGTCCAGAATCTCGCGTAGGATTTCCACCGCGTCCCAGATGTCGGCATGGCTCAGGTAAAGCGGTGTGACGCCGAAGCGAAGCACTTCCGGCTCGCGGTAGTCGCCGATGACGCCGTTGGCGATCAGCGCCTGCATCACCGCGAAGCCTTGCGGATGGCGGAAGCTGACGTGGCTGCCGCGGCGCGCGTGCTCGCGAGGAGTGATCAGAGTCAGCGGGTGGCCGCCGCAACGTTGTTCCACCAACTCGATGAACAGATCGGTCAGGGCCAGCGATTTGGCGCGCAGCTGTTGGCTATCCACCTCTCGCGCCACGTCCAGACCGGACTCCAGCAAGGCCAGCGACACGATGGGCTGGGTGCCGCACAGGAAGCGGCGGATGCCCTGGGCCGGCGCGTAGTCGGTGGCCATCTCGAAGGGTTTGGCATGGCCCCACCAGCCGGACAAGGGCTGCCAGAAAGTGTTTTGATGGCGAGGGGCGACCCAGATGAAGGCCGGCGAGCCCGGGCCGCCGTTCAGGTATTTGTAAGTGCAGCCCACGGCGAAGTCGGCGTCCGCGCCGTTCAGGTCAACCTGCAGCGCGCCGGCCGCGTGGGCCAGGTCCCAGATCGCCAGCGCGCCGCGTTGATGGGCGCTGTGGGTCACTGCGGTCATATCGTAGAGATAGCCGGTGCGGTAATTGACGTGGGACAGCAGCAGCACCGCCACGTCCTCGTCCAGCGCCTGTTCCAGCGGCAGCGCCTCGTCGATCAAGCGCAGTTCATAGCCCTGCTGCAGGAATTCGATCATGCCCTGGATCATGTAGAGATCGGTGGGGAAGTTGTCGCGCTCGGACAGGATCACCTTTCGTTCCGGGTGGGCTTGCCGCTGGATGCGCAAGGCCGCCGCCAGCGCCTTGAACAGATTGAGCGAGGTGGTGTCGGTGACCACGGTTTCGCCGGGGCCGGCGCCCAAGAGCGGCGCCAGCTTGTCGCCCAGCCGCGTCGGCATGTCGAACCAGCCGGCGGTGTTCCAGCTGCGAATCAGGTCATGGCCCCATTCGCGGGTGATCACCTGTTGGCTGCGCTCCAGCGCGCCCTTGGGCAGCACGCCCAGCGAGTTGCCGTCCAGATAGATGGTGTTGGCCGGAAGGTCGAACCGTTGGCGGAAGCCGGCCAGCGGGTCTTGCTGATCGGCGATGAGACAAGCTTCGCGAGTGTGTTTCATGGCGGGTCCTACACGAGAGGAGTGGAAACGGGCAAGGGCCGCAGCACGGCGCGCACCGGGCTGGCGTCCAGGTTCATCAACTTCAGAGGCAGCGCGATCAACTCGTAATCGCCCTCCGGCGCGTGGTCCAGCAGCAGTTGCTCCAGGATGGCCATGCGCTGACGCGCGGTGGCGTGGTGGGCGTCCATGGTTTTGCTGTCCATAGGGTCCAGCGAAGCGGTGTCGACGCCTATCAAGCGCACACCCTGGGCGCCCAACCAATCTATGGCGGCGGCCTCCACGCCGGGGAAGTCCGCGTCCCAGGCCTCCAGCGGGTAGCGCGCGTAGCTGCGGATCAACAGGCGCGGCGGCGGCGGGCCGGGCAGGGTTGCGAGCCGGGACTGGATCTGCTCCAGCCGGATCAACGGGCCGGGGGACAGGCAGTGAATCACCCGGCACGGCCCCAGGTAGGCGTCCAGCGCGACTTGGCCTATGCCTTGGCCGGCGGCCTGGAAGTGGGAGGGCGCATCGGCGTGCGCGCCGCTGTGCGGCGACAGGGTCAGCCGCGCCACGTTGACCGGACAGTGGGCGTCCAGCTGCCAGGCGGGGCTGGCGTCGAAAGCGGTGTCGCCGGGCCAGACCGGCAGGCCGGCGCGCAGCGGGGGACTGATATCAAGCAACATGGAACGGTTCCTGAGCGATAAAAAGCCTGGAATCATGCTAGCACCAAGGCATCCGCCAGAAATTGCAAGTTGGTCTTGCTAATGGCATGCTTTTCGCAGGAACTGCAGCGGAATGGACAGATAACGATGGGAAATTGCAAATGCAGCTTGATGCGATAGATTGCCGGATTCTTTCCGCATTGCAACACAACGCCAGGCTCAGCAATCAGGACCTGGCCGATCAGGTGGCCCTGTCTCCGTCCGCCTGCCTGCGGCGGGTGCGCGCGCTGGAAAGCCAGGGTCTGATACGCGGTTATCACGCGCAGTTGGACCCGGCCCTGCTCGGCTACGAGCTGGAGGCCATCGTGCACGTGACCTTGGACCGGGCGCGCGAGGATTGGCACGAAGATTTCATGAACCGCATCCAGCAGTTCGAGGAAATCGCCGCCGCTTACATCGTCGCCGGACCCAGCAACTACGTACTGCACGTCCGTTGCCGCAATCTGGCGGCTTTCAGCGGTTTCATCGTGGAGCGGCTGAACCGCATTCCCGGCATGCGCGACATCTGTTCCTACATCGTGATGCGCACGCTCAAGGATCAGCGCTGGGAAGTGCCGTTGGACGGCAAGTAGAGGCGGCGGCCGTTCCGCGGCGAGGATGGGGTGTCGCTTGGAGGCAAGCGTGAATATTAATGTTGCTAATGAGAATCATTAACATTAATTTCGGCGCTCCTACCCAAAGCACCCCCATCCACGCCATGAAATACCGGAGCCTTTCCGCCTGCCTGTTATTGTCGGCAGCCCATCCGCAAACCCTGCTGGCCGCCGAGCCCGCGCCGCAACTGGAAATCGTCCACGTCAGCGCCGAGCGCAAACCCGCGCTCTTGCATGGCGAGGTGCTGGACGCGGAGCAATTGCGCCGCGCGCGCGGCACCGGCAACGCCGACATCTTTTCCGCCCTGCCCAGCGTGCAGGTCAATAATATCCGCAACGAAGCCGGCGCCATCGATCTGGGCATCCGCGGCCTGCAGGGCGAAGGCCGGGTGCCGGTGTTGATAGACGGCAGCCTGCAATCCACCCACACCGCCCGCGGCTATCAGGGCACCAGCGACCGCACCTATATCGATTCGGACCTGATCAGCAAAGTCAGCGTGGAGGAGGGAGCCAGCAACGGCGCCTTCTCCAGCGGCGCGATCGGCGGCCTGGTGCAGATGCGCACCTTGAGCGCCGAGGACGTGCTGCGCCCCGGCAAGGATTTCGGCGTGCTGTTGAAGGGCAGCGTGTACAACAATAACAAGACGCCCACGGTGCCGGGAGACGAGCGCGACCAGGTTTATTACCAATTGAATAACGGCCTCAGCCCGCGAGTGTTCAACAACGGCTCGGCCACGCTGGCGCTGGCCTATCGGCAGTCCGGCCTGGACGCCTTGCTGGCCTACAGCAAGCGGCGCACCGGCAATTACTTCGCCGGCAGCCACGGTTTCGACGGCTACCCGGAGGCGGTGGTGTCGCGCGGCCAGGAGGTGGTGAACACCAGTTACGAAAGCGATTCGCTGCTGGCCAAGCTGGGCTTTGCGCTGAACGATGCGCAGCGACTGAAGTTGATCTTCCGCCGCCACCGCCAGCAGGCCGGCGAATTGCTGGCCGCCTACTGGTACAAGAACACCAACGACAAGAACTTCCAGGAACTGCCGTCGGGCGTGGAGTCCATGCCGCAATGGGCGCTGGGCAGCGCCGTCGTGCACGCCTACAGCGCCAACTACAGCTATACGCCCAGCGACAACAAGCTGATTGACCTGAACCTGGGCCTGTGGGCCACCGAGGCGGATCTGGATCAGCACAACGGCTTATGGGCCGGCCGACCCGGCGCCTCCTACGGCGACCAGTACATGCATGCCTACAACAACAAGCGGCATGGTTTCAATTTGCTCAACCGTTCGGAACTGGATGTCCTGCCCTTGAGCCTGAGCTACGGCCTGGCTGTTCAGCAGGAGCGCACCCAGCCCACCAGCCGCTACACCGAGCAGCCGAGGCCGCTGGTAGCGTCGCGCAACGGCGTGCGCAACGAGCGCAGCCTGTTCGGCAACGCCGTGCTGTCCTATCGCTGGGCCAGCTTCTCCCTAGGCGCGAATCTGCATGGTTCGACCACGCGCGACTATTCAACCAATCTGGAAGCGGATTACGCGCCCAAGCTGGATTTGATCGGCCAGGTCGACGTTCATCTGGCCAAGTGGCTGGATGTCTACGCCAAGGGCGGCCGCGCCTATCGCACTCCCAGTCTGTATGAAACCACCACCTCCTCCGAGGTGTTCAGCTACAACCCGTACAACCCCTTGCGGCCGGAGCGTTCGCTGAATCTGGAACTGGGCTTGAAGGCGAGCTTCCAGGACGTGTTCCGCGATCAGGAACGCATCGGCTTCAAAGCGGCTTATTTTAACAACAAGGTGGCGGATTATATTTCCAGCGCCTGGCTGGACCGGACGCCGGGCATGCCGTCGTGGCAGGGCAATCTGACCTTCCTCAACTACGACAAGGTGGAGCTGCGCGGCTATGAATTCGGCGTGGACTACCACAGCCCGTCTTTCTTTGTGGAAGCCGCCGCCACCCGTTACCTGGACCCGGAAGTGTGCTCGGTGAACCAGGCGAGCCGGCGCGACGCCGCGGTGTGCAATCAGAACGGCTTTGCCTGGAGCTTGATCCCGACCCGCATCCCGCCCAAGAGCGTGTACGTCATTTCCGCCGGCAAGCATTTGCTGAACGGCGATCTGACCGTGGGCGGACGCTGGCGCTACCATTCGGGCAAGACCAATCCGGCGGGCTGGCTGAAGGGCACCGGCGCGCAACCGGTGCTGGAACTGGCGTCCGAGCGGCTGCTTGACCTATTCATCGAGTACCGCCTGAACAAGCAAGTCAATGTGAATTTCAATGTGGACAACCTGACCAACCGCTATGCGGTGGATCCTGGCTCCGTGATCAGCATGCCGATACCGGGGCGGACCATACGGATGGGGATGGAAGCGCGCTTCTGAGAACCTGTTTACGATCTGCTGCGCTTCGTGGAGCGTTGCACGGTGAGTACAAGCTCAAAATGCTCATGTACCACGAGTACATTCCGCTTTTTCGCTCGTTTTTACCTTGTCTTGCCCTTGCTTGCGAGACTTTGAACAGGCTCGGAGAAGCCGGCCGCGCGTTTTTTGCCGTGGTAGGCGGGAATCTGCGCGACGGCCGGCGGTCTGTAGACTTTATGAGCCGCATGAGGCGGCCGCTTGATTCAGGGGGATAAACATGAGCATGAAAATGAAGTTGACGCTGGGCGCGGCGGTATTGGCCTTGGGGGCGTGGTTCTACGCGACGCCGTATCTGGCGGTGCGCGGCATGCAACAGGCGCTGGACGCGCGCGACGCGGCCAAGTTGTCCGGCTATGTGGACTACCCCGCCTTGCGCAATAGTCTGAAAGAGGCTGTTGCGCCCAAGTCGGTGTTGGAGTTGAACCAATCCAAAGACAAGAATCCTTTGGCGGCGATGGGCGCGGCCATTGCCGACGCGGTGATCGCCCCGGTGGTGGACGCCATGGTGACGCCGGAAAGCCTGGCCTTGATGATGCGAGGGGTCAGGCCCAAGCCGGGCCTGCCGCAAGGCGGCACGGATGAGCCGGCGGCCGGCGGAGGCGGCGCAGCGTCGACGGAGCCGCGCGCCGGCGTCGACACGGCCATGGGCTATGAAGACATCGATCGTTTCGTGGTGACGGTCAAGCAGAAGGAGAAACCCGAACAGTCGCTCGGTCTAGTGTTCAAGCGCGACGGCTGGTTGGGCTGGAAACTGTCGGCGGTGCGCCTGCCGGAATAAGGACGGCTTCTTGAGACAACAAAAAACCCGCATAGCTTGCGCTGTGCGGGGTTTTTTTGGGTTTCGGCTTGCCAAATCGCTGGTGCCCAGAGTCGGACTCGAACCGACACACCTTGCGGCGGGGGATTTTGAATCCCCTGCGTCTACCAATTTCGCCATCCGGGCGTCTTCGGCATTCCGAGAGAACGAATAATAGCGATAGCAAATCGCTTTGTAAATCCTTTTTTCCCCTGGCGCTGGACGGCGGCTCAATCCTGCTTCAGTTTGAGCGCGAGGTCGTAGAGCTGTTTGCGGTTGCCGTCGCAGATTTGCGCGGTCAGGGAGGCCGCCTGCTTGGTGGGCAACTCTGCCGCCAGCAGCTTGAGCACGCGCACGGTGTTTTCCGGCACCGCGTCGTCGGCCTCGTCGCGCGCCGGGGCCGCGTCCAGAATCAATACAATCTCGCCGCGCTGCTGGTTGGAATCGGATTCCACCCACTCCAGCATTTCCTGGGCCGGCAGGTTCCGGAAGGTCTCGAAGGTCTTGGTCAACTCGCGCGCCAGCAGCACGCGGCGCTCCGGGCCCAGCTCCGCCACGATGTCTCGCAGGGCGTCGACGATGCGGTGAGGCGCTTCGTAGCACACGGTCAGATATGGCGCGGACAGCCATTGGCGCAGCGTTTTGCGGCGCTCGCCGCTCTTGGGCGGCAAGAAGCCGTGGAACAAGAAGGAGGACGCGGTCAGGCCGCTGGCGGACAGGGCGGCGATCACCGCGCTGGAGCCGGGCACCGGCCGCACGGGCAAGCCGGCGGCGCGCACCGCTTCCGCCAGCCGTGCGCCGGGATCGGATACCGCCGGCGTGCCGGCGTCCGACACCTGCACCACGATCTGGTCTTCGGACAGCCAGCGCACCACTTGTTCGGCCATGCCGCGTTCATTGTGCTCGCGCAGGCTGACCAGGCGTTTGGCGTGAATGCCGTAGGCGGACAGCAGCTGTCCGGTGACGCGGGTGTCCTCGGCGCAGACCACGTCGGCGGCGCTGAAAGCCGCCAAGGCGCGGGCGCTAATGTCTGCCAGATTTCCAATGGGCGTGGCCACCACATATAATGTGCCGCGACAGAAACTTTCCCTGGCTGATTCAAGCAGATGAGCGAACGAAGTATGCAAAGACTGACTCCGCTGTTGGTTGGCGTCTTGATGACTTGGTTGACGCCGACAATGGCGCAAACCCCGGACTATATCATCCAAAGCAACACCGCGCCGCTCAAGTTGCTGGGCCAGCCGGCGTCGAAGCCGCTAGTTCCGGCGGCCGCGCCGCGGGACGCCAGCGCGACGGCGGCGAAACCGCAGCCGGCCAACGGCCGCCTGCGCGTCGGCCTGCTGCTGCCCACCGGCTCGGCCACTCTGGGCGAAGCCGCCGCGGTGGTGCGCAGCGGGGTGGAGGCGGCGGCGAGCGTGGATCAGAACGCCGAGTTGGTGCCCATCGACGCGTCCGAGGACACCGCCGTGGCCAGCTACCGTCAGGCGCTGGCCGGCGGGGTCAACGTGGTGATCGGCCCGCTGTCGCGCGGCGCCATCGCCGCGGTGGCGCCGCTGGTGTCGGTACCCACGCTGGCCTTGAATTCGATAGGCCGCGAAGTGCCGGCCAATCCCAAACTATTCTCCTTGTCGCTGATTGTCGAAGGCGAGGCGCGCCAAGTGGCGCGCCTGATGCATGAAGACGGCCGGGCCAACCCCTTGCTGCTGTTCGGCGCGGACAGCCTGTCTCAGCGCCTGCGCCAGGCTTTCATCGACGAGTGGAGGGTCCTGAGCCGAGGCAAGTCGCCCATGGCCTTGGAAGCCAAGCAGGACAGCTTGCCGGCGATACTGCAGGCTGTGGCCGGCGCGGACGCGGTGTTCATGGCGCTGGACGCTCACGAGGCCGGCATCGTCAAGGCCGCGCTGGCGCCGGAGTTGCCGGTGTATGGCACCTCCCAGCTTAACGGCCGGGGCAGCGTGGCGGCCTTGGCCGGCGTGAGGGTGATAGACATGCCCTGGTTCCTGATGCCGGAGCACCCGGCGGTGAAACGCTATCCGCGGCCTGCGGCGGCGTTGACGATGCAGACCGAGCGTTTGTACGCGCTGGGCGTGGACGCCTGGCGGCTGGCGGTGTTGCTGGCGGGCGCGAGACAGCCGGCGGGGCTGAGGCTGGACGGCGTCACCGGCGACTTGAGGCTGGGGCGCGACCGTCTGTTCGAGCGCCAGCTGCCGATGGCGGTGCTAAGCGTGGAGCAGCCGTAGTGAATCTCCAGGGCCGGCTCGCCGAGGATAGGGCGCTGGCCTGGCTGCTGAGGCGGGGCCTGACGCTGGTGGAGCGCAACTGGTCCTGCCGCGGCGGCGAAATCGATCTGATCATGCGCGATGGGCGCTACTGGGTGTTCATCGAGGTGCGCCATCGCGCCAGCGCGGCCTTCGGCGGCGCGGCCGCGAGCATAGGTACGGCCAAGCAAAGGAAACTCATGCTGGCCGCCGAGGTCTATCTGTCCCAAAAGGGAATAGACGCGCCATGCCGTTTTGACGCGGTATTGACCGTGGGCGAGGCGGAGCCGCAGTGGTTGCAGAATATTTTCATGTAGTGCGATGGGTCGACCGACCCTAAAAGATAAGGATGTCCCATGGATTTGATTGACCGCGTCAGCGGGCATTTCCTGGAAAGCATCGCCGTCAAGCAAGAGGCGATGGAGTTGTTGTCGCCGGCGATAGCCGCGGCGGCGGAACAGATGGTGGCTTGCCTGATGAACGAAGGCAAGATTTTGACCTGCGGCAACGGCGGTTCGGCGGCGGACGCGCAGAACTTCGCCGCGGAAATGGTCGGGCGTTTCGAGAAGGAGCGTCCGGGCCTGGCGGCGATTTCATTGGCTACCGACAGCTCGGTCTTGAGCGCGATCGGCAACGATTACGATTTCGACATGGTGTTTTCCAAGCAGGTTAGGGCCTTGGGTCACACCAACGACCTGCTGCTGGCGATTTCCGCGTCCGGCAACGCCGCCAATGTGATCGAGGCCATCTACGCGGCGCACGAGCGCGGCATGAGCGTGATCGCCCTGACCGGCATGGACGGCGGCAAGGTGGCCGAGATCCTGTCGCCGGAAGATATTCAGTTGATTGTGCCGGCGCTGCGTCGCTGCCGGATTCAGGAAGTGCACACCCTGATGGTCCACGCCCTGTGCGATACCATCGATTACATGTTGTTGGGAGGTGAATGATGAAGCGTCGCGTATTCGCGGTATTGCTGGCTGCTGGCTTCAGCAGCGCCCTGAGCGGTTGTTTCGGCGTAGTGGCGGCGGGCGCGGCCGGCGGGGCCTTGGTGGCCACGGACCGTCGCACCAGCGGCGCTTATGTGGACGACCAGGGCATCGAACTGAAAGCCGCCGATCAGATCGGCAAACTGCTGCCGTCGGCCCACGTCAACACCACCAGCTTCAACCGCGCGGTATTGCTGACCGGCGAAGTGCCCAGCGAGCAGGCGCGCCAGCAAGCGGAACTGACCGCGCGCGGCATTCCCAATGTGCGCCGCGTGTTCAATTACACGGTAGTGGCGCCGTCGTCCGGCTTCTCCGAGCGCAGCAGCGATACCTGGGTGACCAGCAAGGCGCGCACTCGGCTGCTGGACGGCAAGGGTTACAACCCCAACAACGTCAAGGTAGTGACCGAGCGCGGCGTGGTCTACATGCTGGGCATGGTGACTCAGACTGAAGGCGCAGCGGCGGCCAAGGTGGTCAGCGAGACTTCCGGCGTGCAAAAAGTGGTGACCCTGTTCGAATACATCAACGACATCGCGCAGTAAGGCGGATGCCCCGCGACGACAAGCCCGGCTTAGGCCGGGTTTTTTCATTGCCAGTCGGCGCGGGAACGAGGAATCGCCTGTTTTTTTAGGAAAAATCCTATGTCCGCTTGTCGGCGGTTCTGCTGGAATCTGCCTTGCTGCCGAAACCCCGGGTTTCGGCCTATTTCTGATGCCCGGCTTTAGCCGGGCGTACCGGCAACGCAGTTGGCATGGACGGGCGAGGACGCGGCTTTATGAACCAGGCGGGCAAGATATCGGCGGAGACGCGGGAGCGCATCATCGCGGCGGCGACGGAACTATACGAGAAATCCGGTCGCAAGCGACATCCCGCCGTAGACCAGGTTCGTCAACTGGCGGGCGTTGACATGGACGCCGCCAGCGTGGTGCTCAAAGACTGGCGGCGAGTGCAGCCGGCGACGGCGGCTGCCTTGGACGGCGAGGTGCCGGAAGGGGTCAGCCAGGCGGGGCTGGCCGCGCTGGAAGCCATCTGGACGCAAGCCAAGGCGTTGGCCAACGACAGCCTGAGCGCGGCCCAGGCGGCCTGGGAGCGCGAGCGATCCGAACTGGATCATCTGCGCGCGGAGCTTGCCGGCGCTTTCGAACGTCAGGCGGCGGAACTGGACGCCACGCGCCGCCAGCTGTCGGCTTCTCTAGCCTTGACCGCGCAGCAGGCGCAGGACCTGGCGGTGGCCCAGCCGCAGGCGGAAGCGTTCCGCGAGCGCATGGACAGGGCCGAGGCCCGCGTCGGGGAACTGGAGCGGGAGCTGTCCGAGGCGAAAAGCCAGTTGCTGCGATCCCAAAGCGAATTGCGTCTGAGCGCCGCAGACGGCCAGGCGGCGGAAAGCGCGCTGGCCAAGCTGCGCGGAGAGTTGCTGCAAGCCGGCGCCAGCGCCGCGATGAAGGCGGAAGTGGCGCGGATCAAAGCGCCTCCCAAACCGATGGCCGCGCCGGAGCCCGGCGACGAGGAACCTTCCTTGACGGCCGCTTACACGCCGCAACCGGCCGCCGAGGACATCCTGAAGTTTCGTTGACGCGTAGCGCGGCCGTCGTCAGTGCTGGGGAATCAGCACGTCGGCGCACAGCACGTGCATGATTTCGTCGATTTCTATCGCCATCGAGATCGTTACGCAGGAGCGGGTGTCGGTCATCGACAGATACGGCTCGCTCATATACAGCACGCCGGGTTGATCCACCGCATGTTGAAAGTAGCTGCGTCGCGACCAGACCGCGCCGGTGGTATCCAGCAGCGGCGCGAACTTGGGGTTGGCGGCAGCCCGCGGCTGGCGGCTGCTGAGGTTGCGGCCGATTTGGCGTCCGGCGCTGTCCAGCAGAAAGCAGCGCACCACGTCCGGCAGCGCCAGCATCGGTTTGGCGGCCAAGTCGAAGGGCGTTCCCTGCATCAGCGAGATGGCGCTTTGAACGAAGGATTGTCGCGCCAGTTCAATCTGGCGCCGGGTCAGTTTCCGTTTCAGCAGTTCGCGCGCCATCAGCTCGTCCCAGCGCTCATCGATGCGCGGGGTGATGATGTGGTCCTGATCCGGCTGATCGCTGGGGTGGGCGACGAAATAGCCTTGCACCAAATCGCAGCCCGACTCCAGCGCGATCAGCACGTCCTGATCGGTTTCTATCCCTTCCTCCACCACCAAGGCACCAATTTCGTGCATCAGCCGCACCAGCTTGGCCAGCAGGTTGCGGGTGCGCGGCTGATGGACGGCGGCGCGCAGCAGGTGCCGGTCGAATTTGACCAAGTCCGGCTCTAGTTGGCAGACGCGGTCCAGATTGGAGTGACCAACGCCGAAGTCGTCTATGGCGATCAGAAACCCGCTGCTTTTCAGTACATTGACGCCTTCAATCAGCGCCTCGTCCACTTCCAGCACGTGTTCCAGCACTTCCAGCACCACTTGGCTGGGGTCCAGTCCGGCGGCCTTGATGCTGTTGGCCAAGGCCATCGCGCGTTCAGGCCGCGACAAGGACGCGGCGTCGATATTGAGAAACAGCCAGCAAGGGTGGTCGCTCTGCATCTGGCTGAAACGGACGGCATGGGCTTCGCTCGCGGCCAGATCCAACTGGTGGCGGCGTTCGGGCGAGACGACGGAGTAAAAGGCCTCCGCCGGCGTCAGCGGAGAGGTGTCCTGTCTGGCGCGCAGCAAGGCTTCCATTCCTATCGTGCGGCGATGAGCCAGGCTATAGATAGGCTGGAAGTGACTGCCGAGTTTCAAGCCGGCATGCTCGAATTCTTTCATGGAATAGCTGCCCTCCGTGGCGCGGACTCTATGGCCAGTATTGTTTTTTTGCCTGAAGCAATTGGCATTCCAGTTTAGTGCATCGCCATTAAAAATAAAAAACGGGCCAAGAGGCCCGTTTGGATAAAGATGTTAAAAACCTTATTACTGTTGGATGCCCGCCACCAACCACTTGCCGTTGGTGCTGTCGTCCTTGATGTAGTGCCAGTATTCGGTAAACGGCTCGGCTGGCGCGTTCACGGCTTCGCTGACCATGCCGGAGAAGCGCACGCTGGCGATGTAGCGATTGCCTTCGGTGCTGGCTTCGGACAGCTGGCAGTCCAACTGCGGGAAGTCGGCCACGTCGGTGTTGCCGGCGATGTCTTCGCGCAAGGCGTTGAACAGGTCCGGCGTCATGTACTTGCGCACTTCTTCCAGGCTCTCCGTGCTGTTCAAGCTTTGCAGGTGCAGGAAGGTGGCCTTGGCCTGACGCAGGAAGTTCGGGGTTTCCGTGCCGTCCGGCAGGCGGGTCGGGGCGTCGTAGGCCGCCGCCGCGCCGAAGGCCGGCTGCGCGCCGCCCAGGCCGGAGCCGATTTTCGGGATGGAGTCGAAACGGGCCGGCTCCTGATAGCCGCCCATGTTCTGCGGCATGCCCGCCGGTTGCGCCGCGCCCATGGCCGGACGCGCCGCGCCGGCCTTGCGGCGGAAGAACATGTAGCCGCCTACCAGCACCAGGCCCAGCAGGGCCAGCGTGCCCCAGGGCATGCCGCCGCTCTTCTGCGGCTGCTGGCCTTGAGCTTGCGCCGCGAGGGCAGGATCGGCGTTGCCGTTGGCCGCGGCCGGAGCTTGCTGCTGGCCGCCTTTATCGCTCATGGCGGAGCCCAGCATATAGCCGGCGGCCGCACCCGCGGCGCCTGCGGCTACGGCGGTGCCGATGCCGGGGCCGGACTTGGGTTGAGCTTGAACCGGCGCAGGCGCTTGCGCGGGCGGAGCCACCGGGCGAGCCGGCGCTTGTTGTTGGTAAGAGCGGGTGGGGGCCGAGCGCTGCATGCCGGCGCTCTTGCCTTTACCTAGGCGGGCCGCTTCCGCGAACGGAGCGGCCAACATGGAAACCATGGTGAAGGCGAGCATGATCGTCTTCGCGCGGGTGGTCATATTTGCTTTTTTCCTGGAGTGGTTGGTATCGCCCCGGTATGACTGGGGCGCAAAAGATTAGTTCGGGGTCAAGGGCTGAATTTCAATGACTTGCGCATGGTTTTTTTCCACGCGGAAACGCACGTTCCATTGGTGCAGCGCCACGCCGTAGACCCGCTGCGGGTCGTCCTGATAGGCCGGGCGCGGGTCCTGGGCCAGCACCTGTTCCACCAGTACCGCGAAGTCGGCCGGGAGGCCGGGGTCGGTCAGTTGCGCGCGCGCGGCGGCGTCCCAGCCCACGCTTAATTGCGGCGGAGGGCCGTCGACGAAGCCGCCGCGGGCGTCGGGCCTGGCTTCGACGAAGGGTATATAGGGTTTGATGTCCAGCACCGGGGTGCCGTCCAGCAGGTCGGCTCCCTCCAGTGTCAGCACCACCTTGGGCTGGGTGTCGATCCGCAGCAGGCGCACTAGCGACAGCCCCAGCGGATTGGGGCGATGCGTGGCGCGGCTGGCGAATACGCCGACCTTGGCGTTGCCGCCCAGCCGCGGCGGCCGCACCAGCGGCTGCCAGCCGCGCTCGGCGGTTTGGTGGAACACGAAGCTGATCCAGACGTGGGAAAACGCGTCCAGACCGCGCACCATGTCGGGGTGGTCGTAGGGCGGCAGCAGTTCCAGCGTGATGCGGGCGGCGTTGACCAGCGAGGGCTGGCGCGGGATGCCGAATTTTTCGCGGTAGGGCGAATGGATCACGCCAACCGTTTCAAAGATGTGGCTCATGGCCGGATTGTAGCATCCGGCCATGAGCCAAGCGCTTGCCGCTAGCCGACGAAGTGCTTGTTGTAGCGGCTGCTCAGCCGGCCCATGGGCAGCAGCATGAAGAAGTCGGCGCAGTTGAAGTCCGGGTCCCAGGCCGGCTCGCCGCAGATATAGGCGCCGGCGCGCAGATAGCCCTTGATCAGCGCCGGCATCGGCGCGGAGGGGGCGTCGTCGCAGACCCGGTCCAGAGGCAGCGGCAGGTGGGGGAACACCCGCCATTCCGCCGGCGAAAGGTGCTTGGCTTCCAGTTGACGGTACAGACTGACCGCCTGGTGGCCGCCGTCGCTCAGCGACACGCTGGCGCAGCCGGCCAGGTATTGGCCGCCGTGCAGTTGCACGTAATCGGCCAGGCCGGACCAGAGCAGGGCGATCACCGCTCCGGAGCGGAAATCGCGGTGCACGCAGGAGCGGCCCACTTCGATCAGGCCGGCGCGCAGGTGGGCCAGCCGGGTCAGATCGAACTCGTGTTCGGAATACAGGCTGGGCGCGCGGCGCGCCATGGCCGGGGACAGCATGCGGTAAGTGCCCACCACCAGGCCGCTGGCGGCGTCTTCCACGATCAGGTGCTCGCACAACTCGTCGTATTCGTCGCAATCGATGCCTAGATCGCGCGAGGCGAGCTCCGCGCCCATTTCTCCGGCAAACACATCGAAGCGCAGCTTCTGCGCGCGGCGGACATCCCGCGCTTCAGTGGCCACGCGCACGCTCAGGCGCGGTTTGGCGCTCACGGCAAGCTGTTCATTTAGCAGCATGTTTTGCTCCCTTTTGTGGTGAGCCCCATGCTAGGCAGCTTGTTTGACGCGGCGATGTCTTTAATATGACCATCGGGTGACCGGCGCTTGACGCCGCGGTTACCCGCTGGATTTATTGAAATCAACGACTTACGCTGGTTCAGGATTTGGCGTAGAATAGGCCGTTTTTCCGTTCGATTTGCTCTTTCCGACAAAGCCATGATTTATCCGACAAACTTCGACGTGATAGTGGTGGGCGGCGGCCATGCCGGCACCGAGGCCGCTCTGGCGGCCGCGCGCATGGGCTGCAACACCCTTCTTTTGACGCACAACATCGAGACGCTGGGTCAGATGTCGTGCAATCCGTCGATCGGCGGCATCGGCAAGGGCCATCTGGTCAAGGAAGTGGATGCCCTGGGCGGCGCAATGGCGCTGGCCACCGATATCGGCGGCATCCAGTTCCGCACGCTCAACGCCTCCAAGGGCCCGGCGGTGCGCGCCACCCGCGCGCAGGCCGATCGCATCCTGTACAAGGCGGCGATCCGCGAGATGCTGGAGAACCAGCCCAATCTGACCTTGTTCCAGCAGCCGGTGGACGATCTGCTGATAGAGGGCGACCGCGTCGCCGGGGCCATTACCGCCATCGGCATCACCTTCCGCGCCAAGACCGTGGTGTTGACCGCCGGCACCTTCCTGTCCGGCAAGATCCATGTGGGCATGGAAAACTACACCGGCGGCCGCGCCGGCGATCAGGCCGCGTCCACGCTGGGCGCGCGCTTGCGCGAACTGAACCTGCCGGTGGGACGGCTGAAAACCGGCACGCCGCCGCGCATCGACGGCCGCAGCGTCGACTTCTCGGTGATGGAAGAGCAGCCGGGCGACACGCCGGAGCCGGTGTTCTCCTATCGCGGCAGCCGCGCGCTGCATCCCAAGCAGCTGCCGTGCTGGATCACCCACACCAATGAGCGCACCCACGAGATCATCCGCTCCGGCTTCGACCGCAGCCCGATGTTCACCGGCGTGATAGAAGGCGTTGGCCCGCGCTACTGCCCGTCGATCGAAGACAAGATCAACCGCTTCGCGGACAAGGACAGCCACCAGGTCTTCCTGGAGCCGGAAGGCCTGACCACGCACGAGTTCTATCCCAACGGGATTTCCACCAGTCTGCCCTTCGACATCCAGCTGGCGGCGGTGCGTTCGATCCGCGGCATGGAAAATGCCCACATCCTGCGGCCTGGCTATGCGATCGAATACGATTATTTCGATCCGCGTGGTCTGAAGGCTTCGCTGGAAACCAAGGCGATCCAGGGCCTGTTCTTCGCCGGTCAGATCAACGGCACCACCGGCTATGAAGAGGCTGCCGCTCAGGGCCTGCTGGCCGGCATGAACGCCGCCTTGTTCGCCCGGGACCAGGCTAGCTGGTGCCCGCGCCGCGACGAGGCCTATCTGGGCGTGCTGGTGGACGACCTGATCACCAAGGGCGTGGCCGAGCCCTACCGCATGTTCACCAGCCGCGCCGAATTCCGCCTGCAGTTGCGCGAAGACAACGCCGACCTGCGCCTGACCGAGATCGCTCGCCAACACGGCCTGATCGGCGACGCCCAATGGGACAGCTTCTGCCGCAAGCGCGACGCGGTGGAGGCGGAGAAGGCGCGCTTGAAAGCCACCTGGCTGCACCCGGCGAGGCTGAGCGACGCCGCCGCGCTGCAAGCGCTGCTGGGCAAGACGATTGAGCGCGAGTACAGCCTGTACGATTTGCTGAAACGCCCCAACGTCGCCTATGCCGATTTGATGAGCTTGCCGGAGGCCGGCGGCGCGGTGGCTGACGAGGCGGTTGCCGAGCAGGTGGAAATTCAGGTCAAATACCAAGGCTATATCAACCGCCAGAATGAAGAACTGGCGCGCCGCGACAACCTTGAGGACGTGCGCCTGCCGGTCGATATCGACTATGGTCTGGTCAAGGGCCTGTCCAAGGAAGTGCAGCAGAAACTGAACCAGCAACGCCCGGAGACCCTGGGGCAGGCTTCACGCATCCAGGGCATCACCCCGGCGGCGGTTGCTCTTTTGATGGTCCACTTGAAACGCGGCTTTGCCGACGCAACGAAAACCGCATGACACATACCACAGAACTACAACAAGGCCTGTCGCAGCTGAAACTGGAACTGAGCGACGCGCAAACCGATTTGCTGGACCGCTATCTGGCGCTGCTGGCCAAGTGGAACCAGACTTACAACCTGACCGCTGTGCGCGAGGAAAAGCGCATGGTCAGCTACCATCTGCTGGACAGCCTGAGCCTGGTGCCGCATCTGGACGGCGGCAGCCGTCTACTGGATGTGGGCTCCGGCGGCGGCATGCCCGGCATTCCGGCGGCGATCGCCCGCCCGGACTTGCAGGTGGTGCTGTTGGATTCCAACCATAAGAAAACCACCTTTCTGCGTCAGGTGGTGGTGGAGCTGGGCCTGCCCAATGTGCAGGTGATGACCGAGCGAGTGGAGGCTTACCAGCCGGAGCAGAAGTTCGACCGCATCACCAGCCGGGCGTTTTCCGAGCTGGCCGAGTTCGTCAAGCTGACCCGCCATCTGCTGGCGGATCACGGTCAATATGTCGCAATGAAGGGTGTCTATCCTTACGAGGAAATCGCCTTGTTGCCGCAGGGTACGGTGGTTTCCGAAGTATTGCCGGTGACAGTGCCGGGCCTGGATGCCGAACGGCACCTGGTGAGAATGCGCCTGGAAGGGGTGGGTGCGCAATGAATTCAAGGGTGATCGCGGTCGCCAACCAGAAGGGCGGGGTCGGCAAGACCACGACTGTGGTGAATCTGGCGGCGGGCCTGGCCGACTTGGGCCGGCGCGTGCTGATTGTCGATCTCGACCCGCAGGGCAATGCCACCATGGGTAGCGGCATCGCCAAGCAATCCCTGAAACTGTCCGGCTATGACGTACTGCTAGGCGAGGCCTCGGTTGAAGAGGCGCGCCAGCCGGCGAAGGAGGGCGGTTACGACGTGCTGCCCGCCAACCGCGATCTGGGCGGCGCGGAACTGGAATTGGTCAATGAGCTGGCGCGCGAGGCGCGGCTGAAGAACGCGTTGCAGGCGGTGGAGGAGCAGTACGACTATGTGCTAATAGACTGCCCGCCCTCGCTGAACCTGCTGACATTGAACGGACTGGTGGCGGCGCACAGCGTGCTGATCCCGATGGTGTGCGAATACTATGCGCTGGAAGGTTTGTCCGATCTGGTGGCGACCTTGCGCAAGGTGAGGGTGGCGGTGAATCCCAAGATCGAGATCATGGGCCTGCTGCGAACCATGTTCGACGCGCGCAATAATTTGTCGCAGCAGGTGTCCGAGCAACTAGCCCGCCATTTCGGCGCCAAGGTGTTCGATACCGTGATTCCGCGCAATGTGCGGCTGGCGGAAGCGCCCAGCCACGGCCTGCCCGGCCTGGTCTACGATCGGGCCTCGCGCGGCGCTCAGGCTTATCTCGCGCTGGCGCAAGAGCTGGCGGACCGGCTCGAGCCCGCAACCACAACTCCCTCCGTCTAAGCAATATGGCCAAATTAAAAGGATTGGGGCGCGGCTTGGACGCGCTCTTGTCCACTGCCGAGACAGTGGACGACAGACTCACCTCCCTGCCCATAGACAGCATCCGTCCCGGCAAATACCAGCCGCGCAGCTTCATGGACGAAGCCGCGCTGGACGAACTGGCCGCGTCGATTCGCGCCCAGGGCGTGATTCAGCCGCTGGTGGTGCGTGAAGTCGGCTTCGGCGATTACGAATTGATCGCCGGCGAACGGCGCTGGCGCGCTTCGCGCAAAGCCGGTTTGACCGAAGTGCCGGCGGTAATCAAGAGCGTGCCGGACGAAGCGGCGCTGGCGATGGCGCTGATCGAGAATATTCAGCGTCAGGAATTGGACCCGATAGAAGAGGCCCAGGGCATCAAGCGCCTGATCGACGAGTTCGGCCTGACCCACGAGGCCGCGGCCGACGCGGTGGGCCGATCGCGCAGCGCGGTCAGCAATCTATTGCGCCTGCTGGCCCTGCCGGAACCGGTGCAGACCCTGTTGCATCAGGGGCGGCTGGAGATGGGCCATGCTCGCGCTTTGCTGGGGTTGCCGGTGGTGGAGCAGCTGGGCCTGGCGCAAGAGGTGGGCGACAAAGGCCTGTCCGTGCGCGAGGTGGAGCGCAGGGTACAGCAGAAAGCTGTGGAAAAAACCACAGTCGCACCGCAGCAAAAACGTACAGACCCGGATGTGGACAGGCTGGCTGAACAGGTGTCGGAACGCATAGGCGCCCGGGTCAGCATTCGTCATGCAAACCGCGGCAATGGCAGGCTGGTTATAGAGTATGCGACGCTGGACGAGCTGGAAGGCTTGCTGGAAAAGCTGCAGAAAAGTTCAGGAAAATGAGTGTGTTGCACTGCAGCATCCCAATGACACGCAAGTTGACTCAAATCAAGCAGGAAGCCTATAATTCGGCGGTTTTTTTGCTGGGTCAACATGGTTAACCGGGAAGTTAAGCGTATACTGCGCCTGCAGTGCACTCTGGTGGGTGTCGCACTGTTGATTGGAGTGGTTGCAGGGGGAGGAAACCTGGCCATTCCGGTTTCTGTCTTGCTTGGCGGATTGTCGGCCTTGGTGCCGGCCCTGGTGTACGCCAGGATCGCCTACGCCAAGCGCCATGTCGCCCCCGCGGAACTGATGAAAGCGCATTTCAGGGCCGAGGCGGTCAAATACGTCCTCACCATCCTGTTATTTGGCGCGACTTTGGTATTTTTCAAGGATTTATCGATAGTCGGTCTTTTTGGCGGGTTTTTTGCCGCCGTATCCGGCTACTGGTTCGGGCTTTTAATCAAAAATTGAGAAAATGAGCGATGGCAAGCAACGCAACTGACTACATCAAGCACCACCTCACCTTCTGGAATTCGGATCCTTCCGCCGGCTTCTGGAGCCTGCACCTTGATACCTTCTCCATTTCGCTGGTTCTCGCCTTCATCTTCGCCGGCGTGTTCGCCGTTGTGGCGCGCAAGGCCAAGCTGGAGAATCCGGGCCGGCTGCAGCTGTTTGTGGAAAGCATCGTCGAGATGGTGGACAAGCAGGTGCGCGACGTATTCCACGGCCAGAGCAAGGTGATCGCTCCGCTGGCGCTGACCATTTTCTGCTGGATCTTCCTGATGAACTTCATGGACCTGCTGCCGGTGGATCTGCTGCCGTCGCTGGCCCAGTGGGTGGGTTACACCTTCTTTGGCGCCGAGCCGCATCATGTCTATTTCCGCGTTGTGCCGTCCGCCGACGTGAACGCCACTTTTGCGATGTCCTTGTCCGTGATGTTCTGCATCATCGGCTTCTCCATCAGCGCCAAGGGCGTTGGCGGCTACACCAAGGAATTGTTCACCGCGCCCTTCCATGCCGAAGGCACCGTGGGCAAGATCCTGCTGGCTCCGGCCAACTTCCTGCTGCAGATGGTGGAACTCCTGGCCAAGCCGATTTCGCTGTCCCTGCGTTTGTTCGGCAATATGTATGCCGGCGAAATGATCTTCATCCTGATCGCGCTGCTGCCTTGGGGCCTGCAGTGGCTGTTGGGCGCGCCGTGGGCGATCTTCCACATCCTGATCATCACCCTGCAGGCCTTCGTGTTCATGATGCTGACCATCGTGTACCTGAGCCTGGCGGTGGAAGCGCACTAATACCGGTTTCTTTGTTTTACCTTTGTTTCTTTAGCTTTTTTACCAACCATCCTTGATTAAGTCTTAGGAGATACACAATGGAAGCACTCGTTTCTCAGATCCAGTCCATGACCGTACTGGCCGCTGCCCTGATCATTGGCCTGGGCGCCATCGGTACTGCTCTGGGTTTTGCCATCCTGGGTGGCAAATTCCTCGAGTCCTCCGCCCGTCAACCGGAAATGATTCCGGTTCTGCAAACCAAACTGTTCATTCTGGCCGGTCTGCTGGACGCCATCTCCATGATCGGTGTTGGTATCGCCATGCTGTACACCTTCAATAACCCGTTCCTGTCCGCCGCCCTGGCCGCTCTGAAAGCCGGCGCTTAATTTTTAAGCGGAATTGGTTGTTGCAGTAATACTACTGGAGGAAAACAAGCGTGGAATTTAACGTAACACTACTGGGTCAGGCGATCACGTTCGCCATCCTGGTATGGTTCACCATGAAGTTTGTTTGGCCTCCGCTTACCAACATGATGGATGAGCGCGCCAAGCGCATCGCAGACGGCCTGGCCGCCGGCGAGCGTGGCAAGCAAGATCTGGAAGCCGCTGAGAAGCGCGTTGCGGACGAACTCCGCAAGGCTAAACAGCAAGCGACCGAAATCGTGATGGCCGCTGAAAAGCGCGCCAGCCAGATCGTGGACGAGGCCAAGGATGTTGCTCGCGTTGAAGGCGCGCGCATTGTGGCCGACGCCAAGTCTGAGATCGATCAGGAAGTCCTGCGCGCCAAGGAAACCCTGCGCGCGCAAGTGGCCGACCTGGCGGTTGCGGGTGCAGAGAAGATCCTGCGCAAAGAGATCGACTCGGCCAAGCACGCTGATCTGCTTGCCTCCATCAAAGCGGAGTTTTAATTAACTCATGGCAGAACTCATTACCGTAGCTAGGCCCTATGCCGAAGCGGTATACAGCCTCGCCACCGAGCAGCAAGCCACCCAGCAATGGTCGGAATCGCTGTCGTGGCTGGCTGCCATGGTGAAGAACCCGGATCTGGAAGCCGTCATCACCAATCCGAAACATACCGCACAAGAGCTTGAGGCGCTGATGCTGGACGTTCTGGGCACGCGCGGCAACGAGGACGTCAAACGTCTTCTGGCCGTGCTGATCGAGAACAGCCGTCTGACGCTGCTGCCGCAAATCGCCGAGCAGTTTGAAGTGTTCAAGGCGCAAGCGGAAGGCGTAGTGGACGCCGTGGTGGAAACGGCGTTTGCAATGAACGATGCACAGCAAGCCGAACTGACCGACACGCTTTCCAAGAAGTACGGCAAATCCGTACGGATTGATGTGCGTGACAACCCTGACCTGATCGGCGGGGTTCGTGTGTTGGTGGGCGACGATGTCATCGACGCTTCCGTGCGCGGCAAACTGCAAGCCATGGCAGTAAGCCTCAAGAATTAGGAGAGATCATGCAGTTGAACCCCTCTGAAATCAGCGATCTGATCAAGGCGAAGATTCAGAACCTGGCCGAAGGCGCAGAAACCCGTACCAAAGGTACCGTGATTTCCGTGACCGACGGCATCGTTCGTATCCATGGCCTGGCAGACGTGATGCAGGGTGAAATGCTCGAATTCCCGGGCAACACCTTCGGCCTCGCGATGAACCTGGAGCGCGACTCTGTCGGCGCCGTGGTTCTGGGCGAGTACGAGCACATCTCGGAAGGCGACGAAGTCACTTGTACCGGTCGCATTCTGGAAGTTCCGGTGGGTCCGGAACTGATTGGCCGCGTGGTCAACGCCCTGGGTCAGCCTATCGACGGCAAGGGCCCGGTTAACGCCAAGCTGTCCAGCCCGATCGAAAAGATCGCGCCGGGCGTGATTGCGCGTCAATCGGTATCCCAGCCGATGCAAACCGGCCTGAAAGCCATCGACTCGATGGTTCCGGTTGGCCGTGGTCAGCGCGAGCTGATCATCGGCGACCGTCAGACCGGCAAGACCGCGGTGGCGCTGGATGCGATCATCAACCAAAAAGACACCGGCGTGGTGTGCATCTACGTGGCGATCGGCCAAAAGGCCTCCTCCATCGCCAACGTGGTGCGCAAGCTGGAAGAGCATGGCGCGCTGGGTCACACCATCGTGGTGGCCGCGACCGCTTCCGAAGCCGCCGCGCTGCAGTTCATCGCCCCGTACTCCGGTTGCGCGATGGGCGAATACTTCCGCGACATCGGCGAAGACGCGCTGATCGTATACGACGACCTGTCCAAACAGGCTGTCGCCTACCGTCAGATTTCGCTGCTGCTGCGCCGTCCGCCGGGCCGCGAAGCCTACCCCGGCGACGTGTTCTATCTGCACTCCCGTCTGCTGGAACGCGCTTCCCGCATCAATGAAGACGAAGTGGCCAAGCTGACCAATGGCGAAGTGAAAGGCAAGACTGGTTCCCTGACAGCGCTGCCCATCATCGAAACCCAGGCCGGCGACGTTTCCGCCTTCGTGCCGACCAACGTGATCTCGATCACCGACGGTCAGATCTTCCTGGAAACCGACCTCTTCAACGCAGGCATCCGCCCGGCCATCAACGCCGGTATTTCGGTATCCCGCGTTGGCGGCGCCGCGCAGACCAAGGTGATCAAGAAGCTGGGCGGCGGTATCCGTCTGGCCCTGGCCCAGTATCGTGAACTGGCTGCGTTCTCGCAGTTCGCTTCCGACCTGGACGAGGCTACCCGCAAGCAACTGCAACACGGCGAAGTGGTTACCGAGCTGATGAAGCAGAAGCAGTTCCTGCCGCTGGCCACCGCCGAAATGGCGTTGACCCTGTGGGCGGTGAACAAGGGCAGCTACGAAGACGTTCCGGTGAAGAAGGCCCTGGCTTTCGAAGCGGCGTTCCTCGCCTATGTGCGCGCGAACCATCACGATGTGTTGGCCGCGGTGAACGCTTCCGGCGACTTGTCCGGCGACAACGAGAAAATCCTGGCCAAGGCGATGGAATCGTTCAAGGCTGGCTTCAGCTACAACTGAGTCTTTTCGGTTAACGCAAACAGTTACTAGGAAAGGTTCAGGATATGGCAGTCGGCAAAGAGATTCTCACCAAGATCCGAAGCGTGCAAAACACGCAGAAGATCACTCGCGCAATGCAAATGGTGGCGACCTCCAAGATGCGCAAAACGCAAGAGCGTATGCGCGCTGCCCGTCCTTACGCCGAGAAGGTGCGCACAGTCATGGCGCACCTTGCTCAGGCGAACACGGATCTTGAGCACCCGCTGTTGCAAAGCCGCGACGTAGTCAAACGCGCCGGCATCATCCTGATGACCTCCGACAAGGGCCTGTGCGGCGGCTTGAACGTGAATACGCTCAAGCGCTTCTTCGCCCAAGTCAAGGGTCTGCAGGATCAGGGCATCGAAGTCGATGTCTGCTGCCTGGGCCAGAAAGGCCTGGCGGCATGCCAGCGCGCGCGCCTCAACGTCGTGGCCAGCGCAACCCAGCTCGGCGATGTGCCGAAGATGGAAAAACTGATTGGCCCGCTTACGGTGCTGTTCAAGCAGTACGCCGAAGGCGAACTGGACGCGCTCTACATCGTTTACTCCCGTTTCATCAATACGATGAAGCAGGAGCCGGCGACTGAACAGCTGCTGCCGCTGACTTCGGAACACATGGTGGTGGAGCACTCGCACTCGTGGGATTACCTGTACGAGCCGAGCGCGCTTGCCGTGATGGAGTTTCTGGTCAAACGCTATATCGAGTCCGTGGTGTTCGAGGCGATGGCCGAGAACATGGCCTCCGAGCAAGCTGCCCGCATGGTGGCGATGAAATCCGCCACGGACAACGCCGGTAACACGATCAAGCAACTGCGCCTGGTGTACAACAAGGCTCGTCAGGCTGCGATCACTACCGAGTTGTCTGAAATCGTGGCAGGCGCCGCAGCGGTGTAAGCCGTCGCAGACTGAAAAAGTTTAATGTTTAGGAACCGATAATGAGCCAAGGTAAAATCGTACAAATCATTGGCGCGGTGATCGACGTGGAATTCCCGCGCGACGCCATGCCAAAGGTTTATGATGCCCTGAAGCTGGTTGATGCCGACCTGACGCTCGAAGTCCAGCAGCAGCTGGGCGACGGCGTGGCGCGCACCATCGCCATGGGTAGCTCTGACGGCCTGAAGCGTGGCATGAGCGTAGTCAACACCGGCGCACCGATCTCGGTGCCGGTGGGCAGCGCCACCCTGGGCCGCATCATGGATGTCTTGGGCAACCCGGTGGACGAAGCCGGCGCGGTAGCGACCGATGTTCGCCGCGCCATCCACCAGCCCGCTCCGAAGTTTGACGAGCTCTCCCCCGCCACCGACCTGCTGGAAACCGGCATCAAGGTGATCGACCTGCTGTGCCCGTTCGCCAAGGGCGGCAAAGTGGGCCTGTTCGGCGGCGCCGGCGTGGGCAAGACCGTCAACATGATGGAACTGATCAACAACATCGCCAAGGCACACTCCGGTTTGTCCGTGTTTGCCGGCGTTGGCGAGCGCACTCGTGAAGGTAACGACTTCTATCACGAGATGAAGGACTCCAACGTACTGGACAAAGTGGCGATGGTGTACGGCCAGATGAACGAGCCGCCGGGCAACCGTCTGCGCGTGGCCCTGACCGGTCTGACCATGGCCGAGCACTTCCGCGACGAGAAAGACGAAAGCGGCAAAGGCCGCGACGTGCTGTTCTTCGTGGACAACATCTACCGTTACACCCTGGCCGGTACCGAAGTATCCGCTCTGCTGGGCCGTATGCCTTCCGCCGTGGGCTATCAGCCGACGTTGGCGGAAGAAATGGGCCGCCTGCAAGAGCGCATTACCTCGACCCGCGATGGCTCGATCACCTCCATCCAGGCCGTATACGTGCCTGCGGATGACTTGACCGACCCGTCCCCGGCGACCACCTTCGCCCACTTGGACGCTACCGTGGTTCTGTCGCGCGACATCGCTTCGCTGGGTATCTACCCGGCGGTGGATCCGCTCGACTCCACCTCGCGTCAGTTGGATCCGCTGGTGGTGGGCGACGAGCACTACACGGTAGCCCGTGGCGTGCAGTCCACCCTGCAGCGTTACAAGGAACTGCGCGACATCATCGCGATTCTGGGTATGGACGAATTGTCCGAGGAAGACAAACTGGTCGTGGCTCGCGCCCGCAAGATCCAGCGCTTCCTGTCCCAGCCGTTCCATGTGGCTGAAGTATTTACCGGTTCGCCGGGCAAATACGTGCCGCTGCGCGAAACCATCAAGGGTTTCAAGGCCATTCTCGCTGGCGAGTACGACCATCTGCCGGAACAGGCGTTCTATATGGTGGGTTCGATCGAAGAAGCTGCCGAGAAAGCCAAGACTCTTAACTAAGGAGAGGGCTGATGTCCAAGATGCGTGTGGAAGTGGTCAGCACCGAGCAAATGATCTTCTCCGGCGAAGCTGAATTTGTGGTTGCGCCGGCTACCGAAGGCGAGATCGGTGTGTATCCCCAACACGTGCCGCTCCTGACCCGTATCAAGCCCGGCGTGCTGCGTCTGAAAGTGCCGGGCAGCAGCGAAGAAGTTCTGGTGGCAGTGTCTGGCGGCATGATGGAAGTGCAGCCCAGCCTGATCACCGTGCTGGCGGATACGGCGATTCGCGGCGAGGATCTCGACGAGGCCCGCGCCAATGAGGCAAAACGCGCTGCGGAGGATTCCCTCAAGCGCGCCACCGACGACCTCTCCACCGCGAAGGCGCACGCTGCTCTGGCAGTGGCCATCGCGGAGTTGAAGGCGCTGGATTTCCTCAAGAAGCGCGCCCACTGATAAGAGATGTAATCGTGTATAGTAGGCTGCCACGCAAGTGGCAGCCTTTTTCCGTTTTCGACTTGTGAAAAACCATGGATAGTCTCAGCATCGTCATTCTCGCTGCCGGCAAAGGCAAGCGCATGTACTCCTCCAAACCCAAAGTATTGCACCCCATAGGCGGCGAACCGATGCTGGCGCGGGTGATCCGCACCGCGCGCGCGCTGAAGCCGGCGCGCTTGATCGTGGTGTACGGCCACGGCGGCGAACAGGTGCGGGCGGCGATTCCGGACGCGGACCTGATCTGGGCGGAGCAGGCCGAACAACTGGGCACCGGCCACGCGCTGAAGATGGCCCTGCCGCATCTGCCGGCGGACGGCAAGACCATGGTGCTGTACGGCGACGTGCCGCTGACCAAGGCGAACACGCTGCGCCGCTTGTCCGACGCCGCCGGCGCGGGCATGGCGGTGTTGACCGACGTGCTGGACGACGCCAGCGGCTACGGCCGCATGGTGCGCGGCGCGAACGGCAAGCTGCAGGCCATCGTCGAGCACAAGGACTGCACGCCGGAGCAATTGGCTATCCGTGAAATCAACACCGGCATGGTGGCCCTGCCCAATGCGCGGTTGGCCGGCTGGCTCGCCGCGCTCAACAACGGCAATGCCCAGGGCGAATACTATCTGACCGATGTGCTGGCCCTGGCGGTGGCGGACGGCGTGAGCGTGGACAGCGCCAGCGTGGACGCCAGCTGGGAAGCGGCCGGCGTCAACAACAAGGTGCAGCTGGCCGAGCTGGAGCGCATCCTGCAGCGCAACCAGGCGCACGCTTTGCTGGAGGCCGGCGTCACGCTGGCGGACCCGGCGCGCATCGACATCCGCGGCGAACTTACCCATGGCATGGACGTGAGCATAGACGTGGGCTGCGTGTTCGAAGGCACGGTGGAGCTGGGTGAGCAGGTGGAGATCGGCGCGCATTGTGTGTTGAAGAACGTCAAGGTGGCCGCCGGCACCAAGATCGCGCCGTTCTCGCATCTGGAAGACGCGGTGGTGGGCGAGGGATGTCGGATTGGGCCTTACGCCCGGCTGCGCCCCGGCGCCCAACTGGCCGGCCACGTGCATATCGGCAACTTCGTCGAAGTGAAGAAGAGCGCTATCGGCGAAGGCTCCAAGGTCAATCACCTGAGCTATATCGGCGATGCCGAGATTGGCAGCAAGGTGAATGTGGGCGCCGGCTCGGTGACCTGCAACTACGATGGGATCAACAAGTTCAAGACCGTGATCGGCGACAACGTTTTCGTTGGTTCCGGCACCCTGATGGTGGCGCCGGTGACGCTGGAGCCCTACAGCACCATAGGCGCCGGCTCGGTGATCAGCCGGACCGCGCCGGCCGGAGAGCTGACGGTGGCGCGCGCGCGCCAGGTCACGGTGCCGGGCTGGAAACGGCCGCAGAAAAAGAGCTGAGCCGCGCCGCTCAGTCAGGGCCGACGGCGCGCCGTAGCAGCGTGGCGGACGGCCTTTCTCCAAATAAGCGTTTGTAGTCGGTGGCGAACTGGCTCATATGCCAGAAACCCCAGGCCGCGGCGATATCTTGCACAGTGTGGTGGCGAGAGTCAGGGCTGAGCAGTTCGCGTTGCACCGCGTTCAGTCGGATGCTCTTGAGATAGGTCAGCGGACACAGCCCCAGCGTGTTCTGAAAAATGTTCTGCAAGGTGCGCCGGCTGAGGTTGAGGTGTTGGCACAGGTCGGCCACCACCAGCGCCTCGTCCGGTTGGCTCATCACGAAGTCGCGCGCCTTGCGCACCAGCCGCCAGTGACTGCGCAGGCTGCGTTGCTGCGTGGGCGCCGGCAAGGCGCTGGCCAGCAGTTCGGTCAATCCATCCAGCAATTCGTGACGCATGAAGCGGTAGGCGGTGATGTCGGCCGGCCCCAGGCGGCTGCGTTCGGCCTCGATCAACAGCTGGCGCTGGCGCAAGATGAAGTCGCGCTTGCGCTCCGGGTCCAGCTGCAGCAGCGGCTGGTCTTTCAGAGACAAGGGCAGTCCGCCGTCCAGGGTCAGCCTGGCGTGCTCATCCAGTTCCGCTTGCGGCACCACCAGTCCCATGATGCGAAAATTATCCGGCGTGGTCAGTTCGAAGTCCTCGCCGCCGGTGCTGATGGCGATGGCGCCATTGCCCATCTGCCCGCCGTCGCGGGCCGCGCCGGGCTGGTCGGGGCAGGGCAGGCCGAACCAGTAGGCGTCCGGCCAGACTACGCAGGACTGGCGCAGCGAACGGCTGGTGAACTCTTCGAAGCATTGCAGCTGATCCAGCCACAACTCTTTCACATGGCCGAAGAAAAGGCCGGGCAACAACTGATCGTAAAGTTGCTGCCAGGCCGTGATCGCGCATGCCTGTTCAAAACTGTTGTTGGTTTCGCGGTGCTTGACGCCGACCTCGGCGCCTAGCGGCGCCAGCGGCTCCCGGGGCGGAGGGCTGGTCGCGCGCAGCTGGTGCAAGGGGCCTGATCCTGGACTGGGGTCTGACATGGTGTTTCCCTTTCGTATACGGTGGCTGGCGGCGGTCTCTCCCGTGCCGCCTACAGCAAGCTGGCCAATAGCGCGGGGGCGGGGCGGGGAATGACGGTTTGCTGCACCAGCAATCCTTTCTCGCCGGCGCTGCGCGCGGCGACGTCGATGGCGCTAGCCACGGCGGCCACATCGCCGCTGAGGACGAAATAGCATTTGCCGCCGATGCCGAAGGCCAGATGAATGCGGATCAGCGTCACTTCCGCGGTTTTGGCGGCCAGGTCCGCCGCCGCGATGCAGGCGGCGACGCTATAGCTTTCCACCACTCCCACGGCCGCCGCGTGTTCCAGCCGGGTCACGCCGCTGATGGCGGGCAGCACGTCCGGATGCAGCCTGGCGATGGAGAAGTGATCGACCAGCAGGTGGCCGGCGGCCTGCCGGCCCTGCGCCGCGGCCTGTTCGACCGAGGCGGCGTCGCCGCCCACCAGCACGATGAATTTGCCGGGGCAGATGGTCTTGGCCGCCAGCAGCTCCACATGGGCGGATTTGAGCATCGCGTCGGCGGTTTCAATGCCCCGGGCGATGCTGCTCAGTTCTATCAGGGCGATGGCGTGAGGCATGTGGGCTCCGAGGTTTGGATGACGATGGTTTCCGCGTCCAGCGCGACGACGACGCCGTCCACGCTGGCATGCAAGGCCGCGCCCAGCGCGCCCTGGGGCATGGCGGCGATCAACTGCCCTTCGCGTACCCGCTCTCCCGTCGCGACGCAGGGCTGCGCGGCCGCGCCGATGTGCTGGCGCAGCGGCAGCACCACTTTCTCGGGACGGTACGCCATAGCCTGAAACGGCGCCTTGTGGTTGAGCAAATCCAGGTCGAGACGGGTGATCAGGCGGGACACCGGCACCAGACGATGGCGCGCCATCGGATCGGCGGGCCTCAGCGCGCCCTGGTAGCGAAGCCCCTGGGCGCGCAGTTCGGCCTTGAGCAGGAGGTTGACGCGCAGCGGCGAGATCTCCACCGGGCAGGCGTAGGCTTCGCAGACGCCGCATTCCGAGCAGGTCAGAGCCGCCAGCACGGTGTCCGGGCTGGGGCCGGCATGGCGGTAGTTGACCGCGCGCACGATCAGGTGCGGCGGCAGTTCGTGGCCGATCAGGTGGCGCGGGCACAGCTCGGTGCACAGGCAGCACTGCTCGCACACCGTGCGCGCCATCGCCAGCTGCGCCGCGTCGCCGCGCTGGCGGCGGCGGATCAGCAGATGGTCGTGCGGCAAGGCCAGCAGGCCGCCGGTGGTCTTGGTCACCGGCAGGTCCAGCGAGGGCAGCAGCCTGCCCATCATCGGCCCGCCGTCGATGAAGGCGACATCGTCGCGGCTGGGCCCGCCGGCCAGCGCCAGCGCTTCGCGCAAGGGCGTGCCCAGCGGCAGGGTCAGCGTCAGCGGTTGTTTGACCAGGCCGTTGACGGTCAGGGTGCGGCGCGTGACCGGCCGCTCCTGGTCCACCGCCGCGGCCACATTGAGCAGGGTCTGCACATTGCTGACCACCACGCCCACGTCCAGCGGCAAGCCGGCCGGCGGCACGCGCCGCCCGGTGGCGAGCCAAATGGTGATCACTTCGTCGCCGGCCGGATAGATGTCTTCCAGAATGTGCAGGCGGACGTCGGCGGGCAACAGCGGCGTCAGCGCGGCAATGGCCTCGCGGTACTTGGCCTTGAGCGCGATCACGCCCTGGGTCGCGCCGGTGGCGGTCATGCCGTGGCGCAGACCGCGCAGCAGCGCCGCCGCCTCGCGCGCCGCCAGTTGCTGATCCACCTTGAGCAGAGGTTCGCACTCGGCGCCGTTGACGAGATAGGTGTCGGCTCGCGCCGCCAGTTTGACCGCGACGGGAAAGCCCGCGCCGCCGGCGCCGACAACGCCGGCGGCGGCCACCCGCTGGCGGATGAGTTCGGCGCTGATCATGGCTGGCTCCCGGCGCGGAAATAACGGCCGCGACGGCGCAGCAGCGTTCCGGCGCGGCATTGCGCCTGCAGCCAGCCGCGATTCAGGCCGACGAAGGGGAAGGCGGTTTGCAGGTCGACCAGGCTCATGCCGCCTGGCTCCGCGGCGATGCGGGCCAGCACCGCCGCCTCGTCCAAGGCGGCGGCCGGCGCGGCCACGGTCTCCGGCGGCCGCAGCATCGCGTCTACCAGTATTTCGGTGTCGGGATCAGGTCGGCCTATCTCGCAGCGGCTAATCACTTCGCCCAAGCGCCGCGCCGCGGCGACGCCGGCGTCCAGCGCCGCGCGGCAGGCGGCGAGGTCGCCCTCCACCACCAGCGAGATCATGCCGGGGTCGGTGCGCCATTGCCGCAACAGGCGAACATTCGCGGACTTGAGCATGGCGTCCGCCGCCTCGATGGCGGTGGCCAGCCCTCTGACTTCCAGCAAGCCCAAGGCATTGATCATCTGCGGCCTCCGCTTACATCAGGGTGATGGGCTGGCGGCCCACGTCCAGCACCGCCTGGGTGAAGGCCTGGCAGGCGGCGCTGCAGGCGGCCTGGCTGCCGGTGAGGAAGGCGCCGGAGTAGTTGGTTTCCGACGGCGGCGGCACATAGCTGGCCAATTGCACGTCGGCGGCCTTGAGCGCGGCGTCGATGCCGAAGGTGGCTTCCAGCGGCGGCGCGATCAGATAGGCCAGCGGCTCGCCCTGCCGCACGCCGGTTTGCGCGGACAGGTAGGAGCCGCTGCGCGAGACCACGTGAGCGAGAAAGGCGCAGTCCTCGGCCTCGTTGGCCCAGCGGAAGGCGGGCCCGTCCGCGATGGTGGCCATCATCGAATCCAGTCCGGCGCGCACCTCGGCCGGCGAGCCGCCGCCAAGGATGATCAGCACTTCGCCAGCGGTGGGCGAGGAGCTGTGGGCCGCGCCGGCGTACAGCGAGCGGCCGAACACCACTTCCACCTGCGCCTGCTTGGTGGCTTCGTCGGCGGCGATGTAGGCGACGTCGTCCGAGTCGGCGGTGAGAAGACCCAGGCTGTTGATGTGGGGGGGCAGCTTGAGCGCGGCCTTGAAGTCGGCTTGGGCAGAGGCGATCAGGCGTACGGCCTTCACGCTGGGTTTGATCAGGTCCAGAACTGCCATGACGGTCTCCTTTAACGGTTCAGCGCCATGCCGGAAGCCTTCTTCTCCAGCATGCGTTTGGCGAGGTCTACGATGACGGCGGCGGCTTCCACCGGCGGCGTGCCGCCGCGGTGGATGTTGGAAAGGCAGGTACGGTCGGCTTCCACCGTGGCGGCGGTGGGCGCGTACACCATGTAGCAGGACAGGCTTTCCGATTGCCCAAGGCCCGGGCGCTCGCCCACCAGCAGGATCACCACCTGCGCGCCCAGCGTTTCGCCCACCTGGTCTTCCACCTTGACCCGGCCGTAGCGGACGAAGAAGGGCGTGCCGACATCGAGGCCGGCGCTTTCCAGCCCCTTGAGCAAGGGCGGCAGGATTTCGTCGAAGTTGGCGGTGACGGCGTCGGTGGACAGGCCGTCGGACACCACCACCTGCACTTGCGGCCGTTGCTTGCAGCGCGTTTTCAGCAGTTGCAGCGAGGTTTCGTTCAGGCGGCGGCCCATGTCGGGGCGGGTCAGATACTGGTCTTTGTTGTCGATCTCGCTTTGCAGCTCCAGCAGGCCTTTTTCCTGCACCCATTGCTGCGGCACCTCTTTGAGCACGGTGTCCTTGGAGCGCGAGTGATCGGCCAGGAAGCGCAGCAGCGCGGTGGTGCGCGGGCGCGGGCCGGCGCGGCCGGTGCAGACGCGGGCGGCGGTGTTGGCGCGGAATTCGGCCAGCACTTCGGCGCGTTGGGGCGCCGCCACGCCCATCCATAGCCGGAAGTCTTCGCCGCCCAGATCGGGCAGGCTTTCCTCGCTGTTGGCCGGGGCGGGTTCTACGACGCTGGCGACGGCGGGCGCGGGTTGCGCCAGTTGGGTCATCACCGCGCGTACGATTTCGTCGATTTGCTGCTTGTCCATGGTTATGGGCTCCAAGTCAGAAGAAGAAGGACGCATCGCCAGCGCGGCGCGTCAGCCTGCCGTTTTCCATCAGCCCCATGGTTTCCAGCCAGGCCTCGAATTCCGGCGCCGGGCGCAGGCCCAGCAATTGGCGGATGGTGGCGGTATCGTGGAAGGCCGTGGTCTGGTAATTCAGCATGATGTCGTCGCCCAGCGGCATGGCGATGATGAAGTTGCAGCCCGCCGTGGCCAGCAGAATGGCCAGGTTTTCGTTGGAGTTCTGGTTGGCGTCGGCGTGGTTGGTGTAGCAGCAGTCGCAGCCCATCGAGATGCCGGAGAGCTTGCCCATGAAGTGGTCTTCCAGACCGGCTCGGATGATCTGGCGGTCGTTGTACAGGTATTCCGGGCCGATGAAGCCGACCACGGTGTTGACGATGAAGGGGTCGTAGTGGCGGGCAAGCCCGTAGTTGCGCGCTTCCATCGTCACCTGGTCCGCGCCGTTGTGCGCGCCGGCGGACAGCGCCGAGCCCTGGCCGGTTTCAAAGTACAGATAATTGTCGCCGGCGATGCGGTTGTGTTGGCGTCCCACCTCGCGGGCCTCATCCAGCAGCTCCAGCGTCACGCCGAACTCCTTCAGCCCCTTTTCGCTGCCGCAGATGCTTTGGAAGATCAGTCCGCCGGGCGCGCCCTGGCGGATAGCCTCGATCTGGGTGGAGATGTGCGCCAGCACGCAGCCCTGGGTGGGAATCCGGTATTTGTCGATGGCATCGTAGATGGTGTCCAGAACGCGGCGCACGTTTTCCACGTTGTCGGTCACCGGGTTGACGCCTATCACCGCGTCGCCCATGCCGAAGGACAGCCCTTCGAACATCTGCGCGGCGATGCTTTTCACGTCGTCGCGGGTGTCGTTGGGCTGCAAGCGCGCGCTGAAGCGGCCGGGCAGGCCTATGGTGGTGTTGGCGCGCTTGATCACCGGCATTTTCTTGGCGCCGTAGATCAGGTCGGCGTTGGAGCAGAGCTTGGCCACCGCCGCCACCATTTCCGAGGTCATGCCCTTGCGCAGGAAGTCCAGCGCCTCGGCGTCGACGTCGTCGCCCAACACCGCCTCGCGCAGCTCGCCCACGCTCCAGTTGCGGATGCGGGCGTAGGCGGCCTCGTTGAGGTCGTCCTGGATCACCCGAGTGACGCAGTCCTCCTCGTAGGGAATGACCGGGTTTTCGCGCAGGTCGGCCAGGGTCAGCTCGGACAGCACCTGCTTGGCGGCCACGCGTTCCTGCGCGCTTTGCGCGGCCACGCCGGCCAGCATGTCGCCGGAGCGCGGCTCGTTGGCCTTGGCCAACACCTCCTTGACGTCGCGGAACTGATAGGTCTTGCCGAATAAATGCGTCTTCAGTTTCATGATCAAACCTCTTTGGATGTTGGAAAGGCCAGCGATTTGACGGTGACGGGCACGATGTCGCCGCCGAACAGCGGCGCGCCGATGTCGATGTAGTCGCCGGCGCGTGTGGCCACTTCGTCGATGACCGCCAGCTCGCGGCCGGTCAACGCCGGTTGCAGCAGCATGCCCAGCGCCTTGCCCAGATCGCTGCAGGACAAGGCCAGCAGGGGGCGTTGTTGCGGAAAACGGCGCGAGAATTCGGCCAGCTCGCCGGCGCAGGCGTCTATCGCTCGGTAGGCGATGGGCAGGTCGGCCGGCAAAGCCAGCGCGTAGAGGTCTTGCGCCGGGTCCAGGTCCAGCCGCCGCACAGCCCGCTCCAGGCTGTCCGTCAGGCCGCCGGGCCTGAAATCGGCCCAATTGAGATCGGGATGGGCCACCGGGATATTGCGCAGCGGCAGACGCAGGCCGCGCAGCCAGATGGTGCTGCCGGACAGCGACAGCGTGTACGCGCCGGCGCCTATCACGGTGGCGCGCACGGTTTGCGTCGCGGCGCGCAGCGGCTGGGCGCCGAGGCCGGGATGGGCGGCGATGGCGCGCGCCAGCAGGGGGCCGATGTCGCCGAAGGCGTAGGGGTCGGCCGGCGGGTGGCGGTAGCACTCGCCGACGCCGCCGGACAGCAACACCGCGTCGAACGGGCGGCCGGCCTGCAGCGCGTCGGTCATCAATAATTGGCGCGCCAGCGTCGAAGGCCGGCCCAGCAGCACCTCCCACAGCAGCTCGGCCATGCGTTCGGCCACGCGCGCGTGCTCGGCGGGGCCCAGCGCGGCGGCGTCGAAGCCGGCGCCGAACAGTTCGGCGCAGATGGCGCGGGCCGGAGCGTGCAGGCGGCGGGTGGCGCCGCCGGCGTCGGCCTCCAGCAAGCGGCCGCCCACGTTCAGGCAGGCGCTGTCCAGCAAGCGGCCGGCTTCGAACACCGCGTAGTTGGCGGTGCCGCCGCCGATGTCGATATTGGCGACACGGCTGGTTTCACGTTCGGACAGCTCGGCCGCGCCCGAGCCGTAGCCGGCGATGGCCGACTCCAGATGCGGGCCGGCGGCGGCCACCACGAAGTCGCCCAGGGTTTCGGACAGGCTCAGCACCGTGTCGCGGGCGTTGCGCGCCTTGGAGGTTTCGCCGGTGATGATGATGGCTCCGGACTCCACCTCGCCGGGAGCGAGGCCGGCGGCCTGGTATTGCGCGCGGATGAAGGTCATCAGTTCGTCTTCGCGCACGCGGCCGTCCTCATCCAGCGGCGTGAAGGCCACCGGGCTCTGGTAGACGATGTCGCGGCGCGAGAATTCGTAGCGCGGCACTTGCGACACCCCGGCGCGGTTGACCAGTTCCAGCAGCGAGAAGATCACCTGGGTGGTGGTGGTGCCGATGTCGATGCCCACGCTGTGTATCTGGCGGCGGTTCATCGCTGGCCTCAGCCTTGCTGCGCCGACAGCGCGGCGCGGAGGCGGTCGTCGGCCGGCTTGGGCGCCAGTTTCATCGCCAGCAGCACCGCGCTGAAGCCGCCCACCAGCTTGCCGACTATCATCGGGAAAATCATGCTGGAGACGTTGGCGGCGGTAAAGCCGAGGTGGTCGCCGAAGGTGAAGGCGGCGGATACGGCGAAGGCCACGTTGATCACCTTGCCGCGATCATCCATCTTGCTCATCAGGCCGAACATGGGGATGGAGTTGGCCAGCGTGGCCACCATGCCGGCGGCGGCGCTGTTGTTCATGCCCAGCAGCCCGCCCACCTTCATCAGCGGCCGTTCAAACCAGCGCGTCAGCATGAACACCATCGGATAGGCGCCCAGCAGCACGCAGGCGATGAAGCCTATCACCTCGATGGCGCGCATCGTTGCGCCCGGCGCGTCGCCCTTGACCATGAAGATGGGGTCCATGCCCGGCACCAGGCTGAGGCCCAGCGTGGCTTGCAGCACGGCCAGCGCCAGGCCGGCGGTGATCAGGACCACCAGGCATTTGGCGAAGATCTGGAAGCCGGAAATCATTTTTTCCGGGCACAGCTTGAGGCCGATGGCCAGCAGCACCGCCACGGCGATCACCGGAATCATATTGATCAGAATCATGCTCAGGCTGAAGTCCACCGGCTGGCCGTCCACGGTGACACCGCTGACCATGGCCACCGCGCCGCCGGCGATGCAGCCCAGCGGGATGGTGACCATGCCGGCCATCACCCCCAGCGCCAGGAAGCGGCGGTCTTCCTTGGCGATGATGCCCAGCGCCACCGGGATGTTGAACACGATGGTGGGCCCCATCATCGCGCCTAGGATCAGGCCGGCGTACAGCCAGGCGGCGGTGTCGCCGCCGGAGAGCTGCTTGGCGAGGAAGAAGCCGCCCATATCGTTGGCCAGCAAGGTGGTGGCGAACATCGCCGGGTTGGCGCCCACCGCTTCGTAGAGCGGAATCACCACCGGCCCCAGCCAGTGCGCCAGCACCGGCGCCAGCGCGATCACGCCGACCATGGCGAGGCCCAGCGCGCCCATGGCCAGAAAGCCTTCTTCGAACTGGGCGCCGGAGCCCTCGATCTGACGGCCGACGCGGCTCAGTCCCACTTTGGCCAGCACGGCCTCCGAACCGCCGAATTGCGCCAGCATTCTGTCCAGCGCCGCGACGACCATGAAGGTCATCATGATCCACATGATGATTTCATTGATACCCATTGCTCTTGCTCCTGTGACGGTGGGCGGTGCCCGATTGCGAATTCAGCAGGCCGGCGCCTGGCGCTGCCAGGCGTGGCGGTAGATGTCGATGATTTGCTCGCGGCTGGCATCGCGCGGATTGCCGGCCAGGCAGGCGTCGTCGAGCGCGGCGTCGGCCAGCGCGGCGAAGTGTTCGGGTTCGACGCCCGGCAACCGCAGGCTGCCGGGCAGGCCGATGTCGACGATCAGCCGCGCCATCGCCGCGATCAGTCCGTCGGCGTCCAGCGTTTCGCCGCAGAGCGCGTGAGCCAGTTCGCGATAGCGGGGCGCGCACACCAGGCGGTTGAAGCGCAGCACCGAGGGCAACAGCACCGCGTTGGCGACGCCGTGCGGAATGTGGTAACGCGCGCCTATCTGGTGAGCCATCGCGTGCACCAGTCCCAGGCCGGCGTTGGAAAACGCCATGCCGGCGAGATAGGAACCCAGCATCATGTCCTGGCGAGCGGCCAGCTGGTGTCCCTGACCAACGGCGATGGGCAGCGCGCGGCCTATCAGGGTGATGGCGCGGTGCGCCAGCGCCTGGGTCAGCGGGTTGGCCCCGCGCGCCAGATAGGCTTCGATGGCGTGGGTCAATGCGTCTATGCCGGTGGCCGCGGTCAGCGGCGCGGGCACGGCCAGGGTCAGGCAGGCGTCCAGCACCGCCAGGTCCGGGAGCAGCGCCGGCTGCGCGATGGCCTGTTTGATGCCGCTGGCGCTGTCGGTGATCACCGTGATGTTGGTGGCTTCCGAGCCGGTGCCGGCGGTGGTGGGGGTCAGCAGCAGCGGCATTCGGCCATTGGGCAGCGCGGCGGCGGCGGCCAGATCGGCCACCCGCATGCCGGGGTGGGCGGCCAGCGCGGCGATGGCCTTGGCGGTGTCCAGCACCGAGCCGCCGCCGAAGGCGATGATGGCGTCGCAGGCGGCGGCGGTCAGCTGACTCGCGGCGGCTTCCACCGTGTCGCTGTCCGGTTCGCCGCCGGGGTAGCGGTAGGTTTCGGCGGCCACGCCGTGCCGCTGCAGCGAGCGGAACAGATTGTCGGCCAGCCCCTGTTCCAGCAGGAAGCCGTCGATGGCGATGAAAACGCGGCGATAGCCGCGCTCGGCCGCGGCTTGGCCCAGCCGGGCGACGGCGCCGGCGCCGATGAAGGTGGCCGGCGGCACCGCGAAGGTTTGCACCTCGCGGGCGTTGAACAGATCGATGGCGTGATAGAGCGCCTGGCCCAGATCAGCGGCTGGCATGGTGTGCTCCTTGCGCGGCCAGCGCGTGGTGGGCGATGGCGAGCGGGGTCAGGTAGAGGGGGTGCTCGGGCAGATGAACGCGGTGGGCGGGGAATTCGCGCTGGAACAGCTCGCGCACACCCGGCAGCGAGCAGGAGCCGCCGGACAGGTAGAGATCACCGTCGGGCAGGCGCGCCAGATGGCGGCGCACGATGTCGCACATCTTCTCGAACACCGGCCGCACCACCGGCCAGATGTCCGCGCCGCGCTCGCGTTTCAGGATTTCCGCCTCGGCCAGCGGCAGGCCGCTGTGGCCCGCCAGCGCCAGCGACACGTGATGGCCGCCGGTGGCCTCGTCGGCGCGATGGCTCACCCGGCCGTTCTCGACGATGGCGATGCCGGTGGTGCCGCCGCCGATGTCGATCACGGCGGCGCGGCTGATCCCCAGCAGTTCCACCACCGCCGAGGGTTCGTCGATGACGCCGCTGACTTCCAGCCCCGCCGCTTCCAGCACATTGACCGAGATGCGTGGATCGGTGCCCGGCGGATAGGAGGTGGCGGCGGCGGCGAAGCGATGCCCCAGCGCTTGCTCCAGTGCGTCCAGCTGGCGGCGGACGATGCTCACCGCGCCGAAGAAATCCCACACCACGCCGTCGCGCACCACATCGGCCCAATCCAGCCGCAGCGCCAGCGGTTCGCCGTCCGGCGCCATCGCCACCGACACCACGTCGCTGGTGCCCAGGTCTATGCCCAGGCGCATGCCGGCCACGGCCGCGCGGCGGACTTCGCCGCGATGCAAGGCGCGCGCGGCGTTGAGTCGCTGTTGCAGCTGGTCGGCAGAGAGGGGGAGGGTGGGCATGGCGCGGCTCCTCACACGATGCGGAAGTGGTCGACCAGCACGCAGCGGCGCAGGCGCACGAAGCTGCGGGCCGAAGTGACCCCTTCGCCGGTGGGCGTGGAAATGGTCATCGTGGTCCAGCCCTCGCCGCCAAAGCCCAGGCCGGCCAGGCAGGGGCCGTTCTTGACGAAGATGCTGGTGTTGATGGCGTTGGCCATCCGGTCCAGATTGTCCAGATTGCGCGAGTGCATGGCCGCGGTGTGGCGGCAACCGCCTTCCAGCCGCACCGCCAGGTCTATGGCCTGGTTCGCGTCGGCGACGCGCAGCACCGGCAAGAGCGGCATCATCAGCTCGGTGACCGCGAACGGATGGTCGGCCGGCGTTTCCACGAATAGCAGGCGGGTGTCGTCCGGCACGTGCAGGCCAATGGCGGCGGCGATCTTCGCCGCGTCGCGGCCCACCCAGTCGCGGCTGACCGCACCCTGTCCGTGCTCGTTCACCTTGGTGAGCAGAATGGGCAGCAGCCGGGCGGCCTCGTCTGCGGTCAATTCCACCGCGCGATGTTTTTCCATCTCCACCTTCAAGTCGTCGCAGATCGCGTCCACCGCGATCAGCGCCTTCTCGTCGGCGCAGATGATGTTGTTGTCGAATGAGGCTCCCCAGACAATGTCGCGCGCGGCGCGGGCGATGTCGGCGGTCTCGTCCACCACCACCGGCGGGTTGCCGGCGCCGGCCGCGATCAGCCGCTTGTCGGTGACCTTGCGCGCGGCGTCCACCACCGCTTCTCCGCCGGTAACCACCAGCAAATGGATGCCGGGGTAGCGGAACAGGCGCTGCGCGGTCTCGATGTCGGGCTTGGCCACCGTGGTCAGCAGATCGGCCGGCCCGCCGGCGGCGACGATGGCCTGGTTCAGCAGGGTGATCGCGCGTTGCGAGGTTTTCCTGGCCGCCGGATGCGGCGCGAACACCACGCTGTTGCCGGCGGCGATCATGCTGATGGCGTTGTTGATGACGGTGGCCACCGGATTGGTGGACGGCGTCACCGAGGCGATCACGCCCCAGGCCGCGTTTTCTATCAGCGTCAGGCCCCGGTCGCCGGTCAGCACTTGCGCTTGCAGGCATTCGACGCCGGGGGTGTGCCGGGCTTGCGCCAGGTTCTTGGCGATCTTGTCGTCCACCCGGCCCATGCCGGTTTCGGTCACGGCCAATTCGGCCAGCTCGCGGGCGTGGGCCTCGCCCGTCGCGCGGATGGCGGCGATGACGCGTTCGCGCAGCGCCACGCTGGCCAGCGCCGTCTGCGCCCGCTTCGCCGCCGCCACCGCGTCGTCCAGCTCGGCGAAAACGCCGGCCGGCAGCGCGCTTTCGGCCGCCGCGCCGCTCGTCGGGGCCGTTTGGCTGATCGACGCCAACACCGCCTTCACCACTTGTTCGATATCGCTTGCCTTGAGTTCCACAATCCACTCCTTTTGAAACTGGAATTACCAAGCTTTCCGGCGCGCCGGGTCACTTGTGGAAAACCACCCGCTGCCGGTGCACCACCTCGTCGACGATGCCGACCACGGCCAGGTCCACCGGCGCGTCCTCGTCCTGTATCCGCCGCGCCGAGCTGCCGGCCACCAGCAGCACCCACTCGCCGTCGCCGGCGCCCAGGCTGTCGGCCGCCACCTGGGTGTCGCCGCCGGGCTGGCCGTCCGCGGTCAGCATCTCTACCAGCAGCAGACGGTCTTTCTGCAAGCCGCCGTGCTTGACGGTGGACACCACCTGCCCCACCACGATGCCCAATTTCATTTGCCTGGCTCCCGTACCCGCCTGGCGGCGGGCAAAACCTCCCCCTGTCGCGCGCGGGCGACATGCGGTTTGCGGGGGGAGAACCGGCCGGGCGGCTTGGTTTCAGCCGCCGGCCAAGATCAGTTGATGCTTAGTCCAGGTTCTTGTCGGCCGACATCTTGATCGGAAACACTTCTTCCAGATCGGCATGCGGGCGCGGAATCACATGAACGGACACCAGTTCGCCGATGCGCTGCGCGGCGGCCGCGCCGGCATCGGTGGCGGCTTTGCAGGCGGCCACGTCGCCGCGCACCATTGCGGTCACCAGGCCGCCGCCGATTTGCTTGACGCCGACCAGCTTGACCCGGGCCGCCTTGACCATGGCGTCCGACGCTTCGATCAGGGCCACCATGCCGCGGGTTTCAATCATGCCAAGAGCTTCCATTTGCACACTCCTTGAGGGGTTGGGGGTTCAACACGAATATCTGCCTATCTCAACGGGAACGCGGCGCGTTCTCGGCTTGCCTGCCCCGGCTCGCCTGTTCGAAGGCGAGGCTGGGGGAAGGGGGATTCAATGCCGGGTTTGCGCAATGAAGCGCTTTGTTGGCCGTCTGGGAGCGCGCGGCGCATCTTCATCGCCAGCAGGCTGACGTTGACCATGTCTTCCACGCTGCAGCCGCGCGACAAATCGTGCAGCGGGCGGGCCAGGCCCTGCACCATTGGGCCCAGCGCCTGATAGCCGGCCAGCCGCTGCGCGATCTTGTAGCCGATGTTGCCGGCCTCCAGCGAGGGGAAGACCAGCACATTGGCGCGTCCGGCCAGCGGGCTGTCCGGCGCTTTGCCGGCGGCCACGTCCGGCACCATCGCCGCGTCGAATTGCAGCTCGCCGTCCAGGATCAGTTCCGGCCTGCGACCGCGCGCCAACGCCACGGCGGCGCGCACTTTTTCCGCGTCAGGGTGGCGGGCGCTGCCGTGGCTGGAAAAGGACAGCATGGCCACGCGCGGCTCCCGGCCGGTGACCTGGCGGTAGCTGTCCGCGCTGGCCAGCGCGATGTCGGCCAGCTGCTCGGCGGTGGGCTGCGGCACCACGCCGCAGTCGGCGAAGCCAAGCGGCTCGTCGCCATCCGCCGGCAACATGAAAAAGATGGACGACACCGTGCGGTTGCCGGGCGCGAGGCCTATCACCTTGAGCGCGGCGCGCAGCACGTCCGAGGTGGAGGAATGGTTGCCGGCGATGCACAGATCGGCGTCGCCGGCCGCCAGCATGGCCGCGCCGAACCACAGCGGCCGCCGCAGCGAGGCGAGCAGCGCATCCGCGCCTTCCTTGGGCAGGCGCGCGGCCAGCGCCGCCTGGTAGGCGGGCAGCCGTGGCGAGACGGCCGGGTCATGGACGGTGAAACCGGTGAGCGGCAGGCCTTGAAGATGGCAAAAATGGCGCAGCTCGAATGGGTTGGCCAGCAGGATGGGCCGCGCCAGGCCGGCCAGCGCCAGCTGGTGCGCGGCGCGCACGCAGCGCGGGTCCAGGCTGTCGGGGAACACGATGCGGGCTGGGCGCTCATGCGCGTCGAGGCGGCATTGCTGGAGCAGAAGGTTCATCTTGTTTCTCCCAGCCCGGGCAGCGGCTGGCCGCGCTTGGCCAGCAAGGCCAGCAGCATCAGCACGTATACCGCGCTGCTCAGGCGGTTGAGTCCTTGCAGGATGTCCGGCCGGCTCAGTTGGAAATCCGCGTCCAGATACAGGCCGGCGGCCATGGTTTCGCACTCGCGTATCGCGGCGCGCAGCAGATTGAGCCGCGCCACTTCCGCGCCGTGCTCGACGGCGGGCACGATGTGGTCGTGGCCAAGCAGGGCCAGCGGCCGGTGCGACAGCGCGTGGAGGCGCGCCTCGTTGGCCTCGCCCATGGCGATGGGCGGCATGGGTTCGCCGCTGACCTCGGCGCGCAACGCGTTACCCAGCGCCGAGCGGATATCGGCCAGGCAGCGCGCCAGCGCCGCGGGCGCCTGGCGCTCGTCCCATTCGGCCTGCAGCCACACCGCCTGGGCGATGGCGCTGTCCAGCTTGCCGCGCAGGGCGATGCGGGGATGGTTTTTGGGCACCAGGGTGTTGGCGTCCAGATGGGTCAGCGCCTCGGTCTTGCGCGCCACCGGCTGGCGGCATAGCAGGCAGCGGCATTCCTGCCGCTGCGCGCTGTCGCCGGTCAGCGCGTGCACCGCGCGGCGCTCGCCGTCGGCGCCGGCGTCGAAGACGCTGCCCTGCGGGTCCAGGTAACGGACGACGATGGCGCGGCTTTTCAGCAACTCCTCGGCCGACGGCGTCAACCTGGCGTCGCGCGGCAGATGGATTTCGGTATGCCGAGCCAGCGAGTAGCGGGAGCGCAGCCAGTCTTCGGTGATGAAGTTGCCCATGGCGGCCTCAGCAACTTTGCCAGTTGGCCGGGTAGGCCACGTACAAGAAACGAACCCGGCTCGGGGTGCCGAACTCGATGCTGGAACCCTTGGGAATGAACACCACGTCGCCGGCCTTGGCCACCGTGGTCTGCTCGTCGCGGCGGATGTGAAGTTCGCCTTCCAGCACCAGATCCACCTCGTCGTAATTGAGCGTCCACGGGAAGAAGGCCTGTTCCCACTGCATGAAACCGGCGGCCATCGAACTGCCGTCGGCGGCGGTGATCACATCGGCGATGCCTACCTGTTGTCCGGGGCCGGCGCCGTCGAATATGCCCATGCGCACATCCTGAGCGCGGACGCATTTGATGGCGGGCTCTCGTTCGGTCGCGCCCTGGAGCTCGGCGGCGGCCTTGCGCACCAGTTGTTCCACCAACTCGGGCGCCACCGAGCCCGGCGGCAGCCGCGACAAGACCTGGGCGCGGATTTCGGCCAGCGCCTCGGTCTCGCTGCTTGGCGCTGCCGGAGTTTCGGCGGCGGGCGCGGGGCCTGCGGCCGTCGCGGCGTTGTCGCCCTCGGTCAGGGCCAGGCCCAGGCGTTCCGCCACCACCCGCGCTTCCGGGGTGACGATGTGTTCGCGCGGGCTGACACAAAGCGCGTGTTCTCCGGCGGCATGGGCCGCGCGCACGGTTTCGGCACTGATCAGCTTTTTCATCTTGCTACTCGCCTCATGCTGTTTGCCGCGACGAGGCGGCGGATTCGGAATTCAGCCCCAGCCGGGCCTTGAGTTCGGCCACGCTGTCCGGCCGCAGGCCGCACACGCGCAGGATGTCGCCGCCAAAGCCGCGTTCGCGCAGCATGGCCTCCACCGCGTCGGGCCTGGCGTCGGGCAGGTCGGTCTTGCTGATCACCACCGCCACGCGCTGGTGGCCATGCACGTCCAATAGGCCCGGCGGCAGCCGGCATTCCAGATCGTTGGCGGGGTGAACGTAGATCAGCAGCTCGCACTCGGCGGTGCTGTTGATCAGCGCGTGGAACAGCCGCGGATGGCTGAAAAATTCGCCCGGGGTGTCGATGCAGCCTTGCGCGTCGTATTCCAGCGCCTGGGTTTTGCGCACCGCGCCGCCGCCGCCCAGGGCGTGGAACAGAGTGGATTTGCCGGCCTCGACCGGTCCCAGCAGCGCATATCGGATAGGAACTTGCATGGGGCGGCCCTCAGGAGCGCGTTAGCTGGCACACGGCATAGCCCAGCAGTCGTTGCAGGCCGGCTATGGTTTGGTGCAGCGCTTCCTCCACCGCGCCGCTGCTGCCGGTGATCACCAGCGCGCCGGAAAAGCGGTCCAGGAAGCCGATTTCAATGGCGGCGGCCTTGCAGGCCAGGTCGCCGGCTATCATCGCGGTCTCGCCGGGCGTCAGCGTCATGATGCCGATGGCCTCGGCCTGAGCCACGCCGATCTTGCGCGACAGCTCTTCGGTGGGATGGGAGATCAGATGCGCCAGCGTCACCTGCTTGCCGGGCACGAACTCCTGAATGATGCGTTCCTTTTCCATAACGTCACCATGGTTTTTCGGATTGAGACGATGCTAGTCCAGACTGCTCGGCGGCCTGTATCAAAAATCGGAAAATCTGCTGGAGCGGATCAGGGAAGATTGGATGCGCGTCCGTGTCGCGGCCGGAACTTGTCAAAACCGAAGCGGCGCTGCTATGATCGCGAAACTTTCGAAACGAAACATAAGATGACCAAGCGAAACACTCAGCAACGCCGTCACGCCATCGCCGCCCTGGTGCAGGAGCGCGGCGAGGTCAGCGTGGACGAGCTGACCAAGCGCTTTTCCACCTCCGAAGTGACCATACGCAAGGACTTGGCCCTGCTGGAAACCGGCGGGTTGCTGCTGCGCCGCTACGGCGGAGCGGTGTCCTTGCCGTCGGAGATGGTGGTCGAGGAAGACGCGGAACAGGTTTCAAAACGAAAGATCGCCATCGCCCGCGCCGCCGCCGAACGCCTCCGCGACCACAACCGCGTGATCATAGACAGCGGCACCACCACCAGCGCGATGATTCCGCTGCTGGGCAATAAGCGCGGCCTGGTGGTGATGACCAATTCCCTTAACGTGGCCGGCGCGCTGCGCGAGCTGGAGAACGAGCCCACGCTGCTGATGACCGGCGGTACCTGGGACCCGCATTCCGAATCCTTCCAGGGCCAGGTGGCGGAACAGGTGCTGCGTTCCTATGATTTTGATCAGCTGTTCATCGGCGCCGACGGCATCGATCTCGAGCGGGGCACCACCACCTTCAACGAACTGGTGGGACTGTCGCGCGTGATGGCCGAAGTGGCGCGCGAAGTCATTGTGATGGTGGAGTCGGAAAAGATAGGCCGGCGCATCCCCAATCTGGAATTGCCGTGGGAGCGCATTCATACCCTGGTGACCGACGACGCCTTGTCGATGGAGGCCAGAACCCAAATTCAGGCGAAGGGCATTGCGCTGATCTGCGCGTCCTCGCCCGTTGATAGTCCAAGGAGAAAGTAATGTGCGGCATTGTCGGCGCCATCGCGGCGCGTAATGTGGTTCCGGTGTTGGTGGAGGGCCTGAAGCGGCTGGAATATCGCGGCTACGACTCCGCCGGCGTGGCGGTCTTGGCCGGCGACGTTATCCGTCGCGTGCGCCGCGTCGGCCGCGTTGCGGAGATGGAAAACGCCGCCGCGGAAGAAAGCCTGCAAGGCTTGCTCGGCATCGGCCACACCCGCTGGGCCACCCACGGCGGCGTCACCGAACCCAACGCCCACCCGCACGTATCCTTCGGCAAGATCGCCGTGGTGCACAACGGCATTATCGAAAACCACGAAGAGCAGCGCGAACGCCTGAAAGGCCTGGGCTACGCCTTCGAATCGCAGACCGACACCGAAGTCATCGCCCACCTGGTGCATCACTACTACCAGGCCGGCGACAGCCTGTTCGATGCCGTCAAGCGCGCCAGCCGCGAGCTGACCGGCGCTTACGCCATCGGCGTGATCGCGGTGGACCGCCCGGATGAACTGGTGTGCGCGCGCATGGGCTGCCCGCTGCTGGTGGGCCTGGGCGACGGCGAGAACTTCATTGCCTCCGACGTTTCCGCCATCGTGTCCGCCACCCGCCGCGTGATCTTCCTGGAAGAGGGCGACATCGGCCGGCTGACCCGCGACGGCGTGGAGCTGCTGGACAAAGACGACCAGCCGGCGCAACGCCCGGTGCATGTGTCCGACGTGTCGCTGGCCTCTCTGGAGCTGGGTCCGTACAGCCACTTCATGCAGAAGGAAATCCACGAGCAGCCCAAGGCGCTGTCCGACACCATAGACGCGGTGCAGGACTACGGCTTCAATCCCGAGCTGTTCGGCGAGCGCGCCGGCGAAGTGCTGCCGCAACTGGAAGGTGTCAAGATCCTGGCCTGCGGCACCAGCTATTACGCCGGCCTGACCGCCAAATACTGGATCGAGACCATAGCCGGCGTGCAGTGCGACGTGGAAATCGCCAGTGAATACCGCTACCGCAGCGCCTGGGCCAACCCCAACTACCTGGTGACCACCATCTCCCAATCCGGCGAGACGCTGGACACCATGGAAGCGCTGAAATACGCCAAGGAACTGGGCCACCGCTACGCGCTGTCGATCTGCAATGTGCGCGAATCCGCGATCCCGCGCGCCAGCGAACTGGTGTTCTTCACCCGCGCCGGCGCGGAGATTGGCGTGGCCTCCACCAAGGCCTTCACCACCCAATTGGTAGGCCTGTTCGCCTTGGCCGTGACCCTGGGCAAGATGCGCGGCAAAGTCAGCGCGGCTGACGAGGCGCGCTACCTGGACGAACTGCGCCACCTGCCGGGCAGCGTGCAGCACGCGCTGAACCTGGAGCCGCAGATCAAGGCCTGGTCGGACAAGTTCGCCGCCAAGGACAACGCGCTGTTCCTGGGCCGCGGCCTGCATTTCCCCATCGCGCTGGAAGGCGCGCTCAAGCTGAAGGAAATCTCCTACATCCACGCCGAAGCCTACCCGGCCGGCGAGCTCAAGCACGGTCCGCTGGCGCTGGTGGACGAAGACATGCCGGTGGTGGTGATCGCCCCCAACGACGCGCTGCTGGAAAAGGTGAAATCCAATATGCAGGAAGTGCGCGCGCGCGGCGGCGAGCTGTTTGTGTTCGCGGACCTGGACAGCCATTTCAGCGAATCCGACGGCGTGCACGTGATCCGCACCCCGCGCCATGTCGGCGTGCTCAGCCCGGTGGTGCATGCCATCCCGGTGCAGATGCTGGCCTACCACGTGGCGCTGGCGCGCGGTACCGATGTCGACAAGCCGCGTAATCTGGCCAAGAGCGTGACGGTGGAGTGAGGCGGGGTTTGGCCTACGGACGACATCGAATAAAGTCCGTTGGAGTCTGACAAGAGAGAAGGGGCCGTTGGCCCCTTCTTTGTTGTTATGTCATATCAACTCTTTAAATGCCTGCATTTCGGCTAAAGCCGACCCGCGTTGTTCAGAAAAACGAGGGCTGCTTCCGCCTTGAAAGCAGCCATTGACGTATCTAACAAACAAGGGGCGGGAGGCCGCGAGCTAGCAGGGTGATGCGTGTATTACGGCCATCCAATAAATAAAACCTGCCTTGAGGCAGGTTTTATTTTTAAAATATAAAAAGCCCCATTAAGGGGCTTTGTCATTTAGACGCTGTAATGCTTAGAGCGGCTGAATCGCGGACGCTGCCGGACCTTTTTGGCCCATTGCGCGGGTGAAGCTTACTTTTTGACCTTCACGCAGGGACTTGAAGCCATCTGCGCGAATTTCGGAGAAGTGAGCGAACAGGTCGTCGCCGCCATTGTCCGGGGTGATAAAGCCAAAGCCTTTTGCGTCATTGAAAAATTTAACGGTACCGGTTTCCATAATGCACTCCATGTGTCAGTTAAGGACAATAAAATTATCGTATGGCATGATAATCAAGGAATAAATAAGGAAACAATGAAGACCCACTTTGATGGGCAACGAGGTATCGATAGTATGACGCTTGAAGATCGTGCCCGGACTTTGTACAGGAAAGTCGCTTGGAGGTCAACGGTAATTTTTAAAATTCCCCGCAAGACAGCCGAAAAAACACCAAGAAGAGCGGCTCACACAACACTTCGTGAAGAACCTGAGCCGAGGCGCGCCGACGCAGGCGGTAGCAGTAGTACGGCGAGGAGGCGCAACGCAGGGCCTGGGGTTCTAAATTGGCGGTGTCTGATTGTGGAGACTGTGCAGGTTGGCACCTGTTCAAAGTCTGTTTCGTGTTAGCGGGATGGATAGGAAGGGGCGTTAGAAGCCAGCTAAAAAAGCGCATGTACCTCTCGTAGATCCCACTTTTTCGCTAGTTTTCGCCTTGTCTCGCTCTTTCCCGAAGGAATAAAGCCCGTCACGACGAAGACATGATGGTTTGTCACTAGCAGCGTTAAACAAAGAGGCCCGGTAGGGCCTCTTTTCGTTTGAGATTGCTTGGTTTGATGATGTGCAAGGGAAGGATCGTAGGGGTTGAATCGCTCCTCCTTTCCTACGCAAAACGGCCACCGCTATAAGAGGTGGCCGTTGTTCTTGAGGCAAGGTTTGGTGCCGTGCTCAGACTCCAGCGCCAGAAGCCCCCGCTTTAGCGCGCAAGGCCTCGTACAGTTGCGCTGGCCCCAGCAAGGTATCCTTCAGCCCATCGCGCACCCGTTCTGAATCTAGCGCCTGGGTGCTCATCAATGTATGCGCTTCCAGCGCGTCCATGATGGCGTTGAGCAGCGCCTGGGACAGGTCTGGGGAGTTGGCGAATTGTTCCTTGCTGTTGTTGACCGCCTGCTGGACGAGGATGTCGTTCTCCAGCAGCTTGCCCTTGAGCACGCCGTTGACGTAGACCAGTTGGTCGTCGTCGGTCAGCTCGCCCTCGAACAGGCCGTTCACTTTCCGGATGATTTCTTCCAGCAGCGCCTTTTGTTTGTCCTGCACCGCGCCGCTACCCGCGCCATCCATCGGCGGTAGCTTGGGCGCCTCGCCGTGATTCAGGTTCAGCGCTTGCCGGCCGAGGTTTCTCAGCGTGTGGTGGGTCAATACCACTTTGGACAGGTCCACCGTATCGCGCTCGCGGCCAAAGTCGAGCAGTGGTATCAGCCGCTTGTAGAACAGGAAGCGCTTCTCGATGTCAGTGTTGCCGTAGTCGAAAATTTGCGACAGGAAGGCATACAGGCGGTTGAACGCGCCCATGTCGTTCTTGAACAGTACCAACGCGGCCATCGTGTCCTTGGCCGCCTGGATGGCTTGCTCATCCTTTTGGCTCTCTGCCAGCGCCTTGTCGGTCTGGGCGGCTTTGTAGCGCTTCAACAGCCGGTCGGCAACCGGCGCGATGGCCGCGTTGAGCTGCGCTTGGGTGCCTGCCGGCTCCATCTCCACCTTGGCGACGCGCTCCACCTCGAAGTCGTCATAATGGCCGGCGGCATCCAGCTTGGCGCGCAAGTCGTAGACGATGTGAGGGTCGGTGGTGGCTTCCAACTCGGCGGTTTCGTAATAGGTCTTGAACGCGGCCAGGATGTCGGGGGCATCGTTGACGAAATCGAGGACATAGGTGGTGTCCTTGCCGGGATGGGCCCGGTTCAGGCGCGACAGCGTCTGCACCGCCTGGATGCCGCCCAGCATCTTGTCCACGTACATTCCGCACAGCAGGGGCTGGTCGAAACCGGTCTGGAACTTGTTGGCGACCAAGAGCAGGTGATAGTTAGTTTCGGTGAACGCTTCGCGGATGTCGCGGCCTTTCAGGCCGGGGTTGAGGTCCTGGCTGGTCTCGCTGACCGGGGCCGGGAAGGACTCCGGATCATCTATCTCGCCGGAGAACGCCACCAGCACCCCGAGCGGATAATTCTGCTTCTCGATATAGGCGCGGATGGCCTTTTGCCAGCGCACCGCTTCCTTGCGGCTGGCCACCACCACCATGGCCTTGGCCTTGCCTTCCAGCAAGGGCTGCACATTCTCTCGGTAGTGCTCGACCACCACCTTGACCTTCTGGGAGATGTTGTAAGGGTGCAGGCGTACCCACTGCATGATGCCCTTCATCGCCTCGCTCTTTTCCACCTGCTGTTCGTCGTACTCCTGGCCATTGTTGGCCAGCCGGAACGCCAGCTTGTACGGGGTGTAATTCTTCAGCACGTCGAGGATGAAGCCTTCCTCAATGGCTTGGCGCATCGAGTAGACATGGAAGGCCTGCGGCTTGCCGTCGCCGCCGGAGCGGCCGAACAGCTCCAGGGTCTTTTGCTTGGGCGTGGCGGTGAACGCGACATAGGTCAGGCCGTCGCTGCCGGCGCGCGCGGCCATTTGCACCGCCAGCAGGTCTTCGGTGCCGATTTCGCCGCCGTCCTGCAACTCGGCCAGTTCCTCCGCCGACAGCAGCTGCTTGAGCTTGGCGGCGGCTTCGCCGGTCTGCGAGCTGTGCGCCTCATCGGCAATCACCGCGAAGCGCTTGCCCTCAGTGGCGGACAACTCCTGCACCGCCTTCAGCGCGAAGGGGAAGGTCTGGATGGTGCAGACGATAATCTTCTTGCCGTTGTTCAAGGCCTGCGACAGCTGCGCGCTCTTGCTGCCGTTCTCGTTGGTAATGCTCTCCACCACCCCGGTGGTGCGCTCGAAGTCGAAGATCGCTTCTTGCAGTTGAGCGTCCAGCACCGTGCGGTCGGACACTACCAGCACGCTGTCGAACAGCTTGGTGTGGCTGGCGTCGTGCAGGTCGGCCAAAAAGTGCGCGGTCCAGGCAATCGAGTTGGTCTTGCCCGAGCCGGCAGAGTGCTGAATCAGGTAACGCTGGCCGGCGCCGTTGGCCAACACGTCGGCCACCAGTTGGCGGGTGGCGTCAAGCTGGTGATAGCGCGGGAAGATGACGCTGGCGAGCCGCTTCTTGTCGTCGCGCTTGCCAATCAGGTAGCGGCCCAGGATCTCCAGCCAGCTATCGCGCGCCAATACTTCTTCCCACAGATAGGCCGTGGCGTAGCCGTCCGGATTAACCGGGTTGCCGGCCGCGCCGTGGTTGCCGCGGTTGAACGGCAGGAAGCGGGTGGCGGTGCCGGCCAGCCGGGTGGTCATCATCACTTCGGATTGGCTCGCCGCGAAATGCACCAGCGCGCCACCGGGGAAGGCCAGCAGCGGCTCGACTTGGCCGCCCTTGGGGGCCGGGTCGCGATCGAAGCGGTACTGGTCCACCGCATCGCCGACGCTCTGGGTGAAGTCGGATTTCAGCTCCAGCGTCGCCACCGCGATGCCATTGACGAACAGCACCAGGTCGATGGCCTCATGAGCGTTGTTGAGCGAGTGATGCACCTGGCGCACCACGCGCAGCCGGTTGGCGGCGTAATGCTGCTGAATCACCGGGTTGATGGCCAGCGCCGGCTTGAACTGTACCAGGGTTAACGGCTTGCTCAGGCCCAGCATCTCCACGCCGCGGCGCAGCACCTCCAGCGTGCCGCGCTCGTTCAGGCTCTTGCGCACCCGCTCGGCCAACCGTTTGCCCAGCTCAGCGCCGTGGGTTTTGGCGAGGCGCTGGTAGCTGTCGGGCTGGGTTTCCTCGACCCAGGCCAATAGGTCGGGCAGGTACAGGGCGTTGTGCCTGTCATAGTGGGCGGCATCGCCATCGGCGTACAGCCAGCCATGGGCGGCCAAGTGTTCGCAGATGGCGGTTTCGAAGTGAACTTCTCGATGCAGTTCCATACTAGACCTCTGAACAGCCAGTCACTGGCAGGCTTCCGGGCAGATTGTCCTGCCAGGCCGCGTAGGTAATCGAAGTGCCCTTGAGGCGCCAGGTATTCCGGCCATTGTCTGTGCGGCCGAGCACCGTGGCAGAGGCCGCGCTGGGACTCTTGAAGTTGGTGTCCTTGGCGAAGATGAAATGCGAGCCATCCTCAGACAGTTTCAGCGCGCCTGTGCTGCACAGTTCTTCGCGCAGTTGCTGATAAGTGTGTGGTTGCCCCGTCCATGCGAGCTTTGCTTGAGAGTTGGCGAGAACGGTGAATGAGTCGCCGTTTTCCTCGGCCATGGCAGCAAGGCCATGTCGAGCACTTTCCAGCTCGAACATCGCAGTATTACCAACGACTCCCAGCTCGGCCAACATGGCTTCCGCAAGGTCGGCCTTGCTCTTACGGTCTTGCAAGCGCCAATGCGTTTCGAGCGTCTTCAGCATCGTTTCCTGCCGCTCCTGCATTATCTCGACTGTCCAATCCAAGTGTTGGAGTACCTGGGTGGTGAGAGCAAAACTGCTGGTGCCGCCCTTGGTAAAGTAGCTCGACTTCTTCCACGCAAAGTCGCGGTTGCTGGCCGAACTGTTCTTCTTACGGCTCAACAGAGCCAAGTTGCCGAGGCGATGGACCCAATGCTGGTGAGCTGCCGTATCCGGTACCCATGTTAACCACTGACTGTTAGGCGCCGGTTGCTGTGGCATCACATGCTCGACAGTGACCACCTCATGCTGGTAGCTGGCGCTGCCGTCGGACATCAGATGGTCTAGCCGGAGCAACAGTAAGGCGAGCGCGCGAGACGAGTGCGTCTCGTACAGCGGGCCGCTCAGGGCCGCATAGGTCTGGTGCTGCTCTTCTGGGGAGAGTTGCAGTGGCGACGAGGAGGCAGACAGGTCGCTGCCTGCTTCGATCGCCCTGGTCAGCGCGGAGAAGCGCTCAATGCGCTCATTGACGCCGGCCTTGCGTGCCAATATCGAATAGCCCAACCGCTCTAGGTCTCGGAAGAAGCTTAGTACCGCCTCGGGCTGCTGCCGGAAACGCACAAAGAAGGTCAAGGCGGGCGGCACCCAGTCCTTGAATTCCAGTCGGTTCAGCCAGCGCAAATGCTCATTGACCTGCTCCGCGTGCCGCTGGCTGGCGTAGTCCGCATCGCGCAGTTCGCTAAAGGCTTGCGCCATGGGCAGCAGAATTTCGTCGACGAACTGCTGAGGCTTCTGCGCAGGCGTCACATTCTCCTTGAATTCCTTCAGCAGTGTGCCCTGGGGTTTGGCCTTGCGGAAGACCATGCGAATGTGACTGAATAAATCGCCGAACTCATCCCGCCCCAGGTCTTCCTCCTCGTCCTCCCACTTTTGTGTGTACGCATCGCGCAGCGCGGGTTCGATGCCGCCAATGATTTCGGCTTTGAGAATGTCGGTTGCGCTCAGGTCCAGACCGCGGCTATTGAGCACGCCGAAGATGCGATAGGCTGAATCAAGGTCCGGCGTCGCTACCGTCACCAGATAGCAGCGGGTGATGACGAATTGCACCAGCCGCACCAGCTCGGCCTGTGGCAGCTTGGCCAACCTGTCTATGAACACCTGCGCGTTGGAACGCAGGCGTGCCTGCGCATCTGGCAGCGACGTAATGAGCTGGACCAGAGTCTGCAGGCCATCCTCGTGCTGCACGTTCTGGCGGAAAAATTCACGGTCGCGGTCTCGCAGCGAAAGGCGGTAGCGCGCTTGCGTCCCTTTTACAACACTGCCCTTTTCGTAGATGCAGCTGGTAATGTCCTTCTGCACTTCGACATCACCGACCGTGGTTCGAATAGCCGACAGCAACAGAGTCAGCGTTGTGAGGCGCTGCTGGCCATCCACCACCGTTGCTTCCGGCGAGGCCTCGCCCTTGATGAGCACGATGCTGCCGAGGAAATAGGGGGCCGCCTCGCTGAGTTGGGCAGGTGCGGCGGCCAGCGCGCCCAGCAGGTCATCCAGCAGCTCCTGAGCCTGTTCGCGCCCCCAAGCATAGGGGCGCTGATAGCCGGGAATCGTGAAGACGTAGTCGTCGCTGAAGATTTTGGCGAGCGACTGTTCCTTTGCGGTGAGGGTGTGGCTCATCTGTTTTTCCTGGTTGTCTTGTTTTTTATGCCTGACGGACGTCGATTTGGCCTGTGACGGCGGCGGAAATCAGCGCACTGCGGCGTTCCTTCAACAGTTCGATGGTGCGGTTAGCTTCAGCGGTCAGTGCGTCGAGTTTGGCGGTTTCGCGGTCGAGGAAGTTGGAGATTGACAACTGTTCTTTGAAAGGAGGCTCTGCTAGCAGGTAATTCCTAATTGTTCCCACATTTACGTGTGGTGATGTGGCCCCAACGGTATCTATTTGCCCTTGACGATAAGTGCTGACAGAGTTGAGTTGCCACATTAGATAACTCGAGCATGTCGTCGAAGCAGCTCGAAACTGCATCATTCTTTGGCCAAGGCAAAAAATATTATCATCTGGTACTAATGCAGCAAAACCCCAGCGTTCTCCCTCCCGCCCATAAATTATGTCGTTCTTACAAAGAGCTTGCCGGCGTATGCGGTTTATGTACTCTACCTCGTCTACGTGGTATGTCTTGCTTGAATCAAGCAGGCCGAGGCTAATATCTGCGGTGCGAATTACCTTATATGCTCCATCATCGCTATATGCGGGGGTCTCATGTGGGCAATCTACAATTAGACTGGTCGCATATTTCAATCGGGTTGTTTTCCAATGGGCCGGCACCTTCCCTAGCCACTCCACCCCGGAATCCTTCATCGGCACATCCGGATTCAATCCCTTGGTCACGGCGTGCGAGATGGTGGCCTGGCGCTTTTCGGTCAGTAGGGCAAGTAGTTTTTCCTGCTCGGCAATCAGCGTGTCAATCTTGCCGGTTTCGTGGTCTAGGAAAGAGGTAATAGCATTCTGTTCTTCTCGGGGCGGGAGTACAAGAATAGCAGACCCAATTAGTTCTTGATTCAGCAGCTTTGCGCCGTAAATATTATCTGTAGCGTTCTTAACCAAGAATAAGGGGAAGGCATAGTAAGCGTAAGAGACGGAGAGCTCTTTAGAGTTTCTGAATGTTGCGATGGCCTCATTCGTGTACATATCGCTTCCGGCAAATGAGACTTGCCCGATTGAGAGTTTAAAACTGAACAGCAAACTCCCTTTAGGAGAAAGTGGGATGCCTGCCTTTTTAACGGCTTCATCACTTATTCTTTTGGCTGTGTCTACAAGAAATCTCTCGCCCAAATCCGAGATGTTGGCCCAGAGATTGTCACCTTCATATGCGGATGAGTCTCCTGTCGGCGGGGTCCAGCCGGTCGAGAATGAGCAAATATGCTTTGTCTTGGTAAATTTCCAATGTGCCGGCACTGTATCCAGCCACTTCACCCCACTGTCCTTGTACTCCGAATACGCTGGCAAGGTCATTCGGCCAACTCCCCCAGCATGGCCATGATGTTGGCCGACACCGCTTTCAGCTCTTCGTCGATGTCGTGCAGGCTGCGCGGCGGTTCGAACACGTAGAAGTGGCGGTTGAACGGAATTTCGTAGCCAACCTTGCTCTTGTCGTGGTCTATCCACGCATCCGGCGCATGCGGCTGCACTTCGCGCTCGAAGTAGGCCTGGATGTCTTCGCTCAGCGGCACGTTTTCGGTATCGCGCAGCGCACTATCGGGCTGGGGCTTGCCTTTCTGCTTGCCCTTCTGGCCCAGCACCACATTGCCGGCCTCGTCGCGCAGCGGGCGCTCGACGGTAATCGTGGTGTAGCCGAATTCCTCGTTGCGGAACACGCGCGAAATCGGCACCCGCTTGACCTTGCCGCCTTCCGGCGCGGCGGGGGCTTGTTCGCCGCACAGCAGCACTGCCTGCTCTAGTTCTTTGCCGTCGGTGTCCAGCACCGTGGCCAGCTCGGCCTCGGCAAAGTCGCCAAACAGGCGGGTGACGGTGGCGATGTGTTCGTCGCTCATTTCCTTGCGCTTGCTGCCCAGGCTCTTGCGCATCTTCTGCCAGAAGCTGGAGGCGTCGATGAGCTGCACCCAGCCTTTGCGGTCTTCGGTTTTCTTATTGGACAGAATCCACACATAGGTGCTGATGCCGGTGTTGTAGAACATATCGGTCGGCAGGCCGATGATGGCCTCCACCAGGTCGTTCTCCAGCACGTAGCGGCGGATTTCGCTCTCGCCCGAGCCGGCGCCGCCGGTGAACAGCGGCGAGCCGTTCAAGACGATGCCGAAGCGGCTGCCGCCGTCGACGGCCGGGCGCATCTTGCTGATGAGATGGAGCAGGAACAGCATCGAACCGTCCGACACGCGCGGCAGGCCAGGGCCGAAGCGGCCGTCGAAGCCTTTGTCGGCGGCTTCCTTGCGCACTTCCTTCTCGACCTTCTTCCATTCCACGCCAAACGGCGGGTTGGACAGCATGTAGTCGAACTTGCAGCCGCCGTGGCCGTCGTCGGACAGGGTGTTGCCGGCGACGATGTTGGCCACGTCCTGGCCCTTGATGAGCATGTCGGCTTTACAGATGGCGTAGGACTCGTCGTTCAACTCCTGGCCGAACAGGGTCAGACGGGCCGCTGGGTTGTGCTCCAGCAAGTATTCGCCCGCGACTGACAGCATGCCGCCGGTGCCGGCGGTTGGGTCGTAGAGGGTGCGCACCACCGCGTTGCCGGGGCTGAGCACGTCGTCGTCCTCGATGAACAGCAGGTTCACCATCAGCCGAATCACTTCGCGCGGGGTGAAGTGTTCCCCGGCGGTTTCGTTGGAGATTTCCGCGAACTTGCGAATCAGCTCCTCGAACACCAGGCCCATCTGGGCGTTGTCCACCGTGGCCGGGTGCAGGTCGATGTGGGCGAACTTCTCGGCAACCAGGTACAACAGGCCCGCCTTGGCCAGCCGTTCAATCTGGGTGTAGAAGTCGAAGCGCTCGAAGATGTCGCGCGCCGCCGGCGAGAACGCCTGGATGTAGGCATACAGGTTCTGGCGGATATGGTCCTGGTCGCCCAAGAGCTTCACCAAGTCGAGCGGCGAGGTGTTGTAGAAGCTCTGGCCGGCCTTGCGGGTCAAGAACGGGTCTGGGTTGAGGCCCTGCTGGCTCTTGGCGTCTAACTCGGCGAGCACGGCGGGCTTGGTCGTTTCCAGCACACAGTCGAGGCGGCGCAGCACGGTAAACGGCAGGATGACCTTGCCGTACTCGGATTGCTTGTAATCGCCGCGCAGCAAGTCGGCGACGGACCAGATGAAGGATGACAGGGCTTGGTGGTTCATTGTTTTATCTTTTCCGGCGAGGCAAACCTGGCTAACGGACGCATAGGCGTTGGCCGCGAGAGAGGTTTATTGCATATTTCATGCGATTTTACGCGGTAGCACTACGGGCGGGAAGGTTGAGAGGGGAGAGAGGCCAAGTCACCTGGCTTGCCGACGGATAGTGGCGGGTGTGGAGCCGGATGAGATTGATGCCTTCCTGCGCATCCCAAGGTGTGCAATGAGGCGGGGCTGCTCCCCATCGTCCTGTGGTGGTGCCGATCCGGACCACGGCTATAATCCCCCTCCGTGGCGAAACAGATCTGAATGCGGGATAAGCGATGCAAGTATCGGCCTTGGAACGGCAACTGAATTTTCTGAGAGAGATAGACCGCTTGAAGTCGGTGCTGCGGCAATCGCCGTTGCTGGACCAGAGCCGTAGGGAAAACTCGGCCGAGCATTCCTGGCATTTGGCGATGTATGCCTTGCTGCTGGGCGATTACGCCAGCGGCCCGGTCAACACCGAGCGGGTGATCAAGATGCTGCTGTTGCACGATGTGGTGGAGGTGGATGCCGGCGATTTTCCCATACACGGCCAGGCCGTGCCTGGGGCGCAGGCGGAAGCGGAGGCGAGGGCGGCGGAGCGTTTGTTTGGTTTGTTGCCGGCGGAGCAGGGCGCTGAGCTGTTGGCGCTGTGGCGCGAGTTTGAGCGCGCGGAAAGCGCCGATGCCTGTTTCGCCAAGGCGCTGGACCGTTTCCAGCCTTTGCTGATCAATGTCTTTACCGGTGGCGGGACTTGGACGCAGAACGATGTTTCGCTGGAGCAGGTGCTGTCCCGTTACGGCCCGGTGATCCAAAAGGGCGCGCCGCAGCTTTGGTTTGTGTGCGAGCAGTGGGTGCGCCGGCATTTTGCGGGGCAGCCTGTTTAGACCCGCTAACAAAACCCCTGATGCTGTGTTGCGCGTAAAACTGAGTTTTGTTCGCGGCTTGTAACGCTATTCAGATCGGCTTCAGTGCCCAAGCGATGGCTAGCATCCGCCGCGCGCCAGGCGCGCCCATTCCTATCCCTCCGGACCCCGCCGGCTTGACGCTCTCCCGCGCCTCCCCAACAATAGCCCCCGCGCCGCAGCAATCGCGGCGCTCGGGCTTAGTCTCCCGACTTGGACTCCTATCGCGGATGCGCTGTTTCACAGTGCAACCGTTGCCATTGCTTTGCCTATCCGGGCGGGCCGTGGCAAGTGGCGCCCTCGCGGGCGCGCCGGTTTTAGTAGGAGTCCACCGGTAGACTAACTCTTGTCATGTGCCCGCCCTGCCGCCTTGCGGCCGGGCCCTTCTGCTCAGGAGGTTGCAAATGGTAAAGCCAGTCCGTCCGGTGCTAGGCATCGAACTCACTTCGTCCACTACTGAAACCCAAGACGTCCATCAGGACGCCTCTCCACTCCCGCCGCTAGGCCCGCGCTCCCGTTACCGGTTTGCCGGCCCCCACGCCAAAGACCTCAGCCTACCCTTCATCCGCCGCATCAAAGGCCGCACCTATCCGCATTACTGGCAGCCGGCCGAGGTCAAGGATGAATGTGAAGCCCGCGCCTTGGGCCATCAGTACGCGGCCCACTTGGCGCAGATGCTGAAACTCAACCGCCAGCACTCCGCGCGCGGCCTGCTGTTCCGCATCGCCAGCGATATGGATTTCAGCCAACGCGGCCACCGCCGCCGCCTGTGCAAGAGCTTCTTCAACTATCTGGAGTTGTTGTTGAACCTGGGGGTGGAGCAGGTGGACTTGCCGAGGCATGTGGAGGCGGTGAACCGCCTCCATCTCAGCCTGGATGAGTTGGAAGCCTTGCCGCGCAAGTTGGGGCGGAAGAAGAAGAGGAGCTAAGCCGAGGGGGAGGAGACAGCCGGCCTCGTGTGCGGGGCTGGCTGTTGTACGGCCTGCTGTGTTTTGTGAGACGCGGCACGGTCAGCGCCACTTCGACGTGCTCATATCCCACTACTACATTTCACTTTCTCCACGGTTTTCGCCTTGTCTCGCCCTTGCTCGCGAGACTTTGAGCAGGCTCTCAGCTTCCAGACCACCGTATTTTGAGAGTGCTCTTATAGCGTTTGACCGGTGGCTTTTCGATAATGACAGGCCAGATACAGCTGTTGACTGTATTTACAGCTTTTATTTTCCGAATTGTCATTGAAAGCGAAATTATGAATAAAGTCGTGCTGCCTGCTTTGCTGGCTGCGGTATTCAGCGTCGGGGCCCAAGCCGACGGTATTCCCACCCCCGGTTCTACCCGCACTTCCGCTGAATGGAATGTTACTGCCGACAAGGATAGCTCGCACGCTATTGAGATCACGGCTAAAAATCCGAATGTGCATTTCTTGTACAGCCCGATTTCCAAAACCATTGAATCCAAGGATCTGGATTTTGATATCCGCATGCTGAATTCGGATGAATACAATATCAGCGGTTATAAGGTAAAAGCCTCCTCGGTACAGCATCAACTGAGCCATACCGCTTCCATCGGTGAAATGGATTTTGATCTGAGCGTGACGGATCATGCCGGCAAGCAGGTGAAACTGAAGGCCGAGCCGCAGGACCTGGATGGTTTGGCCGGGTTTGGCGAATTTGTGAAAGTGGCGGCTATTGCCGGCGAGAGTAAGGGCACTTCGCAGTTGAAAGCGGAATTTGTCAGCGGCAAGGACGCCAATGGCGCCATTGTGACCGACGCTTCCAAGCTGAGCGATGGCCAGTATGTGGGCAAATTCGACTTGATTCTGGACGCCTCCTGGGAGAAAACGCTAAAAGCCGAAGGCGAGAATAGTTAAATCGCCACGCGCTGATTTCTAATCGTAGCGCCAAGAAAAGGGAGCCTAGCTCCCTTTTTATTTTGAGGAATTTTATTGATGTCATGGTGGTTGAGATTTCACGTTTTGGCTTGTTTGCTGCTGCCGGCATGGGCTGGGGCGATTCAGGTTTCCGATATGACTTCTGCGATTCCGTCCGACAAGGGGGAGATCGCGATTCATGTCAGAAACACGGAACAGCGGGCGTCCTTGTTGACGGTGAGCGTGACTCAGGTGGATTCGCCCTATGAGGGCGCGCACGAGGTGAATACCGATGGCGCCAGCATTCAATTCACCCCGGCCCGGATTTTGTTGGCGGCGGGGCAGGATCAGCCAGTCCGTTTTATTTACAGCGGCCCCCGAGATGACCGGGAGCGTTATTACAAAGTGACCTGGAAAAACACCTTGCTGGGTTTGGCGGATGACAGCGCCGGCTCGGAGAAAAGCGGAGATGTCGAATTCCTGACCGGGATCAAGACCAATCTGCTGGTTTTTCCCAAGCGCCAGCATTTTTCTTATGCCTATCAGCGTGGCCGTTTGGCAAACCAGGGCAATGTCTCGTTTCAGGCGATTGCTTACGGGCCGTGCAGGGATAAGCAGCTGGGCGAGGTCTGCAAGGAGCGTTATTGGATCGGCCCGGGTTACGCGGTGAATTTCAAGACCATCGATGTCAGCAAGCACCAAGACAAAGTGATGCTGCAACGGGATGGCAAATTCCTGGAAGCGGAAAAAGAGACGTTGGCAGGCGATGCGTGATGGCGGCGATGGATTCAAAGCGGTTGGGTGAGGCGGAATGAAGTTGGCGCGGCATATCGATCTAATAAACGGGATGGCTTTTTTAAGTGCGCTGGCGTTGGCGGAGATGGCGGTCGCCGATGGCGTTCCGGCCACGGCGGCGGACGCGGTGCGCCGGCCCTTGGCGCAGAAAGTGCAGTTAAACAAGCTTGCCTTGTCGCCGGAGATCAAGGACATGTTGCGCGAGGGCGTCTCCATGCCGTTGGTGGCGCGCTCGGCGGCGCAAAGCTCGGACGAGGGCGTGGTCTCGGCGACATTGACGGTGAAGTTGCTGGCGGATGGCTCGATGCGGCTGGAAAGCGTCAAACCGTTGGTGGCCCAGAAGAAAAGCGTGTTGAGCCCGGCGGCGATCCAGGCCTTGCGGCAGGCGGCGGGGCGGGTGTTTTCGCCCAGCGGCGAGTTGAGCATCAGCGCCGACGAGCATTTGCAGCTGGACATGATGGCGATGCGAGTGGATCTGTTTCTGGATCCGGCTGGCTTCGCCATCGATCAGGCCCACCTGCGGGAGTCGGTGTTGCAGGCGCCGTCGTCGGCGGCCTTGTCCAGCGTGCTGAAGTATTCGTTCAACGGCTATAGCTCGCGTAATCAGGGTCGCGGCCATTCCTCGGCCTATCTCACTTTCGACGACACCACGTCCCTGGGGGTCGATCATGTCAATGTGATGGGGTCCGCTTATTTGGACGACGCGGCGTCGGACCAGAGCGTGACGCTGGATCGCCTGATGTATGAGCGGGATATCGACGGCAAGCGGCTGGCGCTGGGCATGGTGGACGGCTGGAATCTGCAAAGCCTGGGCAATGTTTCCACGCTGAACGGCAAGCGGATGTACGGCTTTTCCTACGGCAACGCCAGCCAGACCCTGAAGCTGGACGCCAGCCAGTCATTGAATCCCATCGATGTTTATCTGCCGGCCACCGGCGAGGTGCGCATCAAGCGCGAAGGCCGTTTGTTGAACACGCAACGGTTGGGCATGGGCAATCATCGGCTGGACACTTCGCTATTGCAGGCCGGTGTCTACGATGTGGAGGTTGAAGTCCTGATCGCGGGCCAGGTGCAGAGCCGCCGCGTGTATCGCGTCAACAAGCCGGTGGGCGGCTCCAGCCTGCGCGACGGTTTGAATTGGCAGGTCTGGGGCGGCGCCAGCGAGGCGATGTCCCGCTACGAGGGCAATGGCGCTCAGGTGGACGAGGGCGGCGCTTACCGCTCCTTGTTCGGTCTGTCGGTGGGCGCGCTCTGGCATGGGATGGACTGGAATCTGACGCTGTATCAGAACGACAAGACCACGGTGCAAGAAGGCTTCGCCTCCTGGCAGTTGTCCGACGCGGTGCGCGCCAGCCTGCAAAACCTGTTCGCCAGCGACGGCACCCGGCGGCGAGTGGGTACGCTCAATCTGGCGCTGCCCCGCGGTATCGGCGGGGTGTGGCTGACCAGCGAGCGCGGCGAGCAGGGCCGGCGGCTGAATTTCTACGCCCGGGATTACGACTCCGTGGGCGCCAACTTCAATTTGCGCGGCTGGGGCGTCGACGCCGGCTCGCTCAATCTCAGTCACGACAGGGATTTGAGTACCGGCTATCGATACATGCGCAGCGATTATTCGCGGCAGATGTACAACGGCAAATGGGGCAGCGCCCAACTGCAGCTTGGCGCCAGCCGCAACCTGAACGGCAAGACGAGGGATCAGCAGTACTACGCGATGATGACCTTCAACCTGGCCATCGACGGGAATTTCAGCGTGGGCATGTCGCATCGGGACGGCGGCGACACTCTGGACCTGTCGGCCAGCAAATCGTTTGAAGACAGTGTGATCGACGATGCCGGCGTCAATGCCAGCATCAGCCGGGAGGGGGCCGAAGGCCAATCCTCCAGCTTCGGCGCCTATGTCGGTTTCAACGGCCGTTATGGCCAGGGCAATGTGTCCGTGGACGCCGAGCAGGACAGTCGCAGCGCCAGCGTCAATATGCAGGGCGGCCTGGCCTGGGGCGCGGGCGCCCTCGCCGCCGGCGGCGGGCAGGACGAGGCCGGCATCGTCGTTGATGTGCCGGAGACGCCGGACGGCGCGCTGGAGGCGGTGCTGAACGAGCAGACTTACCGCTTGCTCCAGGGCCGCAACTGGATCGCGCTGCCGGCCTACAACACTTACCACTTCTATGTGCGCGACGCGGAAAGCGGCAAGGCCAGCTACGACGTTTCCGAGACGGACCACGAATACACGCTCTATCCGGGCAATGTGGTGCGGGTGACGCCCAAGGTCAAACAGATGGTGACGGTGTTCGGCCAGCTGGCCGCCGCCGACGGGAGCCCGCTGCGGCATGTCACGGTGCGCAATCATATCGGCCAGGCTCAGACCGACGAGCAGGGCAACTTCGCCATCGACGTGGACCAGCACCATCCGGAAGTCAGCGTGGAGCCCGACGCGGCGGAACGTTTCCGGGTCAGCCTGGACTTGAAGCACGCCGGCGCCACCGCCTGGCTGGGCAAGATTGTCTATGGCCGGGACCCGCAGCGTGTCTACGCGCCCTTGCGCGAAGACGAAGGTTGAACCGGCTTGATCGAGAGACTTTGCACAGGCTTTTACCCCCATTCCAGCAGGATAGACGGATCAAAATGAAACCATGGATTTTCCCCCTGATATTGATGGCCGGCATCGGCGCGGGATTGGCGCAGATGTCGCCGGCCAGCGTGCCGCGGCTTCCGCTCCTGCCGGTGATCGGCATGCGGCCGGCGCCGATTCCGGCGCAGCCGCCGGCGTCCTTGGGCCGGCAGGAATGGCGCAGCCAGCAGGATGTGATCCTGATTGAAGACCGGCTGGCCGGCACGCAGTACCTGAGCACCTTGGGCAGCAGCGGCGGCATCCTGCCCGGCAGCCAGCCTCAGGCTATTTTCGGCGCGCGCGCGCCACGGGGCGGCGCCAAGAAAGTCGCCACCTGGTATACGCACAAGCCGGATGCCCAGGTGCGGGAAATCAGCCAGTTGCAGCCCTTGCCGGCTTTTCGCGGCATGGCGGATTCGCATGGCGCGACCGTCGGCCTGAGCGGGGACGTCTTCCGGCCGGCGCAGGGCCGTCAGGTCAACCCGGTGCTGAGCGAATTGGCCTTCGACACCATCGCGAAGGCGGCGCCCGGCGCGTCGCGCGAGTTGTCTTTCGTGGAAACGCTGGCCGGCGGCGACGAGCGCCGCTTCGTCACGCAGGTGAGCAAGCGCGCCCACCTGATCCTCAATCCCGCGCCGGTCAATAGCTGCCGCAATGAAACGGTGGAGGGCGCCGCCGGCAAGCTGTGCGTGTTGCGGACCATTGCGGGTCAAAGCAATGCCAGCAGCGGCGGCGATCTGATGTTCACCGTGCGCGCCAAGATGGTGGAAACGCCCAAGGCCCGCTTCAGGGTGGGCGGCGAGTGGCGCCATATCAACGACAGCGTGCCCATCGCCGCTTTCGCCCGCGCCAGGACGGTGGAGGTCTTTTTTGTGCCGCCGCCGGCGGAGCAGCGCCAGGCGTTTATCGCGGCGCATCCCAAAATCCGCCTGGACACCTTGGTGGAGGCCGGTTTTTACTCGCGTTCGCGTTTGTTCCACGGGGACCGCTTCAATCTGCAACTGCCGGCGATGGGCGGGGAGCGGCCGTTCGTGCATAAGCGCTATTCGCGGCTGGGCCTGCTGCTGATCGATGATCAGTCCAGCGGCCGCCAGTACGTCACCACCGTCAACGGCAGCCAGGACCAGGCCATTTATGGCGAGCGCCATCCGCAAAACGGCACCCGCGCCGCCGCTTGGTATCTGGAAAGCGGCGCGCGGCCGCCCTTGTTCGCGCTGCAACAACTGGGCCATGCCAGCCCCATCGGCGGCTTCGCCGGTTTTGCCGACGCGCAGGGCCAGATACAGAGCGGGGTCAGCGCCGCGGCGCCTTTTCTCAATCCGGTGTTCAGCGAGAGCGCGTTCGCCGTTTTGCTGCATCAGCCCTTGGGCGGGCAGCGGCGGCTGACGGTGGAAGGCCTGCGCAGCGGCGGGGAGACGGTGGCTTATCAAGTGAATGCGAGCCAGCAGGCCAGGCTGACGTTGGCCGCGCCGGTAGAAACAGCATGCCGGCCGGACTTGGTGGACGGCGTGGCCGGCCAGCGCTGCGTGCTGCGCCGGCTGGAGATGCGGAGCCGGGCGGGCGGCGATATCCGTCTGCTGGTCCGCGCCAAGCGCCCGCTGCCGGGAGGCCGTTTTCGCGCGGGCGGGCCATGGCATAACTTGGGCGAAAGCGTGGCGGTGGCCGAGTTGGCCGGCGCCAGTCGGCTGGAGTTGTTTTTGCCGGCCGCCGACGGCTTGCTGCGCGGGGCGTCGGCGCCCGTCGGGGGGCAGCCTTTGTCCACGCTGGTGGACGCCTATTTCTATTCCAGCGGCCGCCAGCAGCAGGGAGATCGCTTCCCGCTGAGCCTGCCGCAAAGCTATTTGCCGACGCCGGTCGCCGGCGTCGGCTCGCTCAAGCTGCTGACGATAGAGGATCAGCCCAGCCAGCAGCACTACCTCACTACCTTGCAAGCCGAACCCGGACAAAGCCTGTACGGTGCGCGGCGGCCGCGGGCGGGCCAGCGCGCCGCCACCTGGTATGTGGACGCGGGGACGGCCAGCGTGCGCGGCGGCGAGCTGCAAGCCAAACAGGCGCTGCCGCTGGCCTTCATCGCCGGTTTCTCCGATCGCGAGGGGCGGGTCAGCCTTGGCCGCGCGATGCGGCAAGTGGGACAAATCCACCCGGTGTTCAATGAGCGCGCCTTTGCCGAATGGCTGCGCCAGCCCTTGGGCGGCCGGCAGTTGCTGACGCTGGAGGCGGAGCGCGGCGGTCAGCCGGTGACGGTGCGGGCGCAGGCGGAAAAAAGCGCGGCCTTGAGGCTGGGGCCGCCGTTGTCCGGCTGTCGTCCGGAGACGGTGGACGGGATCGAGGGACGGGTCTGCGCGCTGCGCTCGGTGGAGGACGAGTCCCAGGCCAAGAGCGGCGGCGCTGTCCGCTTCAGTATTCGCAGTCGGCAAGCGCTGCCCAAGGCGCGCTTCCGGGTGGGAACGCAGCCTTGGCATCGGCTGGGCGAGAGCGTGGAGGTGGCGCAGTTCGCCGGCGCCAAGGCGGTGGAGCTGTTTTTGCCGCCGGCCGGCCGCGGCCGCCGAGCAGAGGCGATGGAGGCGGTGTTCTACTCCGGGGAGCGCGACGATGTGCTGACGCTGCCGCTGGAGGCGCCCCAGCCGACGCAGCGGGGCGGCGAGGTGGGTTTCGTTTTTGGCACCCGCCACGAGGGGGTGATGAAGACGGTGCCGGCGTCGATTACGCTGGTGTTGAATGAGCAGGTGGTGGCGGGCGGTCCGGACGAGATCCGCTTTGGCGACGTCAGCGACTCGGTGTTGGAGAAAAAAGCGCATGTGCGGTTTTCGCCGGCGATTCTAGGCGAAAAAGACATCAATCTGCTTGAGCCTTTGATGCTGCCGGTGGGCACCCAGGCGCTGACCTTCGAGTTCAAGCATGCCTGCTTTGGCAAGCCAGGCTGCACCATCGATCAAAACGCCAACACCAAGAGTGTCGATGTGAGCTTCAACGGTCAAAAACCACCGGACTGGTTCCGCTGGTTTGAGAAGAATGAAGCGAGGATCACGAATGTCAGCGTCAACCCGGATATGGTGAGCACGGCTTTGAAGACCGAGGTCGAGTTTGCTATCGATATCATCGATGGGCCTGGCGCAGGGATGAATGACCACAAGTTGGAGTGTGATCTGCACCTTACCGACCAGCTGTTTGGCGATCCCGACGCCGTCGAGCTTAGGGATAATAATGGCCAATATATTGGCATGCTGCCCTTGAAGGGACGCCAAACCTTGCACATTCTTCCCGCCCAGCATCCGTTCCCGGTGAGATTCAAGCTCCGAACCCAGACCGGGGGCAATCCAGGCCTTAAAACCGTTTCCTGCGAATACAACTATTCCGGCTGGTCTTATGCCGCGGTGAATGCCGTCACGGAGGAGCTGAAGCTGGTCTCCATCGATGGCCCGGAAGAAGGCCGGGTTGGGGACGATTTGAAATACAAAATTTTCACCAAAGGGGTGTCCCTCGGCGGCCACGATCTGACTGTCACCGTGGCGGGCAAGGGCGTGCCCTGGGGGCTGGAGACGCCCAGGCTGCAGAGCGATGACGGCGAGATCAAGCCCCAGTGCGACAAGGATTGCGTGTTCACTTTGCGGCCCGCCAAGGGCGACCGGGTGTCGCTGGCGCTGGACATCAAGGCCAAGTCGGTGAGCGGCAGCCGCGATGATTACCATATCTCGGTCAATCTCGAGGGGGACAAGAGCCTGGAGAAGGATTTCTCGATTGTGCCTAAGTGGCGGGTGGCGTCGCTGGAGTCCAGTGGCGATGTGGTGGTCAACACGCCGCTGCGCTACCGGCTGCGTTTGAACACGCCGACGGCCGAGGGGCTGACTTTGTGGTTGCGGACCCGGCCGCAGGATGGCGAAGCCGCGGACGATGGTTACCAAGGCGGCAGGGTGACGGTGAAGGATGGGGACAAGGTGCTGACTTCCACGCTGAATACCGGCGACTGGGGCGCGGTGATCCTGCCGCAGGGCAGCGATACCCTGGTGGTGGAGGTGCCGACTCAGGGCTTTGACGATAGCCGGCGCAATACGCGCGGGCTGGAGCTGGGCGCGGTATTGAGCGAAAGCAAGCCGGGCGCGGAGCCGCCCGCCGAGGCCAGGTTCGCCGTGGGTCGGATCTATCAGCCCAAGCCCAGCGTTTCGGTGCTGCCGGCCCGCGAGGGTTCGAATCATGGCGGCGGCTGGGTGGGCGAGCCCAATGGCCGGATCCGGCTGGATTATCTGGTGAGTGCGCAAATGGCCAATTTGCCGCCGTCGGGCACATTGGAACGCGGCGCGGCGCGGCGCTATTTGAGCCAACGCAGCCTGGGCGCGGTCAAGGCGGTGCTGTCGCTGGACAACCAGCACGGCGCCAGCCAGCGGGAAGGGATGTGCCGCTTCGCCTTGAAGGACGATGAGCGGCAGGGCGTGCTGTTCCCGGCCTGGGTCGCGTTCGACGCCGCCGCCGGCGGCGGCCGGCTCGAAGCGGACAATTGCGCCGGCACGGTGCAACACGATCTGAGCGCGGGCGCCTGGCTGGACGACGGCAGCGATCCCGCCCAGGGGTTGGAGAAGCGCAAGCTGCCGTTCAGCGTCTTGTTCCCGTTGGACGACCCGGTGTCGTTGCAGACGATGCAGGGCGCGCCGTGGTACGGCCGAGCGCTCGGCGCGGGCGCGGTGCGGGTGGAGATGGGCCTGGAACTGGCCAAATAAGCCGGCGGATGCGCGCGGCCGTCATGGTCCGGCGCATCGGCGGAAGGAAACAAAGATGGTTATGAGTATACGAAAGGCCTTGCTGGCGTGGCTGTGCGCTTTGCCGGCCATGTCGGCTTGGTCCTTGCAGATGGCGCCGGTGATCGAACTGGATGCGGACAACAATGAAATGAGCGTTGAGTTGAAGAACGATTCCCGCCAACCGCACCGCTACCGTATTGGCTTGCGACCGCTGGCCAGCCTGGAGGGCGCCGCCGCAGAGGCGGAAGACGCCTCCACCGTGGCGCTGACCGTGGCGCCGGCGAGGCTGACGCTGCGGGCCGGGGCCAGCGGCGCGATCAAGCTGCGCTATCGCGGCGCGGCGATGGAGACGCGGGAACGCTATTACCGCTTGCTCGTGGAGGAGGAGGCGACGGCCGCCGCCGCGCGGAACGTGCGCGGAACCGGGGCATGGACGGATTACCCGGTCTCGTTGGGAAGCGTGTTGATTGTCCGGCCGCGCGCGGCCTATCTGGATTTCCATTTGGAAGGCGGCGTTCTGCGCAATACCGGCAACGCGGCTTTCTGGCTGTTGCAGGACGAGGCCTGCGGCGGCAAAGCCGGCAGCACCAAGATACAGGCGCCGGGTAGCGCGGCGCGGTTGGCGCCGCTGACGGGACGCTCGCTGGTGCGGGTGGGCCTGGGGGATGAGATTCGGGTGGTGTTGGATCAGTGCGCAGGCCGGCAGGGCTAAGAGCCTGTTTACGATCTTTTCAGACCGAGGATGTCGCTCAAGGCAAGGCATTGAATCCGCTGCGCGGATGATGATTTTGATTGCCGGGGCTGCCCGGCGGGCAGGAAGGGGAATTTGCTCGGTCAAATTCCCCTTCACCCCAAAGGCCGCCCTGCAAGCCTGGCCTGCGGCTTCCCGCCGGGTCCCGTCAGGCCCGAGGCGCGGCTGAACTCGCGATTTGCTAGCGTCAAATCGCTCGAACAGGCAGCCGCTTAAGACCTCGGACCTGCCACCCGACGGCAGGCTTGAAGGGACCCGGGGCGCGTCGGATACGCGGCTTCCTGCGCACCAAACCGTGTTTCAAAGCACAGACAAAAGATCGTGAACTGGTTCTAATAACCTGTTTACGATCCGCTGCGCGTCGGCGATACGGTGTTGAAAACCGCTTCTAGACGCTGCGTTCCGGCTTAGTCGCCTCGGGCGGAGGCGTCCCGGCTTTGCCATTGCGCCAGCGCCTGCTCGAATTCACGATGCCAGGCCAGCAATACCTCCTCGCTAGGAGGTTCGCCTTCCGCTTGCAGCGTTTGTTCCATCCGGGCGGCCAGCCGCGTCAAAGGCTCCGCGCCCACCGTCAACGCGCCGCCCTTGAGCCGGTGCACGTGGTGGAGCATGATTTCTGGCAGTTGGTCGGCGACGGCTTGCCGGAACTGGAGCAAATCCCGTTGCGCGCTCTGACTGTACAGCCGGGCAAGGTCCAGCGCCGAAGCGGGCAAGGGCAGCGGTGTCGGCGCGATGTCTTCCGTCATGAACCACAGACGTAAAATGTCCTCAAGATCCTGCAAGCTGAGCGGCTTGGACAGCATGCCGTCCATGCCGCTGGCGATGCAGCGGTTCTTGTGCGCCAGGTCGCTGATCGCGGAGACGGCGATGATGGGGGTGAAGGGCAGGTCCCGTTCCGACTCCAACTGCCGGATCCGTCTGGCGGTTTCGTAGCCGTCGATGCCGGGCAGATTGCAGTCCATCAGGATCATCGCGAAGGTTTCGCCTTGTCGCAGCCGCTGCAAGGCGGTTTGGCCGTCTTCCGCGATGATGGCGACACAGCCCAGTTGCGCGAGCTGCCGACGGATGGCCTGCTGATTCATCTCCATGTCCTCCACCACCAGCAGCCGATGAGACGGCAAGGCGTCGGGCGTGGAACGGGAGGGGAGCGCCGTCGCGTCGGCGGCGTCGGGCTCCGCAATATCGACGTGCAGGACAAAGCTGATGGCGGTGCCCTTGCCCTCGGCGCTTTCCAGCAGAATGCTGCCGCCCATCAGTTCGATCAGCTGTTTGCAGATGCTCAGGCCCAGGCCGCTGCCGCCGTAGCGGCGGCTGGTGGAGCGTTCCGCCTGGCTATAGGCGTGGAAGAGTTTTTCCTGTTGAGCCTTGGCGATGCCGACTCCGGTATCGCGCACGGTGACCAGGAGCTTCCCGGATTTCGCGCTTTGCAGATTGAATTGCATCAAGAGCGCCACTTCGCCGCGATCGGTGAATTTGATGGCGTTGGAGAGCAGATTGGTCATGATCTGACGCATGCGCATCGGATCCAGAATCAACAGGCGGTTTTCCAGTCCGTCCGCCGCCAGGGTCAGTGCCAGCCCTTTGCGGCTGGCGCTCAGGCGTTGGCTGTCGCTGATTCCTCTGGCCAGTTCCAGCAGATCGGTGGGCAGTTTTTCCAGCGCCAAGTGCCGCGCTTCCAGCTTGGCGGTGTCCAGCACATCGTCCAGCAGTTCCAGCAGGTTGAGGGCGGAGGAGCCGGCCAGCGCGGCGAGCTCTTGTTGCTGCCTGCTTTGCCGGGTTTGTTGCAAGAGCTCGATAGCGGCGAGAATCGCATTCATCGGCGTCCTGATTTCGTGGCTCATCATGGCGATGAATTTCGATTTCGCCTCTTCGCTGGCCACGGCCCGGCGCTTGGCCCAACGTGCCTGCGTGAACAGGAAGAGCATGACCGACAGCACGCAGAGCACCAGCAGGATTTCCGGCAGGTAGTAGCGGCTGATCTGATGCATGGAGGGTTTGCCGAAGTCGATGTCGGCTACCCAATCGTCAAAAATCTCGTCGGTTTCGGATGGGCTGAGTTGCAATAGGGCTTTATCGATGATGGAGCGCAGCTCCGGGTATTGCTGCGCCACTTTGATGTTCAGGCCGGTGAACATTTCCGGCATGGTGCCGGAGATTTGCAGCGTTTTGGGGAAGCGCCCTTGCAGTACCGGGCGAAAGACGATCTCCGCGCCGATGGCGGCGAACACCTTGTCGTCTGCGACGGCTTTCAAAGCCGCCACTGGGTCGTTGATCAGCACCAACTTCAAATACGGGTAGTGCGCGCGCAGATACTGCTCGTAGCCGCCCCCTCCCTTGACCGCTACGGCTTTGTGCTCCAATTGGGACGGATTGAACAAACCCTCGGCGCCGGCTTTGGTGATGATGATGGTGGCGGTGGAGGCATAGGGCTGGCTATTCAGCAGCGGGATGCCGTATTCCTTGGGAATCAGCTGCGTCGCGCCCATAGTGGCCAGATAGATCTGGCCGCTTTTCAATTTGCCTATCATGTCCTGAGTGTTTTTCGTCGAGACTAATTGAAATCGCAGGCCGCTCTTCTTGGCAATGGCTTTCAGGTAGGCGCAACTCAGTCCCTTGTGACTGCCGTTTTCAATGTATTCCAATGGCCAGTAAGGATCGATGGAATAGTATATGGTGGGGTGTTGTTTGATCCAGGCGGCTTCTTCCGCGGTATAGGGAGGTGATTTCGCCTGGCTGGTCGCGCTGGAAGCGTACAAACAGAAAATAAGCAGCGCCGGCCCCGTGATGGCATAGAGCGTAGTATTAATGACATGGCGCAGAATCGTGGCGATAAAGGGTAGATTAAATCGTTTAGCTGTATTTTTTGCCATGCGACCGCCATATTGAATGTGTTTGCTTGGACATTATAGTCGGTCTGGCCGTTTTGGCGATGCGGCGCTCTCGAAAACAATGGATTACAATGTGGCTAGTCTACCTGGTAAATAGGCGTTAAGAGCGTGTTTGTGATCACGCGAGATAGGGCAAAACGGCTGAGAAAGCGGAGTGTCATTGCGGCGCATGGAGATTTAGATGCGGTTTTTAACGCGGTATTGTCGATGCGTAGCAGATTGCCAGCAGGTTTTAGCGAACGCCATAGACGTGAGAGTGATCTTGTTGGCGAGAATTTGTCGAGGCATTTAGTTTTTTGAGAAACAGATGTGCAAGCGGGTATGGATTTGTCTTTTTTGTTTTTTGAAAAATACCCATTTTGCCTGATTGTTATTTTTCATGACGTTTGTTGCCAAGAGTCCATCGTTTTGCCATGTTTTGCCATTTATAAAGGGTGGTGTTTGAAATGTTGTGGCGAGTTTTGAAGGAATGGAGATCGACGTAGCCGCGGCGCGAAGATTGCGCATGCTGTGTTTGAGTGTATTTTTAAAAGGGCGGACGTTTTAATTGATACAGAAATGATTTTTATTGCCATGGAGGGGGAATGAAGAAAAGAAAAATCAAAGTGATGTTGTTGGATGATCATGAGGTGGTCAGGCAGGGCTTGGGCTTTAGATTGTCGCAGGAGAGCGATATCGTCTTGGCGGGCTGTTTTGGCGACAGCCGCTCTTTTCTGGCGGCGTTGAACCATGACAGGCCGGATGTGCTGGTACTGGATTATGCCTTGCAGCCTCAGGACATGGATGGTTTGAACCTCATCCGCGCCATCCGCGCGCGTTTTCCGGAGGTGGCGATCTTGATCATGTCCTCTTATTACAACACCGCCACGGTGTCCTTGGCCTTGAGGGCCGGCGCGCGCGGTTTTGTCGGCAAGCAGCAGGACCTGGACGAACTGGTGAGGGCGATCCGGGTGGCGGTCACCGGGCGCGTCTATCTGACGGCGGAAATGGCCTTGGAACTGGCGCAGGCCCAGCAGGCGGACAGCGTGCCGGCCGACAGTTCCACGCATGCGCCGGACGCGATGGACCGGGTGGTCCGCCTGTCCGCTTTGTCGCCGCGGGAGATGGAGGTGCTGCGTTGCTTTTTGGACGGGATGACGGTCAGCGAAATCGCCGATAAATTTTCGAAAAGCATCAAGACCATCAGCGGGCAAAAGCAGGCCGCAATCAAGAAGCTGGGTTTGAAATCGGACCACGAGCTGTATTTCATCAAAGACGAAATCAAATAGAAGGGCGGGTCGCCCTTCGTCGCGGCCCGCCCGCGTTCAATCCCGCCCGGCCGCGCCGTAGCGCGCGTCCAGTTCGTCGTAGAGCGGCTTGTTGACCAGGCGCTGACGTTCGGCGAACGGGGTCACCAGTTGCGGATCTTCCTGCAGGATGCCGTTGCGGGCCAGCGCGCCCAGCGCTCGCTGCATGCCCAGCACCGCGCCTTGCAACGCGGCGTTGGCGTAAAGCACCAGGCCGTAGCCCAGTTCCTTCAGGTCGGCGGCGCTCAGCGCCGGGGTTTTGCCGCCGATGACGATATTCATCAGCAGGGGGCGGTCGAACAGCGCCGGCAGGCGGCGGATATCGTCCAGTTCGCGAACCGCTTCGATGAACAGCACGTCGGCGCCGGCCTCGGCGTAGCGGCCGGCGCGTTCGATGGCGGCGTCTATGCCGTCCACCGCGCAGGCGTCGGTGCGGGCGATGATCAGCAGGTTTTCATCCTGGCGCGCGTCCGCGGCCGCCTGCAGCTTGCCGCACATCTCGGCGGCGCTGATCAGGTTCTGTCCGGCGAAATGGCCGCATTTCTTGGGAAGTACCTGATCCTCCAACTGGATGGCGTCGGCGCCGGCGCGTTCGAGCACGCGCACGGCGCGGCGCACATTGAGCGCGTTGCCGAAGCCGGTGTCGGCGTCGACGATGACGGGGATGGACACCGCGTCGCGGATGGCGGCGGTCTGGTCCGCTACTTCTTTCAGGCCGACGAAGCCCAGGTCGGGCAGGCCCAGCTGCATATTGGTCAGGCCGGCGCCGGTCAGGTAAAGCGCGCCGAAGCCGAGGTCTTCGACGATGCGAGCGCTCAATGCGTTGTAGGCGCCGGGCACCAGCAGGCCGGAGCGGCTTGCGATCAGACTGCGCAGGACGTGTTTGCTGTTTTGCGTCATGTTTGCGGTTCCAGAGTGGCTAGGGGATGGGTTTGATGGTACTGGCCGCGCCGTCGATCAGCGGCGTGCCGTGGTGTGCCTACGTGAACGGTGCGCGCTTGCGCTCGTTTTCGCCTTGTCTCGTCCGTGTTCGAGAGCCATTGAACAGGCTCTAGTCCCGAGGCGGCGGCGACCCCGGTGGCGAAGCTGCCCAGGATTTGGCGCAGGGCCTGCGGGTCCTGGCTCATCAGACGGCGATGGCGTAGCCGAAGTCGATTTCGCTGGCGGCCTGGCCGCCGCGCATGCCCCAGTTGTCCGCGGCTTCCTCGCGCAGCAGGATCAGCACCGAGGCGGGCGCGATGTCCAGCAGCGCTGCCAGATCGGCGGCCAGCTTGGCGTAGAGCTTTTTCTTGGTCTCCGGTTTGCGGCCGGCGAAGACGGTGATCTCGATGTGCAGGTAGTCCGGGTCGCCGCCCGGCGGCAGCAGATCTTCCGGCGCGAAGCGTTGATAGCGCGCCTGCAGCTCTTCGTCGCTGACGCCGAACACGGCGCGCAGCGCGTCGTAGACGCAGTGGATGATGGCTTGGCGCTGGGCCGGCGTGCGAGCGGCGGCGTCTTCGATTCTGACTATTGGCATAGCGGGCTCATTTCGATGGCGGCGGCGGCGGCGAAGGAGGCGGATTGCATTTCGGCGAGCCGGCTCAGCGTGCGGTGGGTGTCCGCCGACAGCGTGGCTTCGCGCAGCATGGTTTCGATAGGGCGTTCTGAAATCAGCAATAGACGCTGGCGGCGGTCGTAGAGCACGTCCACCAGCCAGATGAAGCGGCGCAGGCCGTCCGCCTTGTTCAACTGGGCCTGGGCAATGTCGGAGACGACGACAGTGTGCCAGCGTTCCGACATTTCCAGGTAATCCAGATGCGAGCGCGGGCCCAGGCAGAGGGCTTCGAAGTCGAACCAGACGCAGTCCGGGCTTTGCGCCCGCGCGGACAGCGGCCGGCCGGACAGCGAGACGGCGGCGGCGGGGCCGACGGTCCTGCCCTGCTCTTGCAACCGGCGGCGCAGGCGTTGTTCGGCGTCCGAGCCGCAAGGGTGCAGATAGTGTTCGCCGGCGGCGGCTTCGCGGTAGCGGTAGTCGCGGTCGCCGTCCAGGTGCAGCACCTGCATGTGGCGCTGGATCAGCGCGATGACCCGCAGCGCGTAGCGGTGCAGTTGCGGGTCAGGCAGCAGTTGCTCCGGCGCGTAATTGGAGGTCAGGATCACCAGTACCCGTTCTTCCAGCAGCACGGTCAGGAAGCGCTCCATCAGGATGGCGTCGGCGATGTCGTGCAGATGGAATTCGTCCAGGCAGAACAAGCGGCTTTGGGCGGCCACGCGCCGCGCCAGCGCGGGCAGGTAGTTGGCTTGCTCGCCGCCGGCCTGGGCCAGGCCGCGGTGCAGGTCGCGCAGGAACTGGTGGTAATGGATGCGTTGCGCCGGCGCGGTGGACAAGGCGAACAGTCCGTCCATCAGCATGGTCTTGCCGCGGCCGGGTTCGCCCCATAGATAGGCGCCGGTTTGCGGCGACGGCCGGCGCAGCGGCCAGGCGGGGGCGGTCCGCGTTTGGAGGCGCAGCGCGCCCAGCGCGTCGGCGGCGCGGCGCTGGCCGGGGTCAAGCGCGATGCCTTGATCGATGAAGCGCCGGGCCAGCTCGGAGGGTTCAGCCATGCGCGGGCTCCGCGGTTTCGGCAAATCGCAGCAGCTCCTCCAAGAGCGCGCGCTCTCCGGCTTCGTCGCGACGCAGCAGATGATCCAGCGCCGCTTGCTGATCCTCCGGTTTCTTGTCTTGCGAGAGTTTGAAGCGGCCTTCCTCGCGCAGCACATGAACACGCAGACCGAGGATGTGCGACGCGTTGGCGATGACTCGGGGATCTGCGGCCTCGTACTGGAACGGCGCCTGGGGCGGCTGCAGCCGCTCGCAGGTGTCGCGCAGCGCGCGGCGGGCCGATTCGAGGTCGTCGAGGATTTCGATCTCGGCGTCCATGTGCACCGCAATGTAATTCCAGGTGGGCAGCAAGCGGCTGCGGTAGGCCTCCGGCGGGATATAGCTTTGCGGCCCCATGAACACCAAGCGCGCGGGAAAGCGGCCGCGGCCCTGGAATTGGGGGTTGCGACGGTCTACGTGGCCGAACAGGCTGCGGTCGGCGACGCGGAACAGCGGGATGTGGCTGGCGTGCGGCCGGCCCTGGTGTTCGCTGCTGATCAGCGCCAGCGGGTAGCGGGCGATCATCCGGTCGATCAGCTCGGGGCGGCTACAGCAGTATTCCTGGTAATGGAAAGCGCATGAACTCACGGGGTAGCTTCCTTTGGCGAGCGAGGTTCGGCCGGCGTGAGCCGGGCGCGCCGGCGCCGGTCGTGGGCGATGAGCGCTTCGGCCATCCACTTTAGCAGCGCGCGGCCGCGCAGCGGACGCGGATTGAATGGCAATAGGGCCGGGCCGGCGCCTATCAGTTGGCGCGCCAGGGTTCGGCCCAGCATGAAGGAGAGCGCCAGACCGCGGCCGTTGCAGCCGGTCCAGGCCAGGACGCCGTCGCCGACGCGCCGCAGGCTGGGCAGGCCGGACGGGGTGAGGCCGACTTGTCCGGCCCATAGCCGCGGGGCGGCGTCGAGTTCCAGGCCGAAGACGGCGCGGACGCGCTGGCGCAAGGCGGCGGCGTACTGCTCCGCTTCGGCGTCTGGCCGCAGCGCGAACAGGCCGGTCAGCAATTGGCCTTCCGGCATTTTGCGGAAAAACCACATGTCGCGTCGATTGTCGGAGAAGGGGATGTCGGCGGGCAGCACCCGCGCCTGTTGTTCCGCGCTTAGTTCGAACTGCCCGAGCGCCAACGTCAGCGGCACGCTGTGGCGGGCGACGGCGGCGACGCCGTCGCGGCTGTAGGCGTTGCCGGCCATGAGCACGCGGCCGGCGCGCAGGCTGCCGCGCAGGGTGCGGATCACGTGCATGCCGTCGCGGCTTTCCCGTTCCACCAGCTTGGCCGGACAGCGTTCCAGCAGGATCACGCCGCGTTGGCGGCAGCGCTCGGCCAGGCCGCGCGCCAGCGCCAGCGGGTCGATCTGGCCGCCGTCCTCGAACAGCAGGCCGCCGTGGTAGCCGGCGGCGGCGGTCAGGGCTTGCGCCTGTTCGGCGTCCAGCGCGCGGGCGCGCACGCCCAGCCGTCGCCAGGCCAGGGCGGAGGCCTGCGCGGAGCCGGGGGCGGCGAACAATTGCATCCAGCCTTTGCGGACCGGGCTGGCTTCCGGCAGCGCCAGCAGTTCGGCTGCGGCTTCGCTTAGGCCGGCCAGATAGCTCTCGGCCTGCGGGCCCAGCCAGGCGCGCAGCTCCGACGGGCCGCAGCGCGCCGGCACCGGCACCACGAAGCCGGAGTTGCGGCCGGTGGCGCCGCCGCCGACGGTGTCGGCTTCCAGCACCACCACCGAGCAGCCGGCCTCGGCGGCGGCTAGCGCCGCCGACAGCCCGGTGAGGCCGGCGCCTATCACCGCCAGTTCGCAACTGACCGGCAGCGCGTCGGCTTTGGCCGCCAGCAGCCGCGGCGCGCGCGTCTGCCAGCCGGTGGCGGCGCTCAGCAGAGCGTCAAGCGCGGACGCCGTCATGTCGCGATCCTTGTTCCAGCCGCTCCGTCAGCGATTGCACGATGGCTTGCGAGCGCAGCGCCAGCAGGCTGAAGGAGCCGGCGTCGCCCATGCCGTGAGAGGATTCGCACAGGCCGTTCAGGTACAGCGGCGCGCCGCGGTCGGCCGCGCCTTGCAGCCGCACGCGGTAGTCCAGCGCGATGTCCACGGTGTCGCGCTCGGCGTGCAGCTGCGACGACAGGGTTTCCAGCACGCGCGGCCAGGGTTCGCGCTTGGGGCCGGCGCCCAGGTCGAGGAAGCCGGTGGCCAGCACCACCAGGTCCACGGTTTCGCTAACCGCGTCGCCGCCCAGGAAGTGGCGCAGCCGCAGCGTGACGCCATCGGCGCCCGGCTCGCAGGCCTCGGTCTCCATGCAGGTGAGCAGGGCCAGGCTGTCCTTGTCCTGCAACCGGTTGGCGTATTGTTTGACGTAGAGCTGGTTGAGCACGTCGATGTCGGCGGCCGAATAATTGGTGAACACCAGTTCCTGGCGCAGCCTGGTCTTGTGTTCCGGGCTGGCGGCGAAGAAGGCGTCGACGAAGGCGGGGAAATACACCTCGTCGGAGAAGGGGCTGGTGTCTTTCTGACGGTAGCCGAAGTTGCGGGTGACGCCGACCACGCGCGTCAGCGCCGGCTCGGCGCTGGCGTGCAGCAGGATTTCCACCGCGCTTTGGCTGCCGCCTATCACCGCCACCCGGCCGCCGCCCTTGGCCTTCAATTGTTCCAGCGCCGGCAGGTAGTGGTTGAGGTGAACCACGCGCGGGTCCGGCGCGCGCTGGAACGGTTCCGGGATGTTGGGGGTGCGGCCCGGCGCCAGCACCACGCTGAGCGCCAGGTATTCGCGGCCGTCGGCACACAGCACGCGGTAATGGCTGAGCTCGCCGGCATTGTCGTTGACCGGCAGGATGTCGATGACTTCGCGCTGGTATTCCACCAAGTGCTGGAAGCAGCCGGCGACCCAACTGACGTATTGCGCGTACTCCAGCCGCAGCGGGTAGTGCAGCGGCAGGTTCAGGTGCTGATACAGCCGGTTGTGTTCGTGCAGGAAGTTGGTGAAGGTGTAGCGGCTGCGGGGGTTGCGCGGGGTGACCAGGTCGCGTAGCGGGTGGTTCTGGATGTCCGAGCCCTCCAGCAGCATGCCCGGCTGCCAGACGGCGGAGGGACGCCGTTCCAGGAAGCGCACGGACAGCTGCGGCGCCAGTTCTTCCAGCGCGATGGCCAGCGCGATGTTGGCGGGGCCGAAGCCGATGCCGATGATGTCGTGTACGGTGTGCGTCATGCTGTCGCTCCAGGTTCAGAAGGCCATGGCGGCCGGTGCGTGCGCGGCGGCCGGGGCGGCGGGCCACAGGCTGGTCAGCGCGGTTTCAAAACGGCGGACGATTTCTTCCGCGTCGTCGGCGCTGATGATCAGCGGCGGCAGCAGCCGCATCACCGCGCCGTGACGGCCGCCGCTCTCCAGGATCAGGCCGTGTTCCAGGCAGGCGCGCTTGAGCGCCTTGGCCAGCAAGCCGTTGGCCGGCGGGTGGCCCAGCGCGTCCGGCGCGCCGTTGGGGTCTATCAGCTCCACGCCCAGCATCAGGCCGCGGCCGCGCACTTCGCCGATGCAGGAGAAGCGCGTTTGCAGCGCTTGCAGCCTCTGGCGCAGCAGTTGGCCCACCTCCCGCACTTGCTCCAGCACGCCGGGCCGGCGCAGGTATTCCAGCGTGGCCGCGCCGCTGACCAGGGCGATCTGATTGCCGCGGAAGGTGCCGGCGTGGGCGCCTGGGGCCCAGCGGTCGTATTTTTGGTGGTAGGCCACGAGGGCCAGCGGGTAGCCGCCGCCCACCGCCTTGGACAGGATGACGGCGTCCGGCACGATGCAGGCCCATTCATGGGCGAACATGTCGCCGCTGCGGCCGAAGCCGGTTTGCACTTCGTCCATCACCAGCGGCACGTCGTGGCGCGCGGTGATTTCGCGCAGGCCGCGCAGCCATTCCGCGCTGGCCGGGATGCAGCCGCCTTCGCCCTGGATGGGCTCCACCAGCAGCATGGCCGGTTTGCCGACGCCGCTTTCCGGGTCGGACAGCAGGTTTTCCAAATAGGCCAGCGACAGGCGCTCGGTCTCGGCGGCGTCGGCGCCGAAGGGGCTGCGGTAAGCGTAGGGAAACGGCAGGAACTGGATTTCCGCCGGGTAGCCGCTGACCGCCTGTTTCGGCCCGAGGTTGCCCATCATGCCCAGCGCGCCCATGGTCATGCCGTGGTAGGCGCCCTGAAAGGCCAGCACCGGGCGTCGGCCGGTGGCGGTCTTGAACAGTTTGAGCGCGGCTTCCACCGCGTCGGAGCCGGACGGGCCGCAGAACTGCACCTTGGCGTGTTCTGCGAAGCCGGCGGGCAGCGCCTGATACAGCTGTTCGACGAAGGCGAGCTTGGCCGGGGTGGCGATGTCCAGCGCCTGCTGCAGCTGGCCGGATTGCAGAAAAGCAGCCACCCGCTGTTGGACGAAGGGGTGGTTGTGGCCCAGCGGCAGCGCGCCGGCGCAGGCCAGGCAGTCCAGGTATTCGCGGCCTTCGCTGTCGTAGACTCGGGCCAACTCGCCGCGGCTGATCACGCGATCTATGCCGCGAGCGTAGGTGCGGGCGTTGGATTCGCGCTCGGCCAGCTGGAGGCGGCGGGGTTCAAAGGCGTCCATTGCTTGCTCCCTGTCAGTTCAGCAAGGCCGCGGCGCGCGGCTCGGCGTGGTTTGGCGCGTCGGCGCGCAGGCCCAGTTCCTTGATCCAGCGCCGGTATTCGATGCCCAGCCGGTCGCTGCGAACGTGCATTTCCTGCTGGATGTCCAGCGGCAGCCGCGCCGGGCGTTGCGATTCCACGATCAGCCGGTCCTGCTCGAACACCATGTCCTGGCGGTAGAGGATTTTTTCCTCGCTCAAGTCGGCGCCGAAGTTGATGGCGACGATCAGCCAGATCACGCACTCGGCCTCGTCCACCGGGGTGGCGTTGAGGAAAGTGCAGAAACGCTCGGTGTCGCCGGTTTTCTTGACGAAGTAGGCGGTGGTGGGGTTGAACACCGAGTAGGTGTAGCGCGCGGTGACCGGGATGCCGCGGTGGTCGCCGTAGGGCTGGAACACCGAGATTTCCGAGGTGCGCAGCCCGTGTTCGTCCTTGAACACCTGGTAGTCCGGCAGCGGTTCCGGCGCGTCCGGGTCGCCGTTGAGATTGGCGTGGACGAAGGGGAAGTGCGAGGCGTCGAGAAAGTTTTCCACCGAGCGCAAGGCGTTGCCCATATAGCGGTAGGGGCCGGCGAAGACTTTGCGGAAACTGTCGTCCTCCCATTCCGGGAACACCGGCAGCGGCCGCCGCGGCGCGTCCAGGCTGGCCCAGATCAGGCCGTAGCGTTCTGCCGCGTGGTGACGGAAGATCAGCCGCGCCGACGAGGGCGTGGCCTGGTCCGGGTGGGCCGGCACCCGCGTGCACTGGCCGCCGGCGTCAAAGCGCCAGCCGTGGTAGGGGCATTCGATCTCGCCCTTTTTGACGCAGCCCAGCGACAGCTTGGCGCCGCGGTGGCCGCAATAGTCCTTCCAGGCGTGGATCTGGCCGGCGCCGTCGCGCCACAGCACCAGTTCCTCGCCCAGCAGCCGCACCGCCTTGGGGCGTTCGGCGCTGACTTCGTCGGCGCGCGCCACCACGTGCCATTGGTTCTTCAAGGCCTGGTAGTCCAGACCGGCGCGGTCCCATTTGCCTGCGTACAGCATGCTTGCCTCCTTTCCGGTCCGGTTCACGCGCGGTCGCGGCAAACGCCGTCGAACTGCCAGCCCGGACGCGCCCAGCCGTCCGGCGTGTAGTCGGCCATGCAGTCGTCCACCAGCGCGCGGCATTGCTCCAGCACGCCGCTGCCCTCGCAGTGGCGCAGCATGTCCAGCCGCACCTGCTCGTTGTTGCCGGCGTAGTTGTGCTCGTACAGCTCGTGGCGGCCGCCGAACTCGCTGCCCAGCGCGTCCCACAGCAGCTTGATCAGTTTGAGCCGGTCCACCGCCTCTTGATCGGTGCCCTGGAAGTAGCAGCCGATCAGGTCCTTGAGTTCCGGGTTGGCCAGGTCCAGCCAGCTGGACACCTGCATGATGGGCGAGCCGCCGAGTATGGTGTTGAACACGGGTTTGAGCTGGGACATCATCTGGGTGCCGAAATAGCGCACCGTGGCGGCGGCTTCCAGCCGCGGCACCACCGAGCCGTCGCGGCGCGGTTCCGGGTTGTGGCACAGCGATTCGGTCAGCGACCACATCAGGTTGCGCAGCGCCACGATATCCGCCAACCGGGCGCGCACGCCGCGGAAGCCGTCGCTGCCGTTGGACTCCAGCACCTTGGCCAGCAGGCCGCAGATGAAGTCCATCTTCACCGCCAGCCGGGTGCCGGATTGCAGCGGGTAGCGGTTGAGGAAGCCGGAGGCGGAATAGAAGCTGCGCGCGCGCTCGATGTCGCGGTAGATCAGCACGTTTTCCCAGGGCACGAACACGCCGTCGAAGATCAGCACCGAGTCGTTTTCGTCGAAGCGGCTGGACAGCGGGTTGTCGAAGGGGCTGAGCGCCGCGGCTTCGTAGGAGCGGCGGCAGATAATCTTGAGGTTGGGCGCGTTCATCGGCAGGATGAAGCAGAGCGCGAAGTCCTCCTCGCCGCCCGGCTGGTATTGGGCGGCGCTGTTCTGGGCGACGAAGGTGGCGTTGGAGATGGCGGCGCTGGTGGCCACCATCTTGGCGCCGCGCACGATGATGCCGGCGTCGGTTTCCTTTTCCACGTGCAGGTAAAGATCGCGCATCTCCGAGGCGGCGCGGGCGCGGCCCGCCGGCGGGTTCACCAGCACATGGTTGAGGAACAGCACCTTGCGCGCGCTCTGGCGATACCAGCTCAGCGCGTTGTCGTGGAAGGGCGCGTATAGATGGGGGTCGGATTTCAGCGTGGCGGTGAAGCCGGCCTTGTAGTCCGGGGTGCGGCCCATGAAGCCGTAAGTCAGCCGCGACCAGTGGGCGATGGCGTCGCGGGCTTTGAGCAGGTCCTCACAGGAGCGGCTGGGCATGAAATAGCGATGGGTGCGGTAGCCTTCCGGGTCAATGTCGGTCATCAGCTCCTGGCTGTCCGGGTGGTGCAGCGCCTCGTACAGCCGCGACATCGAGTAGGCGCTGTTGCGGAAAGCCGGGTGCCGGCTGACGTCCGCCACCTTCCGGCCGTAGATGTAGACCTCGCGGCCGTCGTTGAGACTGGCCAGGTACTCCGCCGGCGTCATCATTTCGTTCAATGCAGCATGATTCACTTGGCACTCCTCATCATCGTTGTAAGAGCAGCAAATACATTCCCGGACTGCGGGCGACAGGGAGCCCTCCCGTCAGGGATGAGAGAATCGACGCCATGGGCGTGGTCGCGCGCGGTCGCGGCCGGCGGATGGCTACGGCGGGTATTGCGTAGTGGAGTCCGCTCAGTGGCTGAAGTAACGGCCTAACAGAACAACGCCGGAAAACAGGACGACGGTATTGATCACCCGGATGAATTGTTCGCGGGTCAGTCGCAGGGTGATATGGCGGCCGGCGAACACCCCGCACAACATGGCCGGTGCCAGAATCAGCGCCAGCAGCAGCAGGGAGGCGTCCATATAGACGCCGGCCAGGGTGAACAGCACCACCCGGGTCAGGGTGCTCAGGCCGATCAGCGTGGTCTGGGTGATGCGCAGGTGTTCTTTTTGTTCGATGCGGCCGGATAGATAAATGGCGTAGATGAAGCCGCCGCTGCCGAACAGCGCGCTGAACACGCCGCCCACCAGGCCGAAGGGGACCGCCGCGCGGGGCTGGAACTGCCGCTTGGGGCTGAGGCCGCTGAGCGAATACAGCGAATAGGCCACCACAAACACGCCCAAGGCCAGCAGCAGCGCGTCCGGTCGCGTTTTCAGCAGGATGGCGGCGCCGATCAGGCTGCCGGCCACCATCAGCGGGATCAGCCGCTTCAGTTCGCTCAGGTCCGCCTTGCGGCCATCGCGCAGGATGTTGCTGAAGGCGGCGAACATGTCCATCAGCGCCAGCAACGGCACGATCTTGGATACCGGAATGAAAATGGCCAGCACGGGGCTGGCGACCAGGGCGGTGCCGAAACCGGCCACGCCGAAAATCACGTAAGCAATGGTGACCGCCGCAAAGATGGCGCTCAGGTCCTGCCATGGCAAATCCAGCAACATAGGGGGTTCTCCTGGCCTGCGGGCCACGCTTGAAATATATTCACGGGCGTTGGCCTGACGGCTCCTGCTATTTCTCCGACGGCTATTTTGTATCGACTCAGCCGTTCTCAAGTGTTTGCATCCTACTGATTTGTCATTATGTATGTCAAATGGGAAAGTTTGTCCTTGTAGTATTTGAATTGCATTTAATGATTAATATATTTGTAGAAAAAGTTTTACGCGAGACAACGGCGCTAGTCGGCGAGCCGGGCTCGCCGCGACGGGGCGAGTCCGTTATCATCCGCGGCGGATTAAAGGCGAGGAAGCAAGATGAGCGATGAACTGCAAATCACCGATCTGGTGGAGGGCACGGGCAAGGAGGTGGTCAAGGGCGCCTTGATCACCACGCAGTACACCGGCTGGCTGGAGGACGGCACCGAGTTCGATTCGTCCTACGCGAAGGGGCGGCCGTTCCAGTGCGTGATCGGCACCGGCCGCGTGATCAAAGGCTGGGATCAGGGCTTGATGGGCATGAAGGCGGGCGGCAAGCGCCGGCTGTACGTACCGGCGCGCCTGGCTTACGGCGAGCGCCAGATCGGCGCTCTGATCAAGCCTCATTCCAATCTCTTGTTCGAGATCGAGCTGCTGGAAGTGCTGACCCGCGATGATTGAGGCGGCGCGGCGGACAACAGACCGGCGCTGGGACCGGGTGTTGTTCGCCATGGTTCTTAGAACCTGTTTACGATCTGCTGCGCGTCGGCGATACGGCGTTGAAAACGAACTCAAAATGCTCATGCACCACTTGTACATTCCGCTTTTTCGCTCGTTTCCGCCTTGTCTCGCTCTTGCTCGCGAGATCGTAAACACGTTCTTAGTCCAGCAGCTTCCAGGCCACGCTCTCGCCGGCGCGCAGCGGCACCAGCGCGTCGCCGTCGTAGGGCAGCGTGTCCGGCACGGTCCACGCCTGCTTGGCCAGGGTCACGCGCTCCTTGTTGACCGGCAGGCGGTAGAAGGCCGGGCCGTTGAGGCTGGCGAAGGCTTCCAGCTTGTCCAGCGCGCCGGCCGCTTCGAAGGCCTCGGCGTACAGCTCGATGGCGGCGTTGGCGGTGTACATGCCGGCGCAGCCGCAACTGCTCTCCTTGGCGTGGCGCGCGTGCGGCGCGCTGTCGGTGCCGAGGAAGAACTTGGCGGAGCCGCTGGCGGCGGCCTTGAGCAGCGCCTGGCGGTGCAGCTCGCGTTTGAGCACCGGCAGGCAATAATGATGTGGGCGGATGCCGCCGACGAACAGCGCGTTGCGGTTCATCAGCAGGTGGTGGGCGGTGATGGTGGCGGCGACGTTGTCCGGCGCGGCGGCCACGTATTCGGCGGCGTCGCGGGTGGTGATGTGCTCGAACACCACGCGCAGCGCGGGCAGCTTGGCCAGCAGGGGTTGGAACACCTGTTCGATGAAGGCCGCCTCGCGGTCGAACACGTCGATGGCCGGATCGGTGACTTCGCCGTGAACCAGCAGTGGCAGGCCGGCTTCGGCCATGGCCTCCAGCGCCGGCATGGCCTTGTTGACGTCGGATACGCCGAAGTCGGAATTCGTGGTGGCGCCGGCCGGGTAGAGCTTGACCGCGTGGACGAAGCCGCTGGCCTTGGCCTTGCGGATTTCCGCCGGCGAGGTGTTGTCGGTCAGGTAGAGCGTCATCAGCGGCTCGAAGCGGCTGCCGGCCGGGCGCGCGGCCAGGATGCGTTCGCGGTAAGCGGCGGCGGCTTCCACGGTGGTCACCGGAGGCTTGAGGTTGGGCATGATGATGGCGCGGCCCATCTGACGACAGGTGTCGGGCAATACGGCGGCCAGCGCCGCGCCGTCGCGCAGGTGCAGATGCCAGTCATCGGGGCGGATCAGGGTCAGGGTTTGCGTCATGGTCTTGCCTGCGGGTAGCGATGAAAAGGGCGGCGGCCAACAAAGAACCTGTTTACAAGCTGCTGCGCGTCGTGAGAAGCGACACGGCGCGTACGTCTTCAGAATCCTCATGTACTCTATGTACATTCCGCTTCTTCAGCCGCTTTCGCCTTGTCTCGCCTTTGCTCGCGAGGTTGTAAACTGGCTCTGAGCCATCGGGGTTATTTCCGTTTCAGCACCATGCGGAATTTGCCTTCCGCCGTGGTGTCCGAGGTCAACAGCGCGTTGCCGGTTTGGCGGCAGAAGGCTTCGAAGTCCTTGGGCGCGCCGGGATCGGTGGCGATCACCTCCAGCACCGCGCCGCTGTCCATTTCCGCCAGCGCCTTCTTGGCGCGCAGGATGGGCAGCGGGCAGTTGAGGCCGGAGAGGTCTATGGTCTTGTCGAAATTCATGGTCCGGCTTCCTCAGCCTTATCAGTTACAATGGAGAGAAGCCCGGCCGCTTGGAACCCGTTCAAGGCCGCGTCGCCGATGCGCGGCGGACATTGAGCGGAATACAGGCCTGGTCGGAACTGTCCGCGGCTGCTCCCTAAACCCTAAGTTTACGCGAGTCGCCAAGCCATCCTCAAATCGGTCTTCATCATGTGCGTGATCGCTTTTGCCTACAAGACCCCCGGACTGGGCCAACTGGTGTTGCTGGCCAACCGGGACGAATACTATGCGCGTCCGACCGAACCGCTGGATTGGTGGCCGCAATATCAGAATACGCTGGGCGGCCGCGACGCCGAGTCCGGCGGCGGTTGGCTGATGGTGGACGGCCGCGGCCGCATCGCCGCGGTGACGAATATCCGCGACGGCCATCCGGTCAAGGCGGAACGCTCGCGCGGGGAGCTGGTGGAGCGCTTCGTCGCCGGCGACGAGGATCCGTTCGCCTTCGCCGATTGGCTGCGCGCCGAGCAAGGCCGCTACGCGCCGTTTAACCTGCTGTTCGGCTATGCCTCGGACCTGTTTCATTTCCACAGCCGCGGCGGCCAGATCGCCCGGGTGACGCCGGGCATCCACACCTTGTCCAACGCCACGCTGGACACGCCGTGGTTCAAGAGCGAGCGGCTGGCGGAATATTTGCGCGAGTTTCAGCGCGTGCCCACCGAGGATCAGGCTTTCATCGCCCTGTCCGACGGCACGCCGGCGCCGCTGGGGCGGCTGCCCAATACCCGCATCGGCTCCGCGCTGGAACGGGTGTTGTCGCCCATCTTCATAAAAGGCCGCGACTACGGCACCCGCGCGTCCATGCTGCTGACGGTGTCGGCGCGCGGCGACATGCAGTTTTCGGAATTAAGCTGGGGCCTGGCCGGCAGGGAAACCGGCCGCCGCCGTTTCACCTTGCGTCCGGGCCAGCCAAGCGCGGCTCCGGCGCGCTGAACGAGGAGTAGTGATTTGAAGACCTTTGCCGCCATCATCGTGCTGGCCCTGTGCGCCGCGCAGCCGGCGTTGGCCGACAACAAGATCAAGAAGAACATCGATTTCGCGCCCGATGTGCCATGGCAGGAGGGCGACTACCAGTTGCCGCCGTATCCGGCGCAGCCGGATTGGATCGCGGTGAGCACTGATAATCTGCAGACCAACCAGTATTTCGTCGACGCCAAGACTCTGAGCGCGGGCGAGGACGGGGTGGTGCGGATGATCGTGCGGGTGAAGAGCCCGGCCGGCGCGGAAAACCTGAGCTTCGAGGGCCTGCTGTGCAATGAGGGCAGCTATCGCGCCTACGCCTTCGGCAACAGCATCGATAAAAACTGGATCCGCTCCAACAAGGCGGTGTGGCGCAAGATTGATCATGACGACAAGCTGCGCCGTTCGCTGCGCGATCTGGCCTGCCCGGACAAGCGCGCGCCGCGCGACGCCGAGGAGGCGATCAAGCGTTTGCGTCAGGGCTGAGGCCGCTGCAAACAGAAAGGCCCGCGGCGGACATCCGGCGCGGGCTTTTTCGCGTCAGGCGCGCAGCGCGCGCCGCCTTTCCCGCCAGGCCGCGTGGCGTTGCGCCAGCGCGTCGAAATACAGATAGAGCACTGGGGTGATGTAGAGCGTGACCACCTGGGAGAACACCAGGCCGCCCACCACCGCCAGGCCCAAGGGCTGGCGCAACTCGGCGCCGGCGCCCAGGCCCAGCGCAATGGGTAGCGCGCCCATCAAGGCCGCCAAGGTGGTCATCATGATGGGCCGGAAACGCAGCAGACAGGCGGCGTGGATGGCCTGCTCCGGCGACATGCCCTGCTTGCGCTGCGCTTCCAGCGCGAAGTCGATCATCATGATGGCGTTCTTTTTGACGATGCCGATCAACATCAGGATGCCGATGCTGGCGATCACGGTCAGTTCCTGGCCAAACAGCATCAGCGTGCCCAGCGCGCCGATGGCGGCGGAGGGCAGGCCGGACAGAATGGTCAGCGGGTGGATATAGCTTTCGTACAGCACCCCCAGCAGCACGTAGATCACCGCCACCGCGATGCCCAGCAGCAGGATTTGGCTGCCCTGGGTTTCTTCGAAGGCGGCGGCGTCGCCGCTGTAACTGGTGGCGATGGAGGCGGGCAGGGCGATGCGCTCTTTGAGCTGGCGCAGGTGCTGGTCCGCCTGGCTCAGCGGGATGCCGGGCGCCAGGTTGAAGGACAGCGTCACCGCCTGCAACTGGCCTTGATGGTTGACCGAGATCGGGCCGACGGTGCGCTCCACCGAGGCGATGCTGGACAGCGGCACCAGTTGGCCGTCGGCGGCGCGCACGCGCAGACGCGAGAAGTCGAACTCGTTGACCTTGAACGGGTCGTCCGCCTGCAGGATCACCTGATAGTTGTCGCTGGCGGTGTAGATGGTGGAAATCTGCCGCTCGCCGAAGGCGCTGTACAGCGCGCTGCGTATGCTCTGGATATCCACGCCCAGCAGGTTGGCCTTGTCGCGGTCTATGTTCAGCTTGGCTTGCAGGCCCTTGAGCTGGGAGTCGCTGGTGACGTCGCGGAAGATGGGATCGGCCTGCATCCGCTGCAAGAGTTTGTCGGACCAGGTGTTCAGGCTTTCCGCCTGTATGCCTTGGAGAGTGTATTGATAGCGGCTTTTGCTCTGGCGGCCGCCCAGGCGCAGGTTCTGCGTCGGGTTCAGATAGACGCTGAGCCCCGGCACCGCTCGCAGGTCGCGGCGCAGGCTTTCCATGGTCGGGTCCAGTTTGGCGCGCTCGCCGCGCGGTTTGAGCTGGATGAACATGCGGCCGGTGTTGCCGCCGGACAGCGAGGAGGTGGCGAAGGCGACGTTGGGGTTGGCCTGGGTGATGGCGGCGGCGCGTTGCAGCAGTTTGAGCATGGCGTCGTAGGAGATGTCCTGCGCCGCCTCGGTGCTGGCCATGATCTGGCCGGTGTCCTCGGTGGGGAAGAAGCCCTTGGGAATGCCGTTGAACATCAATGCGGTCAGGACGAAGGTGGACAGCGCGCCGGCCAGGGTCAGGCGGCGATGCTTGAGCGCCAGGTCCAGCGTGCGGCGATAGCCGGCCAGCACCGCGTCGAAGCCGTTCTCCAGCGCTGCGGCCAGCCGGCCGCGCTGGGCTTGGTGTCCAATCGAGTCGGCGCTGAGAAAGCGCGAGGACAGCAAGGGGATCAGGGTTAGCGACACCGCCGCCGACACCAGCACCGCCAGCGACACCACCACGGCGAATTCGTGGAACAGCAGGCCGATCACGCCCTGCATGAAGAAGATGGGGATGAAGATGGCCACCAGCGACAGCGAGATCGACACGATGGTGAAGGCGATTTCACGCGAGCCCCTCAGCGCCGCCTCCATCGGGGACAAGCCCTCTTCGATATAACGGACGATGTTTTCCAACATCACGATGGCGTCGTCCACCACCAGGCCCACCGCCAGCGTGATGCCCAGCAACGAGATATTGTCCAGGCTGTAGCCCAGCCAGTACATCAGCCCTATGGTGCCGATCAGCGAGATCGGCAGCGACAGCGCAGGAATCAGCGTGGCCGCCATGCGCTGCAGGAACATGAAGATCACCATGATCACCAGCGCGATGGTGAGCAACAGGGTCAGCTTGACGTCGTGGATGGCTTCGCGGATGGACTGCGAGCGGTCGTTGAGCAGGTTCAGCCGCACCGAGCCGGGCAATTGCGCCTGCAGTTGCGGCAGCTCCTTGCGGATGGCGTCCACCACCGCCACGGTGTTGGCGTCGCTCTGACGCATCACCGCCAGCACGATGGAGCGCTCGCCGTTGACCCAACTGCCGGTCTTGAGGTTTTCCACGCTGTCTTCCACCGCGGCCACGTCGGACAGCCTCACCGGCAGGCCGTTGCGGCTGGCGATCACCAGCTTGGCGAACTGGGCGGCGTTTTGCAGCTGGCGGTTGGCTTCCACCGTCATCAGTTGCGATTTGCCCTCCAGCGTGCCCACCGGGGTGTTGACGTTGGCGGCGCGGATGCTGGCGGCCACGTCGTCCAGCGTCAAATTGCGCGAGGCCAGCTTGCCCGGGTCGGCCTTGATCCGCACCGCGTAGCGCTTCTGGCCGAAGATGTTGACCTGGGCCACGCCCTTGAGGGTGGCGATATTGGGCGAGATCCAGTTCTCGGCGTAGTCGTTGAGGTCGGACAGCGACATGGACGGCGAATTGAGCGCCAGCAACAGCACCGGCGAATCCGCCGGGTTGACCTTGCGGTAGGACGGGGTCGAGGTCATTTCCGTCGGCAGCGAACGCTGTGCGCGCAGCAGCGCCGCCTGCACGTCCACCGCCGCCAGGTCGATATTGCGGTCGTTGTCGAATTCCAGCGTGATGGAGGTGCTGCCCAGGGAACTGGACGAGCTGATCACCGAGATGCCGGGAATGGTGGAAAACTGCTTTTCCAGAGGCGCGGCCACCGAGGAGGCCATGCTGTCCGGGCTGGCGCCGGGCAGGCTGGCGGAGACGTTGATGGTGGGCGTATCGAAGCTGGGCAGCGCGGCGATGGGCAGCTTCTGATAGGCGATCAGGCCGGCCACCACCAGGGACAGGCACAGCAGCACCGTCATCACCGGACGGCGGATGCAGAGCTCGGAGATTTGCATCATTGGCCTCCGCTGGCCGGGCCGGCCGAGGCCGCGCGCACCTTGTCGCCGGGGCGCAGATTGAGGCCGCCGTTGGACACCACGGCATCGCCGACGCGCAGGCCTTTGACGACGGCTTTTTCCTTATGAATGGCCAGCAGTTCCACCGGCGCGCGCTTGACGCTGCCGTCGGCCTGCACCGCGTAGCTGAATTTGCCTTCCGGCCCGGTGAGCAGCGCCGCCACCGGGATGGTGGCCGCCTGCTGGTAGCGGCCTGCGTTGAGCGAGACGGTGACGAACTGGCCCGGCCACAGCCTGCCGTCCTGATTGGAAAACTCGGCTTTCAGCGTGAGCGTGCCGTTGGCGCTGTCCACCGCGCTGTCGATGAAGACCAGCTTGCCGTCCACGCTGTCGCCGCTGTCCGGCAGCGTGGCGCGCACCAGCAGCTTGCCGGCGGCCTGGGCCGCGCGCACCGCGCCCAGCTCGCGCTCCGGCAGGGTAAAGGTGGCGTTGATCGGATGAATACGAGTGATGGTCAGCATCGGCGCGGCCATGCCCGGCTGCGCCAAGGTGCCCGGATAGACGCTGATGACGCCGATGCGCCCGCCTATGGATGCCCGCAGCGTTTTATAGTCCAGCGCCGCCCGCGCCGCTTCCACTTGGGCGCGGTCGGCGGCGACGGTGGCGCTGAGCGCGTCTGCCTTGGATTGATTGGCGTCTACCACGCTTTGCGAGACGAAGTTTTTCGCCAGAAGGTCGCGGCTGCGCGCCAGGTCGCGTTCGGCGTTTTTCAGTTGGGCCTGATCGCTGAGCGTCTGCGCCTGGGCTTTTTTCAACTGGGCGGTTTCCGCCGCCGCGTCCAGCGTGAACAGCAATTGGCCCGGAGCCACGTTTTGGCCTTCCTTGACGTGGACCTTGGCCACCATGCCGGAGACCTGAGGCTTGACCTCCACCTTTTCAATGGCGGTGACATTGCCGGTGGCGTTCAGCTCGATCGGCAGATCCTCCGCCGCCACTTTGGCGATGCCAACGGCAATCGGCGGGCGCGCCGCGGTTTTTGCAGCGGCCGCGGTTGTTCTGGAGCCATACCAGCCGGCCAGGCCGGCCGCAGCCAGAGCAAGCGCGGCTGCGCTTGCAACGACTCGTTTCTTCATCTTTTATTCTCGCTCTTGGGGCGGGCGCCTAGCCCGCCGTGTGGATGCCAGGCGTCGTCCCATCGATACCTGTCGGCGCATGCCGGCGTCGCCGCTTGCCGCGGACATTTAGTCCGGCGACGGGCCGCGTTCCAGGGCGTCTCTCCGCCGCCGGTCGCGTGGCTCGGAAGACCGGGCCGGACTCCGTCCGCTATTTGGAATGATAGGGCTGAATAAGCCTTGCGGATCAGGAAGATGCGTTGGCGGCGCGGACTGGGCGCCTGGGGCTGCGGCCGGGAAGCCGGCGCGGCGCGCGGCATGCGTCGGGTCGAGCTTACTCAAGCCCCTCCGTTTTCGCCAAGCGCAAAAGCGTTAATGATTTTGGAAAAAGCCGCCAAAAAGAAAATTAGATTACTCTGATATGTCTTTGGATTAATTGTATAGGCTTATTTTGTCTATCCATGAGCAATGGGTATGTGAGCCAATAATTTTTAGAATGCCAAGACGTATAAAGTGAAAAACTGCCGCGAAATCAGAAGGCTGTGGCAGCTAATGTGGGCAAGGATAGTCAATTTGCGACTAAAACGTTAAATCGCTCGCCGCGGCGTCGTGCTTAGCACTTGAAGTATTCAAAATCCTCAGCGCATAATGGCCGCCAACCACTCTGGATACAATCGAGTGAAGATTCTGATCGTCCCGCGATATCGACGGGATCGACAATACTTAGGAGAGTAGGCGAGATGGCTGATAAAAAATCGCTACAGACAATCGCGGCCGCCGTGGCGCTGGCCCTGACTTCCGGCGCGGCCCTGGCCGCCATCGTGCCGCCGGGCACCAAGTTGGCCGCCAAGCAGGAACTGGTGCGCTCCAACGGCTCCGAACCGGAATCGCTGGACCCGATGGTAGTGGAGGGCGTGCCCGCCAACATCATCACTCATGACCTGTTCGAAGGCCTGACCGCCACCGACAACGAAGGCAAGCTGCAGCCCGGCGTGGCCGAATCCTGGAAACAGACCGCGCCCACTACCTGGGTGTTCAAGCTGCGCAAGAACGCCAAATGGTCCGACGGCAGCGGCGTGACCGCCGACGATTTCGTCTACGGCATCCGCCGCCTGGTGGATCCCAAGCTGGCCGCTCCCTACGCCGGCACCTTCGGCATCTTCTTCCTGAACGGCGAGGCCATCGTGGCCGGCAAGAAGCCGGTGACCGCCATCGGCGTCAAGGCCCTGGACAAATACACCGTACAAGTGGATACCGCCTTCCCGGTGTCCTACCTGCCGGAACTGATGTCCAACGCCCAACTGGGCCCCGCGCCCAAGGCGGTGATCGACAAGTTCGGCAAAGACTGGGTCAAGCCGGGCAAGATGGTCAGCAACGGCCCCTTCGTGCTGAAAGACTGGCAAGTCAACAGCAAGGTGGTGATTGAGAAGAACGCGCAGTACTGGAACGCCAAGAATGTGCAGCTGACCCGCGTCAGCTTCCTGCCCATCGAAGACCAGAACGCGGATCAGAAGCTGTACCAGTCCGGTCAGAGCGACATGACCTACGAGATCCCGCCGGGCAGCTTCGACAAGCTCAAGAGCGCCATGCCCAAGGATCTGAAAACCTCCACCATCCTGGGTTTGCGCTATTACAGCCTGAACAACAAGGACCCGCTGCTGAAGGACGTGCGCGTGCGCAAGGCGCTGTCCATGGTGGTGGACCGCGACCTGATGGCCAAGAAAATCACCGGCGACGGCCAGCTGCCGTCCTATAGCGTGATGGTCAAGGGCGTGCACGGCGGCCTGCCCACCAGCTACGACTGGGCGCAATGGCCGATGGCCAAGCGCGTGGACGAGGCCAAGAAGCTGCTGGCCCAGGCCGGCGTGAAGCCGGGCACCACGCTCAAGCTGTCTTACAACACCAGCGACTACCACAAGAAGATGGCCATCTTCGTGGCCTCCGAGTGGAAGAGCAAGCTGGGCTTCAACACCTCCATGGAAAACATGGAGTTCAAAGTCTTCCTGAAGAAACGCCACGACGGCGACTATCAGGTGGCGCGCAACGGCTGGCTGGCCGACTATAACGACGCCACTACCTTCCTAGCGCTGGTTCAGTGCGGCAATACCCAGAACGACAACTTCAACTGCAACAAGAAAGCGGAAGAGTTGATCAAGCAGGGCAATGAAAGCACCGATCAAGCCAAGCGCACCCAACTGCTGACGCAGGCCACCAAACTGGTGATGGACGACTACCCGATGATCCCGGTGTTGCAGTACACGCTGCCGCGCCTGGTGAAACCGTATGTGGGCGGCTACTCGCTGAAGAACCCGGTGGATCGCTACCGCAGCAAGGATCTCTACATCATCCAGCATTGATCGCCGGCCTCGCGCCGACCCCTGAACGCCTCCAGTCCCTAGCGGGACCGGAGGCGCGCGGGCGGACGCGCGTTAGCCTTGATCTGAAAACGGGGGCAACCCCGGTGTGTTGAGCGGGCCGCCGTCGCAAACGGCGCCCGCCCGTGACTGATCGGTGTCAATCGCCGTTGGTCCGTCCGCAGCCCGCGCATCGCGCCGGCGCGCGTCGGGCGCGGCGAGTCGGAGTAATTTGCAATGTGGTCCTACACCTTACGACGCGTGCTGTTGACGATCCCCACCGTGTTGGCCGTCATCACCGTCTGTTATCTGCTGCTGCACATGACCCCTGGCGGCCCCTTCGACGGGGAGCGCAAAGTTTCCGAGGCGGTATTGGCCAATCTGCAGGCCAAATACCATCTCGACCTGCCCTTGTGGCAGCAATACCTGTATTACCTGAAGAGCCTGCTGCAAGGCGATCTGGGCGCCTCCTTCCGCTATTCGGACTGGAGCGTCAACGATCTGGTGGCCAAGGCGCTGCCGGTGTCGGCGACCATAGGCGGCAGCGCCATCCTGATTTCGCTGGTGATAGGCGTGGCGCTGGGCATCGTCGCCGCCTTGCGTCAGAACAGCGCGGTGGATTACCTGGTGATGCTGATCAGCAATATGGGCAGCGCTTTCCCGTCCTTCATCATCGGCCCGGTGCTGGTGCTGATCTTCGCCGTCACCCTGCAATGGCTGCCGTCCGGCGGCTGGAACGATTTCGATCCGCGCTTCATGATCCTGCCGGTGGCGCTGCTGACCTTCATCAACGTGGCCACCATCGGCCGGGTGATGCGCGGCAGCCTGATCGAGGTGCTGGGCAGCAACTTCATCCGCACCGCGCGCGCCAAGGGCCTGCCGATGCGCACCATCATCGTCCGCCACGCGTTGAAGCCGGCCTTGATGCCGGTGGTGACGCTGCTGGGGCCGCTGACCATTTCCTCGATCACCTCCGCCGTGGTCACCGAGTCCATCTTCTCTCTGCCCGGCCTGGGCAAGCTCATCGTCAACGGCGCGTCCAATCGCGACTACACGCTGGTGCTGGGCCTGGTGGTGCTGGTGACGGTGATTGCCGTGCTGCTCAATCTGCTGGTCGACCTGGCTTACGCCTTCCTCGATCCCAAGATTCGCTATTGACGCGCGTGACCGCGAAGGATTCCCCATGTTGAGAAGCAAACAGAAGCAAGCGGCGATCGCGCTGGAGACCCGTCTGGACGACGCCGCCGTTGAAGGCCGCAGCCCGTGGCGCGACGCGCGCATCCGCTTTTTCCGCAACCGCGCGGCCGTGGTCAGCCTGATCATCCTGTCGCTGATCGTGCTGGCCTGTATTTTCGGGCCGATGTTCCTGCCCCATACCTATGACGACACCGACTGGGACGCCATCAGCCTGGCGCCCACCTGGCAGGGCATGCACTGGTTCGGCACCGACGACTTGGGCCGCGACCTGCTGGTGCGCACCCTGATAGGCGGCCGCATCTCGCTGATGGTGGGCGCGTTGGCCACCGTCGCCGCGGTGATCATAGGCGTGCTGTGGGGCGCCAGCGCCGGCTTCCTCGGCGGCAAGATAGACAACCTGATGATGCGCATCGTGGACATGATGTACGCGGTGCCCTATCTGCTGATCGCCATCCTGATGGTGACCCTGTTGGGCCGCGAGTTCTATCTGGTGGTGCTGACCATCACCATTCTGGGCTGGATGGACATGGCGCGCGTGGTGCGCGGCCAGACGCTGTCGATCAAGTCCAAGGAATACGTGGAAGCCGCCCGCGCCATCGGCGTGTCCACCGCCACCATCATCGCCCGCCACATCGTGCCCAATCTGCTGGGCATCGTGGTGATCTACACTACGGTAACGGTGCCGGGGGTGATTCTGACCGAATCGGTGCTGTCCTTCCTGGGCCTGGGCGTGCAAGAGCCGATGACCAGCTGGGGCGTCTTGATCGGCGACGGCACCAAGACCATGGAAAGCCAGCCCTGGCAGCTGTTGTTCCCCGCCGGCATGTTGTCGCTGACCTTGTACTGCGCCAACTATATCGGCGACGGCCTGCGCGACGCGCTGGACCCGAAAGATCGATGAGCCCGAGGTAGAACCACTATGAGCATTTTGAAAGTCAGCAATCTCGGGGTCCAGTTCCAGACCAACGACGGCATGGTCAACGCCGTCAACGGCGTCAGTTTCGAACTGGACAAAGGTCAGACCCTGGGCATCGTCGGCGAGTCCGGCTCCGGCAAAAGCCAGAGCGTGTTGTCCATCATGGGCCTGTTGGCCCGCAACGGTTCCACCAGCGGCGAAGTGCTGTTTCACGGCAAAGACCTGCTGACCATGGGCGCCCCGGAACTGAACGCCATCCGCGGCGACCGCGTGTCCATGATCTTCCAGGACCCGATGACCTCGCTCAACCCCTACCTGACGGTGGAGCGGCAGATGACCGAGGTGTTGGAACTGCACAAGGGCATGAGCCGGCGCTCGGCCAAGAAGCGCGCGATCGAGCTTTTGGAAGCGGTGCGCATTCCGGAAGCGGCGCGCCGCGTGGACATGTATCCGCATGAGTTCTCCGGCGGCATGCGCCAACGGGTGATGATAGCGATGGCGCTGCTGTGCGAGCCGGAAGTGCTGATCGCCGACGAACCCACCACCGCGCTGGACGTGACGGTGCAGGCGCAAATCCTGACGCTGCTGAAGGATCTGCAGCGCGATTTCGGCACCTCCATCATCATGATCACCCACGATTTGGGCGTGGTGGCGGGCCTGTGCGAAAAAGTGATGGTGATGTACGGCGGCCGGGTGATGGAATACGGCGACGCCGACAGCATCTTCTACCATCCCAGCCACCCTTACACCATCGGCCTGCTGGGCGCGCTGCCGCGGCTGGACCACGACGGCAGCGAGCTGATCAGCATCCCCGGCAACCCGCCCAATATGGCGCACATGCCCAAGGGCTGCCCGTTCTCCGAACGTTGCCAGCACAGCACCGAGCGCTGTGCCGACGAGCTGCCGCTGCTGCAGGCCAGCAGCCACAATCCGCAGGTGATACGCGCCTGTCACAAGCCGGCCGTCGAGCTGGCGCAAGCAGCCCAGGAGGTGGCCCATGTCTGAACAAGCCAAACAAGCCATTCTCTCGGTGCGCGACGTTAAAGTGCACTTCCAGGTCAAGGGGAACGACAGCTGGCCGTGGAGCGCCAAGAAAACCCTGAAGGCGGTGGACGGCGTCAGCTTCGACCTCTACGCCGGGGAAACGCTGGGCGTGGTGGGCGAATCCGGCTGCGGCAAATCCACGCTCAGCCGCGCCATCCTGAACCTGATTCCCGCCACCGACGGCGAAATCGTCTGGATGGGCAAGGACTTGCGCAAAGGCAGCGACAAGGATTGGCTGGCGGTGCGCAAGGACATCCAGATGATCTTCCAGGATCCGCTGGCTTCGCTCAATCCGCGGATGACGGTGGCCCACATCATCGGCGAGCCGCTGCGCGTGCACAAGCCGGAGCTGGGGCCGGAGGAAGTGATGCGCCGGGTCAAGGCGATGATGGCCAAGGTGGGCCTGCGCGAGCAGATGATCAACCGCTATCCGCACGAGTTCTCCGGCGGCCAGTGTCAGCGCATCGGCATCGCCCGCGCGCTGATCCTGGAGCCCAAGCTCATCATCTGCGACGAGCCGGTATCGGCGCTGGACGTGTCCATCCAGGCGCAGATCATCAATTTGCTCAAGGAGTTGCAGCGCGAAATGGGCCTGGCGCTGATTTTCATCGCCCATGATCTGGCCGTGGTCAAACACATCTCCGACCGCATCCTGGTGATGTATCTGGGCCGCGAGATGGAACTGGCGGAAAAGGCCGCGCTGTACGACGCGCCGTCCCACCCCTACACCCGCGCCTTGCTGTCGGCGATTCCCATCCCGGATCCGAAGCTGGAAAAGACCAAGGTGATCCAGATCCTGCAAGGCGACTTGCCTAGCCCGATCAACCCGCCGTCCGGCTGCGTGTTCCGCACCCGTTGCCCTCAGGCGGAGGCGCGCTGCGCTCAGCAGGCCACGCCGTTGCGCCGGGTCAGCGAGCAGAGCCAGTCCTCTTGCCTGCTGGCTTGAGCCGGCTTCGCCCCGCGACCAACCGCCCTTAGGGGCGGTTTTTTCATGTCCGGGCCCGGCCTTCGCTATAGTGGCGGAGTGGCATCAAGTAAAAATCCAAACATGAAAACCACGCTCAAAATCGCCACCGGCCTGCTGGCCGCGTTGGCCTTGGGGTATTCGGCGCTGCTGTGGGCCGATTCCGACGCCTTGTGGAACATCGTCAACCGGCAGTGCCAGCCCAATCAGCAAGCCACCGGTCAGCCAGCGCCCTGCGCCGAAGTGAACTTGAGCGGCGGCGAGGCCGGCGGGTACGCGGTGCTGAAAGACCGCAACGGCTGGCTGCAATATTTGCTGATCCCCACCGCCCGCCTCAGCGGCATCGAAAGCCCGGAACTGTTGATCGAGCGAGCGCCGGATTACTGGGGGGCGGCCTGGCGCGCGCGCGGCTTTTTGGAGCAGCGCTACGGCCGGCCGATTCCGCGCGAACTGCTGTCGCTGACGATCAACTCCCAGTACGGGCGCACGCAAAACCAGCTGCACATCCATATCTCCTGCACCAACGCCACCGTGCGTCAACAACTGGAAGACCTGAAAGACAGCTTGAACGAAGAGTGGCGGGAACTGCCGGTGGAGCTGCAAGGCCATGTCTACTGGGCGCGGGCTCTGGCGGCCAAGGCCGACGGCGGGCCCGAAGTGGATCCATTCAAGGCGCTGGCGGCCGGGCTGCCGGAAGCCGGCCTGGAAATGGGCCGCTACGGCCTGGCCTTGGTGGCGACGCGGCTGACAGACGGACGCGACGGTTTCATACTGCTGAGCAGCCGCGCCAGCCTGATCGGCGCCAACCGCGCCTCGGTCGAGGAGTTGCAGGACCACCCGTGTCCGGCGCTGCGCGCCGGCGAGCGAGGCGCGTCCGTTAATGGTTCTTATGCGTTGCGTCTCCGCGACAACCATTCACACTCCGCTTCTCCACCGGCCTAGCGTGGTTTCGAAAAAACCTTTGCGCTGGCAAGGGCTTGCCGATTTAAGCGCCTAGGAGGCCGTGAATCGGGAATGGCGGGTAGTTATGCCAATCGCTTTTCAAGCGGAGGCAAAGCGGATAGCATCCGTCTGCTTTATTTGTAAATTGAATTTGTAAATTAAATGAGACTGACAACATGAAAAAATTCGCTCTGACAGTTCTGGCTGCTGCTTGCTTCTCCGCTCCGGCGCACGCTTTCGATCTGGGCTCCATGATCAGCGCCGGTTCCGACCTGGTGAAATCCGCCACGCTCAGCGACGCCGACGTCAAAGCCATGGCGGCCGAATCCAGCGTGGTGATGGACAAGAAGAACAAAGTGGCTCCGGCCTCCAACGCCTATTCCAAGCGCCTGGCCAAGATGGTCAAAGGCCTGGACAGCGAAGACGGCACCAAGCTGAACTTCAAGGTTTATCTGACCAAGGAAGTCAACGCCTTCGCCATGGCCGACGGCACCGTGCGCGTGTACAGCGGCCTGATGGACAAGATGAACGACGATGAAGTGCGCTTCGTCATCGGCCATGAAATCGGCCACGTGAAACTGGGCCACACCAAGAAAGCCATGCAACTGGCCTACGCCACTTCCGCTGCGCGCAAGGGCGCGGCCGGCAGCGGCAACAGCGTCGCCAGCAGCTTGTCCGAATCCGAGCTCGGCGGCTTCGCCGAAGCTGTGGTGAACGCGCAGTTCTCCCAATCTCAGGAAAGCGACGCCGACGGCTACTCGGTGGGCTTCCTCAAGCGCCACAACTACAACGTTCAAGGCGGTCCGGCCGCCTTGCGCAAGCTGGCGGACCTGTACGGCAACGACAGTAGCCTGCTGTCCAGCCACCCGGCGCCGGGCGACCGCGCGGTGAAACTGGAAAAGCAGATCCAGAGCATGTAAGCGGCATTCGCTCGCAAGCGAAAAGCACCGCCGGGGCGGTAATGCCGTTCACTTAGCGGATCGAACTTGTTTGATCGGGTAACGGGACGGCTGCTTTTTCACAACGCGAGGGCATTCACGCCCTCGCCGTTGTTTCGAAAGTAGCAATTCACCCAAGCGCTCGCGC
>NZ_JAAOMA010000019.1:0-104525 GCF_011602385.1 Chromobacterium fluminis | reverse complement strand
GCGCCGTTCCGGCCCCGTGCCGGGCGGCCTTGAGGATACGCCATGAACGCACCCGCCCCCGCCCATGACGCGCGCGCGCTGCGCCGCGCGCTCGGCAACTTCGCCACCGGCGTCACCGTCGTCACCGCCGCCGCGCCGGACGGCGAACGCGCCGGCGTCACCGCCAACAGCTTCAATTCCGTCTCGCTGGACCCGCCGCTGGTGCTGTGGAGCCTGGACAAGCGCTCCGCCAGCAACACGGTGTTCGACCAGGCCGGCCACTTCGCCGTCCACGTGCTGGCCGCCGACCAGATCGAGCTGTCCAACCGCTTCGCCCGCGCCGCTTCCGACAAATTCGCCGGCCTGGAGCCGGAAACCGGCCTAGGCGGCGCGCCGCTGCTGGACGGCTGCGCCGCCCGCTTCCATTGCCGCCTGCATCAACGGCTGGACGGCGGCGACCACTGGATTCTGCTGGGTTTGGTCGAGGCCTTCGACGACGGCGGCGCCGCGCCGCTGCTCTACCATCAGGGCATGTACGCCGCCGCGCTGCCGCGCGCTCGGCCGGCCGCCGCCGCGGAGCCGTTGCCCGGCTGGCTGGGCGACAATCTGCTCTATCTGCTGACCCAGGCGCTGCAGGCCTACCAGGCCAGCTACCGGCCGCGCCAACTCGCCACCGGCCTGGGCGGCGGCGAAGCGCGGCTGCTGCTGGTGCTGGAACAGCAAGCGGGGCTGGATGGCTGCGCGCTGCAGCGCGAGGCGGCGATGCCGCCGGAGGCGATAGAGCTGGCCGAGGCCGAGTTGCGCCGCAAGGGATTGCTGACCCGCGACGCCGCCGGCTACCGCCTCAGCGAGGCCGGCCGCGAACAAGCCGCCACGCTGTGGCGCATCGCCGGCCAGCAACAGCGGGAGATCCAGGCCGGGCTCGGCGAACAGGATCTGGCCGCCTGCAAGCGCGTGCTGCGCGAGCTGATCCGCCAAGGCTGAACCTCCCGGCCGGCGCGTCCGCGGCGGTCAAGACCGCGGGCGCGCCCGGTCAAGGCCACCGCGCGCGGCCGCCCTATGCTGGAGCGGCCGCTCATCCTCAAACAGTAGGAAGAGCGGCACGACAACAAGGGAGACCCCATGCGCGACTACGACTACATCCTTATCGGAGCCGGCTCCGCCGGCTGCGTGCTGACCCATAGGCTGATAGAAGCCGGCAAACGCGTGCTGCTGCTGGAAGACGGCCCGCCGGACAACAGCCCTTACATCCACATGCCCGCGGCCTTCATCAAGGTGCTGGGCAGCGAACGCACCGTCACCTACCGCAGCGAGCCGCAGCCGGAGGCCGCCGGCAGGCGCATCTTCGTCCCTCAGGGCCGCACTCTGGGCGGCGGCAGTTCGGTCAACGCCATGGTCTACATCCGCGGCCAGGCCGCCGATTACGACGATTGGGCCGCCCAGGGCTGCGAGGGCTGGGACTGGACGCGGGTGCTGCCCGCCTTCAAGAAGGCGGAAAGCCATATGCGCTTGTCCGAGCCCTACCACGGCGTGGACGGCCCGCTGAAAGTCAGCGACACCCGCTACCGCCATCCGCTGAGCCTGGCCTTCGTCCAGGGCGCGCAGGAAATCGGCCTGGCCTACAACGACGACTTCAACGGCCGCGAACAGGCCGGCGTCGGCTTCTACCACACCACCACTTTCGACGGACGGCGCGGCAGCACCGCCGCCACCTATCTGGCCGCGGTCCGGCAGCGATCCGAACTGGACCTGCGCACCGCTTGCTATGTGCAAAAAATCGGGTTCGACGGCCGCCGCGCCTGTCAGGTGGAATGGCGCGACGCCAACGGCCTCCAGCGCGCTCGCGCCACGGCGGAGATCGTGCTGTGCGCCGGCGCGCTGTCCAGCCCCAAACTGCTGATGCTGTCCGGCATCGGCCCGGCGGCACAGCTGCGCGAACACGGCGTCGCCGTGCTGCGCGACGCGCCGGAAGTGGGCGCCAATTACCAGGACCATCTGGAAGTGTCGGTCTACGGCCGCGCCCGCGCGCCCATCAGCCTGCTGGGCCAGGACCGCGGCCTGGCCGCGCTGCGCCACGGCCTGCAATGGCAGTTGTTCCGCACCGGTTTGCTGAGCTCAAACGTGGTGGAATCCGGCGGTTTCGTCGATACCGGCGGCGGCGGCCGGCCGGACATCCAGTTCCACGTGCTGCCCACCCTGGTGGGCGACGTAGACCGCGAACCGCTGCCCGGCCACGGCATTTCCATCAATCCCTGCCTGCTGCGCCCCAAATCGCGCGGCAGCGTCGCGCTGGCCGGCGCCGACCCGGCCGCGCCGTTGCGCTTCGACAGCGGCGCGCTGCGCGAGCCCGAGGATCTCGCCGGCCTGCTTCGCGGCGTCAAACTGGCGCGTCGCATCTTGCGGGCGCCGTCGATGCGCCGGCTGATCGCCGAAGAACTGCTGCCCTCGCCGGCCGAGGACGCCGACGACGCGCGGCTGGAGCAACACATCCGCCAATTCGCCAAAACCGTCTATCACCCAGTCGGCACCTGCCGCATGGGCGCCGACGCCGACGCGGTGGTGGACCCGCGGCTGCGCGTCAAGGGCGTGGCCGGCCTGCGCGTCTGCGACGCCTCGGTGATGCCCTCCATCGTCTCCGGCAACACCAACGCGCCGGTGGTGATGATCGCCGAACGCTGCGCGGAATTCATGCTCTCCGGCCAGTAAGCCGCCGGTGGAAGCCGCCTCACAAACCAGCCGCGCAACGCGGGCAAGATTGAGCGGCGGCTTTGCCTTCCAGACCTCGCCAAAAAAAATCATTAGAAGCCGTTCATGATCTATTCTGATTTCTCTGAGCCTGTTCAAAGTCTCGCGAGCAAGGGCAAGACAGGGCGAAAACAGCTGAGAAAGCGGAGTGTACACACGGTACATGAGCATTTCGAAGGGGTACTCTCCGTGTCACGTCTCACGACGCGCAGCAGATCGTAAACAGGTTCTTAAGCTTCGCATAAGCTTTGCATTCCATGCTGCACGCATTACCCCATGCAAGGACATTTCTCATGCTGCGCAATACTTCTCAACGCTATGGCGCGATTTCCCGCGCGCTGCACTGGCTGGGCGCGTTAAGCGTCATTGCCGCGCTGATTTTCATTGAAGCCAAGGGACTTTTCCCCAAGGGCACGCCGCTGCGCGACGGCGTCAAATACGCCCACGTCCAGGCCGGACTACTGGTCTTGTTATTGCTGTTTCCTCGCCTGATCTGGCGCGCGGGCAATCCGTCGCCCGCCATCACCCCCCAGCCGGGCCGGCTGGCGGCTTTGGCCGCCACGGCGGGCCATTGGTCGCTCTACGCGCTAATGCTCGCCTTGCCGCTGCTGGGCATCGCCTTTATCCAGGCCGCCGGCAAGAATATAGACTTCTTCGGCTTGCCCCTGCCCTTGCTGTTCACCCCCATGCCGGATCTGGCGCACGATATCAAGGAGGCCCACGAATGGCTGGGCAACGCTCTGATGTGGCTGGCCATCCTGCATGCGGCCGCGGCGCTATGGCACCACTTCCTCCTCAAGGACAACACACTGACCCGGCTAATCGGGCCATTGCGCGGCTCCAAATAAAAAGGCCGGGCGCACGCGCCCGGCGACTCTTCCCGCATCAAAATCCTCTCGCTACAAAGGCAACACCAGCTTGAGCCACAAGGCGTCGCCCTCCGGCCGGTTGCGCACTTCGAATTCCTTCAGCCACCTCAGCTCCAACCCTGCCTTGTCGAACTGGTAGCGCAAGGCCGGGCCGATGGCGAAAGCCTGGCCGCGAAAGCCGTTGCCCGCCACCGCCTGGCCATGCTGGGTATCATCCGTGGTCTGCTTGATGAAATAGCCGTTCAGTCCCAACCGCCAGGCCGGGCCGGCCGCGTAACTCAGCGAGTAGTCGAAATGAAACTGCTGGCCAGACTGGTAATCAGTATCGCGGTTCTTGCCGTTGAAGGTGTAGCTGATCTTGGACGACAGCTCCCAGCCGGACGCCGGCAGATAGGAAAAGGCGAATACAGGCCGCAGCGAGTAATGATTGGCCCCCAGGTTCAACATCCGATCGCGGTCGTAGCCGCCGGTGGGCAGCACGATGTCGGCCGCCAGCGCCGTATGCAGCGGCCCGGCGTCGCCCCAGGCCAGCACCGGCCCCAACACCGCGTCGCCCAGGCCGCTGCGGCTTTCATGCGCGCCGCCGGCGTCCAGGCTCAAGCTGGGCAGCGGCGCCAGCGCGAAACCACCCAAGCGCCCGCCCCACAGCGTCCGGTCCGACATATACAGCAGCCGCGGCACCAGCACGTCGGCTTGCAGTTTGAAGCCCGGCACGGAAGCGTTGCCGGCGTCGTCGTTGAAACGCTTAGCCTGATAATGGGTGTAATAGAACACGCCGTACCAACCGGCCGGCGGCAGCGCGCCGGCGAGAAAACCCTCGGCGCCGGCGCCTATGGTGTCCGCGCCGGACTGGGTGGCCTGAGCCGTCACGCAGGCCAACGCCGCCGACAGCCCGACCAGCGCCTTGATCAAAGTCTTGTGCATGATGTTCTCCGTCAGGGAGTGCGGCGTCCCGGCGCAGCGGGACGCGCAGTGAGAATGGCGGCTCAGGTCGGCGCCCGGTCGGCTTCCAGCACGGCCCCGCCAGGCTTCAGCCGCAGCGGCGCGGTTTCGCGCAGGCCCAAGGACAGCAGCGCCGGCAACAAGGCGCCCACCATGGCGATCCACATCACGATGGACAGGCCGTAGCGGTCCGCGGCGAAGCCGGCCACCGTGGGCGCGACGAAGCCTCCGGCCAGCTCGCCCACTCCCATAATCATGCCCAGCGCGGTGGCGATGCGCCGCGGCGACACCGTTTCCGCCGGAATCGTGGCCATGAACAGGGTGAAACAGCCCAAGCCGGTGTAGCTGAGAAAAACCAGCGGCAGCAGCCAGGCCATGCGGTCCACGTTCAGCAACACCAGCGGGCAGCAGGCGGCGATCAAGGAAAATCCCACCATCGCCGGCTTGCGGCCGATGCGGTCGGAAATCGCCGGCACCAGCGCGCCCCACGCCACCCAGGCGAAGCCCAGGCTGCTCATCACCGCTCCCATCGCCTGCGGGCTCATGCCCTTGACCTGGATCAGAAAGGTGGGCGTGAAGGAGATCAGGATGATGAACCAGGTGATGTAGCTGCAGGCGATCAGCACGCACAGCAGAATGTTGCGCTCGCCCAGCAACTGGATGAGGCCGCCGCCCCGGTCTGCCCGCATCGGTGCGGGCGCCGGCTCGCGCACATGCCGCCAGACCAGCCAGGCAATCAGCAAGCCGGGCAGGCAGGACAGGTAGAAGGCGGCGCGCCAGCCATAGGTCTCGGCCAGCGCCACCAGCAGCGGCGGGCCCAGCACCGCGCCCAGCAAGCCCGGCGCGGAGCCGTTGACGATGCCCATATTGAAACCGCGCCGCGCCGGCGTGGACGCCGCCGCCAGCAACGATTGGGAAAGGGGCAGCACCGGCCCTTCCGCCACCCCCATCAGCGCGCGGAACAGCAGCAAGGACAGGAAGCCCGCCACCAGGCCGGAAGCGGCGGAAAACAACGAGAACGCCAGCACCGCCGCCACCAGCATCGGCTTTTTCAGCCCGCGCCGGTCCGACCAGGCGCCCAGGCCCAGGCCTGACAAGGACCAGGTCAGCGCCAAGGCCGACGCCAGCATGCCCAGATGCGCGGGGGTCAACCGCAGTTCCGCCGCCATGAAGGGAAAGAGAAAGGACAGCGCCAGCCGGTCGAAAAACACGAAACCGAAGCTCAGCGCCAGGATGGCCAGCAATTTGTTTTCATAGGAGAGGCGCATGGCGGGCCTCTCTTTCGCCAGCGGCTCGCGTGCGGCCGCCCGGCGGCGAACCGCCCATTCGTGTGTGCATGATGATGTCTCCTCTTTATTAGGTGGGCGTCCACCGCGCCAGAAAGCGCAGCGGACCCGTCCACTCTAACGACGGGGAGAACGTGGAATTTGCCTAATGAGGACAGTCTTGTTGTCTGGGAAGGACGCGCGCGGCCAGGGCCTCGGCCCGGGTATGACTCGGCGTTTCGCCGTAACGGCGTTTATAGCTGCGACAGAAATGGGCGATATGGTTGAAGCCCCAGCGGAAAGCCAGTTCGCTGACCGATAGGTGGCGCAAGGCCGGATCCGCCAGGTCCACGCGGCAGCGTTCCAGCCGGCGCCCCCACAGGTGGCGCGTCACCGATTCGCCCTCCTGTTCGAAGATGCGGGCCAATTGACGCGCGGACACGCCCACCGCGCGGCTGATGCGCTCGCAATCCAGATCGTCCTCGGCCAGATGCCGCTCGATATAAGCCTTGGCCCGCCACAGGCTGCACAAGGTGGAACGGGAGGCCGGCAGGCCCAGGCGCGCGCTCCACAAGGAATGCAGCCATTCCAGCAACTGGCTGGCCAGATGCCGCCGCGCGGCCTCGCCGCCGCTAAGCAGGCGATGGGCGGCCAAGGCGTCCATGCCGGCGGCGCGCTCGATGCGCACCAGGCCGCGCTCGTTCCACACGCCCACCTGCTCCTGGAACAAGGGCCGCGGAATGTCCAGCACCGCCATCGCCATATCGGCCGGAAAGCCGTGGCCGTAAGGGCGCGCGGTATCGTACAGCACCACGTCGCCCGGGCCGTGGCGGGCGCACTCCACGCCCTGATGGCTGAAGCCCTCGCCCTGCAGCATCAGGCAGGCGAAGATGGAGTCCCGGCCGTCCCGGCTCAGGCTATGTCCGCTGCGCGTCACCGCGTGCTGGTTGGCGCGTATCGTGGCCATGCGCAGCAAGCCGAAGTCCTGCCAGTCCAGCGAAGCCTCCAGCCGCTCTTCCGGACGGCGGTCGCACTCCACCCGGACCAAGAGGCGGTCCACTTCGCTCAGCCAAAAATCCAGCTTGTCGCCATCCGCCGCCTGGCGGGTGGAAAGGTGAATGTCGCCGGTGAAACGCGTATCCATGACAGGCCTCCTCCTAGCGGCCGCCCGGCTGGGCGGCGATGGCTGAAACGGCATCGGCAAATCATGGCACAATATTTAATACATTAAAAATCAAACCCGCGGAGGCCGGCCGGGCCGAACGCGCCCTTGTCTCGCCTCCGCCACAGCGGCTGACGCCAACCCTAGGCCAGGCTGGAACCCCGGACCACCAGCCGGCCGGTCAACACCACTTTGCGCGTTGAGCGCTGCGGCTGCTCCAGACGCTCCAGCAACATCGCCATCGCCGCGCGGCCGATCTCGTCCACCGGCTGCTCTATCACCGTCAGCCCCGGTCCGGCCAGCTCCGTCCAACTGTCGTTGTCGAAACCGGCCAGCGCCAGCTGCCGCGGCAGTTCCAGGCCCAGCGCGCGCACCGCGCGCATCGCGCCCAGCAGCAGCAGGCCGTTGCTGATCACCAGCGCCCGCGGCGCCTCGGCCTCGGCCAGCCAGGCGGACACCGCCTGCTGCGCCGCCTCGGCCGTGGGCGCGACGAAACGCGCCGGCGCGGCCAGCCCGGCCTGCGCCAACGCGGCGGCGAAACCCGCGTGCCGTTCCGCGCCGGTGCTGCTGGTATTGCCGAACAGCCCGCCGATGCGGCTATGACCTTGTTCGCGCAGATGGCTGACCAACAGGCCGGCGGCGGCGGCGTTGTCCAGCACCACCGCGTCGGCCGCGCCGCCGGGCGCGGCCCGGTCGATCAAGACCACCGGAAAGCCCAGCGCCTCGGCGTCCAGCGTCTCAGCCGTGGCGCGGGTGGCGGCGAAGATCACCCCGGTGACGCGCTCTTCTTGCATCAACCTGAGGTACATCGCCTCCTTGTCCGGGTTCTCGTCGGTGTTGCACAAAATCACCCGCATGCCGGCCTGGTAGGCCACATCCTCCACCGCGCGGCTGACCGCGGTGAAGAAGGGGTTGCGGATGTCGGACACGATCAGGCCGATGGTGTCGCTGTGCCGCGAGCGCAAGCGCCGCGCCGACAGATTGGGCCGATAACCGGTGGCGGCGATGGCCGCCTCCACCTTGGCCTTTAACGCCGCGCTGACCGGACCCTTGGCCAGAGCCCGCGACACGGTGGCCACCGACACGCCGGCCGCCAGCGCCACATCTTTGATGCTGACCGTCATATGAAATCGTTTTCTTTCGCGATGATCGGAATTGCGTTTACGCAAGCATACCCCCAAAGCGTAATTTTACAACACTGTCACTTGAGACAACACAAAGATGTAGCGCCAGCGCTACGAGCATATTGACAGTAAAAATGTAATCGTTTTCAATTCACTCAGCGCACGAACGGCATCGCCCCTCCGCAAAGACAGCTGGCGGGCGCGAGCCGATCCGCTATACAGAGCCTGTTCGAAGCCGCGCCGGCGCCCGCCGCGCGGCGGAACTTGAATAGGCTGCAAGCACCGCGCAGCCACCTGAACCGACTGAAGAGACCGCCATGCACGATACCGGATCGCCCTCCTCCCTGATCCAGCCCGAACTGATCCGGCTGGGCTGTCAGCCCGCCGACAAAGAGGCGGCCATCCGCCTGGCCGGACAGCTGCTGGCCGACGCAGGCTGCATAGACCCGGCCTACATCGACAGCCTGCTGCGACGCGAGGCGGTGGCCAACACCTTTCTGGGAAACGGTCTGGCCATCCCCCACGGCATGGTGGAAGACCGCCAGTTGATCCGCCGCACCGGCATCGCCATCGTACAGATTCCGGACGGCCTGGAATGGAACCCCGGCCAGCGCACCCGGCTGCTGTTCGCCATCGCCGCCCAGTCCGACGAACACATCACCCTGCTGCGCCGTTTGACCCGGCTGCTGCAGGACGAGGCCAGGCTCGAACAATTGTTCACCGCCGCGGACGCAACCCAGGTGCTGGCCCTGCTGGAAGAAGCAGCGCCGCCCGCCGCCGTCGACGCCGCGGCCGATCTGGCCGAGCGCGCGCAATGGATAGTCGACTACCCCAACGGCCTGCACGCGCGCCCTGCCGCGCAATGGGTGGAGGCCGCGCGCCGCCACGCCGCCCAGCTGCAAGTGCGCCACGGTCAGGACGCGGCCGACGCCAAGAACCTGATCAGCCTCTTGCAACTGGGCCTGCGCCATGGCGACACCGTCACCGTATCCGCCCAAGGACCCGACGCCGCCGCCGCGCTGGCCGGCCTGTTGTCCGCGATGTGCGACGCCTCGGCCCAGGAACAGACCGACGCCGCGCTCGCCGCGCAAAAAGCGCAGCTGCTGGCGGCACAACAGGGCTGGGTTCCGCCCGGCCACCCCTTGTCCATCGCCGGCGTCGCCGCCAGCCCCGGCCTCGCCATCGGCGTGGTGCGCGTGCTGCACTCCGGCCAGCTCAAAGTACCGGACCGCCCGGTGGCGCTGGGCGAAGGCGGCGACCGCCTGCACGAGGCGCTGAGCGCCACCCGCGCCGAACTGTCCGAGCTGGCCGCGGCCACCGCCAGCAGGCTGGGCAAAACCGAAGCCGGCATTTTCCACGCCCAGGCCGAACTGCTGTCCGACACGGATCTGATCACCCTGGCCTGCCAGCTGATGGTGGGCGGTCACGGCGTGGAATGGGCCTGGCACCAAGCGGTGGAACGCATGGCGGAACGGCTGGCCGCGCTGGGCAACCCTCTGCTGGCGGCGCGCGCAGCCGACCTCCGCGACGTGGGCCGCCGCGTGCTGCGTCAGCTGGACCCGGCGCTGAACAGCGCCACCCTGGCCGACATCGACGGCGACGACTGCATTCTGCTGGCCGCCGACCTCACCCCCTCCGACACCGCCACCTTGGACACCGGCCGCATCCGCGCGCTGGCCACCGCCCAGGGCGGCCCCACCTCGCACACCGCCATCCTGGCGCGCACCCTGGGCCTGCCGGCGCTGGTGGCTGGCGGCCCGGCGCTGCTGGACATCGCCGACGGCACGCCGGCCATTCTGGACGGCCTGGGCGGCCGGCTCTACCTGAACCCCGGCGAGCAGGACTTGGCCTCGGCCCGAGATTGGCTGCAGGCTCAGCAGCGCACCCAGCAACAGCAGGCGGAACAACGACAGCGCCCCGCGGTGACGCCGGACGGCCACCACGTGGAAATCGCCGCCAACATCAACCGCCCGGACCAGGTGGCCGCCGCGCTGGACGCCGGCGCCGAGGGCGTGGGCCTGATGCGCACCGAATTCCTGTTTCTGGAGCGTGAACAGTCGCCGAGCGAAGACGAACAGTTTCACACCTACAGCGCCATGCTGGACGCGTTGGACGGACGGCCGCTGATCGTGCGAGCCCTGGACATCGGCGGCGACAAACAGGTGGATTACCTCAAGCTGCCGGCCGAAGAAAACCCCTTCCTCGGCATGCGCGGCTCACGCCTGCTGCTGCGCCGCCGCGATCTGCTGGAACCTCAGCTGCGCGCGCTCTACCGCGCCGCCCGCGGCGGCCAGCCGCTGTCCATCATGTTCCCGATGATCACTTCGCTGAAGGAAATCACCCGGCTCAAAGGCTGGTGCGAAGGCATACGCCGCGAGCTGGACGCCCCGGCGGTGCCTCTCGGCATCATGGTGGAAGTGCCGGCCGCGGCCCTGCTGGCCGATCAACTGGCCGAATACGTGGATTTCTTCTCCATCGGCACCAACGACCTCACCCAGTACACGCTGGCGATGGACCGTCAGCATCCGGAACTGGCGGCCGAGGCCGACAGCCTGCACCCCGCCGTGCTGCGCCTGATCCAGCACACCGTGGCCGGCGCCGGCCGCCATCAACGCTGGGTGGGCGTGTGCGGCGGCATTGCCGGCGACCCCTTCGGCGCCGCGCTGCTGACCGGCCTGGGCGTGGCCGAGCTGTCGATGAGCCCGCGCGACGTGGCCGCGGTCAAAGCCAAGCTGTGCGCCAACGGCCACGACCGGCTGCGCGAGCTGGCGCAGCAGGCGCTGGCCTGCGACAGCGCCGACGAAGTCCGCATGCTGGCGCGGGAGCTGACATGAGCGCCCGCGTCCACACCGTCACCCTCAACCCGGCGCTGGACCAAACCATCGCCCTGGCCCGGCTGACCCCCGGCGCGGTCAACCTGGCGCAAAGCGCCAGCGGCAACGCCGGCGGCAAGGGCGTCAACGTGGCCAGTTGCCTGGCCGACTGGGGCGCCTCGGTAGGCGTTTTCGGCCTGCTGGGCCGCAACAACAGCGAAGCGTTCGAACAATTGTTTCTGGACAAGCGCATCGCCGACCACATGCTGCGCCTGCCCGGCGACACCCGGGTCAACATCAAGCTGGCCGACCTCTCCAGCGGCGACACCACCGACATCAACCTGCCCGGCATCGCCGCCGGCGAAGCGCAGCTGGAACAAGTGGGCGCCGAACTGGCCGCCCGGCTGCGCCCCGGCGACGTCGTGGCGCTGTGCGGCAGCTTGCCGCCCGGCCTGCCCGCCAACAGCTATCTGCGGCTGTGCCGGTTGCTGCGGCCCCTGGGCGCGCGGCTGCTGCTGGACAGCAGCGGAGAAGCGCTGAGCCAGGCGCTGGACGGCGACGCGCCGCCTCACTGCGTCAAACCCAATCGCCACGAGCTGGAGCTCTGGGCCGGCCGCGCCCTGCCCGACACCGCCGCGGTGCTGACCTGCGCGCGCGAGCTGCTGCAACGCGGCGTGGAACAAGTGGTGGTGTCGCTGGGCGCGGACGGCGCGCTGTTCGCCAGCCGCGACCGCTCGTTGCTGGCCTCCTTGCCGGCGCAGCAGCCGCTAAGCACCGTGGGGGCCGGCGACGCCCTGGTGGCCGGCCTGGCCGCCGCGCGGCTGGATGGACTGGAGCTTGAGGCGGAAGCCCGGCTGGCGGTGGCCTTCGCCGCCGCCAAACTGGCGCGCGTCGGCCCTCACCTGCCGCCGCCGGAACAGGTGCGCGCACTGGCGGCGCAAGTCCGGTTGCAAAGCCTGGATTAAGAAGCCGCTTACGATCCGCCGCGCGTCGGCGGATGAGCCCAGGCAACGCGGCATCAGGGGCTTTGCCTGCGGCTCCAAACCAAAAACACAAGGGAAACAACGCCATGAACCTAATTGCCATCATCGACGCCGGCGAGCGCAGCACCCAGGGCCGGCTGGCCGCGGAAGCGCTGCGCCAGGCCGCCCAGCGGCACGGACATGCCCTTAAGCTGGAACTGGACGGCGCGCCGCCGCTGACCGCGACCGAACTCGCCGCCGCCCAGGCCGCGCTCTTGATCGGCGCCGCCGCCGATCCGCGCCTGGACGGCCTGCCCGCGCTCAGCCTGAGCCTGGACCAGGCCTTGGCCGATCCGGCCGAGGCCGTCCATCGGGCCGCGGCGCTGAACGCCCCGCAAACCGACGCCTTGCGCATCGTCGCCGTCACCTCCTGCCCCACCGGCATCGCCCACACCTTCATGGCGGCGGAAGGCCTGAGCCAGGCCGCTCAGGCGCTGGGCCACGCCATCCGCGTGGAAACCCAGGGCTCGGTGGGCGCGCAAAGCGCGCTCAGCGCCGGCGAGATCGCCGAAGCCGACTTGGTGCTGATCGCCGCCGACACCCAGGTGGAGCTCAGCCGCTTCAAGGGCAAACGCCTGTTCCAGAGCGGCACCAAGGCCGCCATCAACGACGGCCAGGCGCTGCTGCGCCGCGCCATCGCCGAAGCCGCGCCCCACCAAGCGGACGCCGCCGACGCCGCGCCGGAAAAACCGGCCAGCGAGCGCAGCGGCCCGTACAAACATCTGATGACCGGCGTGTCCTTCATGCTGCCCTTCGTCACCGCCGGCGGCATCATGATCGCGCTGGCCTTCGCTCTGGGCGGCATCTACGCCTTCGACGACGCCCACAAGGGCGCGTTGGCCTGGGCGCTGTTCCAGATCGGCGCCAAATCCGCCTTCGCGCTGATGGTGCCCATTCTCGCCGGCTATATCGCTTACTCCATCGCCAACCGTCCCGGCATCGCGCCCGGCATGGTGGGCGGCATGCTGGCCGCCAGCCTGGGCTCCGGCTTTCTCGGCGGCATCATCGCCGGCTTCATCGCCGGCTACGGCACAGACTGGCTGAACCGCAAGATCCAGCTGGGCCGCAATCTGGATGGCCTCAAACCGGTGCTGATCCTGCCGGTGCTAGGCTCGCTGCTGGTGGGCCTGCTGATGATCTACGTGATCGGCGGCCCGGTGGCCGCCTTGCTGGGCATGCTGACCGAGGCGCTGAAAAGCCTGCAGGGCAGCAGCGCGCTGCTGCTGGGCGCCATCATCGGTTCGATGATGGCCTTCGATATGGGCGGCCCGGTCAACAAAGCCGCCTACGCCTTTTCCACCGGCTTGATCGCCAGCCAGGTCTATACGCCGATGGCCGCGGCCATGGCCGCCGGGATGACGCCGCCGCTGGGCATCGCGCTGGCCACCAAGCTGTTCGCCGACCGCTTCACCGCCGACGAACGCGAGGCCGGCAAGGCCGCCGGCGTGCTGGGCCTGGCCTTCATCAGCGAAGGCGCCATTCCCTTCGCCGCGCGCGATCCACTGCGAGTGATCCCGGCGCTGATGCTGGGCTCCGCCGTAGCCGGCGCCATCTCCATGCTGGCCGGCGTTGAGCTGAAAGTGCCGCACGGCGGCGTCTTCGTGCTGCCCATCCCCAACGCCGTCAGCCATCTGGGCCTCTACCTGCTGGCGCTGCTCGCCGGCACCGCCGTCACCGCGGTCGCGCTGCGGGCCTTGAAGAAGCCCGCCCAGGCCGCCGCGGCCTGAGCCCGCCGGCACCCAAGCAAGCGAAAGCCCCTCCCGGCCATGGCCGGGAGGGGCTTTTCAACGCGGGTTTCAAGGTTGCGGCGCCGACATGCAGCCGATCGCAAACAAACCCTCAGAGACGCAAACCCACCCCCAACTGCGGACGCGCCAGCCCTGCCAAGGCCATCTGCACCGAGGCCGAGGCGCGCTCAAACGCCTGATCGATGCGCAGTTCGTCCCCCGGCCCCGCCATCTGCAAATCCGCCTTCAACATCTTGCCGATGCCGGACAAGGTCTCCGTCACCTCCGCGCCGCGCTCATTGAAGCGTTCCAGCAACTTGTGCAAGGGATAATGTTTCTTGGCCACCGCCGAATCCTTGCCGGCCAGGTAATTGCGGCCCACCGTCTCCGCCAGCGAGCAGCCCTCGCGGTTAAACAGGTAATCGATATCGTTGAAGCGCTCCGCTTCGAACGCCTCGCCAAACTTGGCGCGGCCAAAATCGATCGCCTTCAGAAACACCGCGCCGTCCTCCTTGCGTTCGTGCACCAGCAGATTCTGCATGTGCAAATCGCGGTGAGACAACTGATGGCAGTAGAACGTCCTGGCCATGTCCACCAATTGCGCCGCCACGCTGCGGGCCTGGTCCAGCGACAGCCGAGGCAGGCCGACATCCAGTTCGCGGCTGACGATGACGGCAGGGTCGTACTGCTCGACCCGGGCGTAGGCGAACTTATCGCTGACGCCCGGCGGCGCGGCGATCTGCTGCTGGGTGGAGAGATAGCCCCGCAGCGCCGGACGCGACTCGGCGTACGCCTCCAACTGGCCTTCGCGGACAAAGTCCGCCCGACCCACCCCGTCCCGCGCCTGCAAAACCCCGGTATCGACGTGAAAGCGCTTGTGCACCCCGCCGGAAGCAAAGTCGCCGTCCAGCAGATACATCAGTCCCGGCGAGACGTCCATCCGGTAATCCGCCAGCGACGCCGCCTGAGCCTGAGCCTGCTCGGCGCCCAGCGGCGCGCCCAGACGCGCCAGAATCACCTCCCGCCCCTCCTGCGACAACCGTTCCGTTTTCAGCGGCTGGCCGTTGATGCAATAACTGATCTTGCCGCCGTCCTGCTCCGGCGCCACCGCAACCGTGAACAAGGTCCGGTTGCTGGGCGTGGCCAGCTGCGCCAAGCGATTGAAAATATCGAAAGAGCGCGCCGGCGACTGGCTGTCCACCAGCTTGAACAGGGTGTTCAGCGCATCTTGCTTTTTCTCGGCGCGGAACACGTCCTTGAACTTGTCCCACAAGCCCATATGCGTGGCGGTTTGCCGATCGCCGCTCATCATGCGGGCCACCCGCTCGTTGCTCAGGGAAAACGCCGGACCGCCGGCGCTGAAACTAATGGAAGAAGACATTGTGGCTTACCCGTCAATGATGGTGCGAACCGACTGCGCCGCGCCCTGCCCAGGGGGGCGCCCCTGACAGCCATTCTCGACAAGGCCGCCGCTGGACGCTTGCAAAAACCGCCCGGCTTGCCGCCCCGCCCCGCTCCGGCTATACCGACGGAAGGCGCGACGGCGGGAGAAACCATGAGGCGTGTGTTGAGCATGCTGCTGTTTTGCGGGACGGCCTGGGCGGCCCAACCGGAGACTTGGCGCATTGTCGGCGACATCCAGTTCGCGCCCTACAGCTACCAGAACGCAGCCGGCGCCAAACCTCAAGGGCTGGACGTGGAGATTGTCCAGGCGGTGATGGCCGAAGCCAAAATCCCCTACCAGTTGCACCTCTACCCCTGGGAGCGCGTCAAGCAAATGCTGGGCAACGGGGACGTGGACATGGCTTTCCAGTTCGCGGGCACCGCCGAGCGGCGCGCCCAGTACGAACTCGCCGGCCCGATACGCACCGGCAGCACCATCTTCATGGTGTTGAAACAAAACAGCCTGCAAAACTGGAACACCCTGGCCGACCTGGCCCCGCTGACCATAGGACAGGTCCACGGCTATGCCTACGAATCCACCTTCGACAAAGCACCGCTCAAACGCGACGCCAGCGCCACCAATCCCGAACAACTGCTGCTGATGCTGCTGGCCGGCCGCATCGACCTGATCGTCGGCGACCGCGGCCAACTGCTTTACTACGCCCGCCAGCTTCGCTCGCTGCCGCATGTGCGCATCCTGCCCAAACCTCTGGTGGAAATGCCGCGCTTCGTCGCCTTCGCCAAAGGCGACAGCCGCGCCGCTCAATTCAACGCCGCGCTGGCCCGGCTGCAGCAAAATGGAAAGCTGCAAACGATTTACAACCACTGGCAGCAATAAGCGGCCGCTACTCCATAAAAGCCGCCCCACGGCGGCTATCGCCTCCTCCTCAAGCTCAAACCTCAAGCGCCGCCGCGCGCCACTCCGCCGCCGACAACAGATACAAGCAATGCCGCCGCAGCGGATGCCCGGCCTCAAGAGCGGGATGATCGAAATCCCGGCCGCTATCGCGCATGCCCAGCCTCCGCATCACGCCTTGCGACGGCAGATTGGGCAAGGCGGTGAAGGACACGATTTCGTCCAGTCCCAAGGTTTCAAAACCAAAAGCCAGCGCCCGGCGCGCCGCCTCGGTGGCGTAGCCCCGGCCCCAGGACGCTCGCCGCAGTCGCCAGCCCGCCTCCACGCAGGGCATGCACGGCAGCTCCGCGCGCGGCACCGCCAACCCTACGAAACCGAGGAAGTCGCCGGATGCTTTTTCCTCCAGCGCCCATAGCCCCCATCCTCGCGCCGCTATCAACCCGCGTTGTCGCTCCATGCCGTCCGCGCTCTCTTCCTCGCTCAACAGCGCCGGGAAATAACGCATCACCTCCGGATCCCGCCCCATGGCGGCGAAGGGCGCCAGATCCTCGTCCCGCCATTGGCGCAACAATAAACGCTCCGTCTCCATTTCCATCGTTTCCCCTTCCCATTTACCGCGGATTCGCCATTATCACGGAACCGTAACCGCCGGCTGAGTAAAATCTGCAAGGCACGCCGTCCGCGTCCCATTAGCATGCGGCAATCAACCTTCACTCGCGTCTACTCATCATGCTCATTCAAGCTGCCCGCGCCGCCATCCCCCAAACGACGGCGGCGGACGAACCCGCCCGCTCCAACGCCGCCGCCAGCCCGATATCGGCGCGGCTCAGCCAGGCGGCCAACCGCGCGGACGCCCCCGCCTCCACGCGCGCCGCGCCGCGCGCCAATCCCCTGGACGGCCTCTGCGCGCAGCAGCCTCTGGAAAACCTCAACCCCGAAGCGGCCCGGCAAAGACTCAAGGACAGCGCGCTGCTCGCCAACTTCCCCTATAGCCGGGATCTGGACAGCCTGCGCGCCACCCAATGGAGCCCGGACGCCGAGCTGGCGCGGCTGCTGGCCAAGGGCGGCAAACTGGAGTTTCAGCCGCAGCAGGCGCGCTTGATGGACCCAGAAAGCGGCCTGGTGGCCTATGTGTTCCGCAACAAGGCGGAGGGAGAAATCCGCCTGGTTTTCGGCGGCACCACCAGCGGCCGCGGCGTGGGCGGCTTGGCTCAACGCAATCTGAAAAACCTGGCCAGCGTGGCGCGGCAATGGCGCGCCAACATCGGCAACGCCGCCTTTGGCGGCCGCCCCGCCTGCTACGCCCAAGCCGCCCAACTCACCGCCAAGTTGCAAACACTGGCCGCCGGCCTGCCGCTGATGCGCGGCGGCGAGCCCGACTACATCGTCAGCACCGGCGGTCATTCGCTGGGCGGCGGCATGGCCGCCTATGCGGCAATGAAGCTGTCCACCCCTCAGCGCCCCGTCCACGCAGAATGCTTCAGCAGCGCTCAGTTTGGCCGCGGCCTGCAAAACGAACTGCTGGCGCGCCACGGCAACGACTTGGAGCAAGCGCGCGCGGCCTCGGCCCATATCCGTCATTACTGCGTTCAAGGCGATCTGGTCCCGGCGCTGGACGGCCTGCTGCCGGTGCGCCACGTCGGCCAGCTGTACCTGCTGCCGGCAAACCGCCAGGCCGACGACAGCCGCCTGGGCCGCCACGACAAATTCCTGGACCATGTGCAAGACTTCGTCGCCAGCGCCTGGCAGGGACAATCCCGGTTTTACGCCTAGAGCGCCGGGCCGCCGCCCGGCCAAGGCCACGCGATGAGACCTCGCGCCGTTGGCGGCCGATGCCGCCTTGACCCCCTCATCCCCACTAGGCACAATCGCAAACGCGCCGCCCTAACCGGCCGCGCCCAGATTGGAGTCTGGCCCCGCCGCCTCGGACCCAGCGCCGCAAACGCTTGGTCCGTGCCCTTGCACCATCAGTCATGCCTACAACGGGCAGGCCGTGGTGGGAGGGTGCTCGCACCCGCCGGTCCGTGGCGCCGGAACTCCAATCCTGCCATGCGCCTGCCATGAGCCTGCCGCCTCGCCGGCAGCCTTGAATCCACAGGAGCGCGCGCATGTCCGTCAAATACCCAAGCCGTCGCCATTACCGCCCCAACCTCCAACCGGTTCCCTATCAGGAGCTGCCCTTCGCCGCGCGTTTGCCGGGCTGTCCGCGCGTGCATTGCTGGCAAGTGCCGCCAGCCGACGACTATCGCCAGGCCTATCTGCTGGGCCGCGAATACGCCGGCCACTTCATCCAATACGTGCAGGACAATCCCGATGTCCCGAGACACACGCTGCTGGCGCGCATCGCAGGCGATGTCGACTTCTCGGTGGAAGGCCCCGAGCAGGGTTACTGGGCCGGTTTCTTCGCCCTGATCGAACAGGTGCTGATCCTCCCTATCGATATCTTCGGCTACATCGACCGCATCCAGCTTAGGGAGGAAACACTGCGCCGGCCGATGAGAAAACAGCCAAGGGATATTGAATAAGTACATCATCTTCTCCGGCAAGCCCTGAGCCGGTTTTGGCACAGCCAAGGCCGGCACAGGCCGAATCCGGCCACGGCCCGCCAATACAATCCATTAAAATCAACAACTTGAGTAAAAAACAACCTGGCACGCGCTTTGCCTAATAAGAACCACTACAAAGCAGCGAACCGCATCGCCGCGCCAAAAAATGCAAACATCGTATAAATAGAAGATTGCCGCGCTCCGCCCGGCCCCTATCCACAAAGGAGAAACACCATGCAACGCATCCGCACCTGGCTCTGTCTCGCCGCCCTGGGCGGCGGCCTCTCGCTGCCCGCCCTCGCCGCCGACGTGGTCCGCCTGGGCAACCTCAAGTTCGCCCATTACGGCGCCATCAGCTACATGAAGGAAATCGCGCCCAAATACGACCTGAAGATTGAAGAACGCATGTTCGCCAAAGGCATCGACATCATGCCCGCCATCGTGGCCGGCGAAGTGGACATCGCCGCCAGCGCGGCGGACGCGGCGGTGGCCGGCCGCGCCGGCGGCGCGCCGATTTTCGCGGTGGCCGGCTTCGCCAGGGGCGGCGCGCGCATCGTGGCCGCTAAGGACAGCGGCATCAAGAGCGTCAAGGATTTGAAGGGCAAGAAAGTGGGCGTGGCGCGCGGCGGCGCGCAGGAATTGCTGCTGGCGGCGGAGTTGGCCAAGTACAAACTCAGCTGGTCCGACAAGCCGGGCAAGGACGTGCAAGTGATCTACATGCCCTTCGCCGACCTGAACCAGGCCTTGATGGGCAAGCAGATCGACGCGATGAGCCAGTCCGAGCCGCAATCGTCCCAGGCCATCAATAAAGGCTTCGGCGTGGAAGTGCTGAAACCCTACGACACCCCTCTGGGCGAACCCATCCGCACTCTGGTGATGACGGAGAAAATGTACAAGGAACGCCGCGGCGTGGCGGAGCGCCTGATCAAATGCTTCGTGGAGGCCACCAACACCTTCATCAAAAACCCCAAGTTGGCGGAAAAATACGTGCGCGAGAACATGTTCAAGAACCAGATCAGCGCCGACGACTTCCAGGACGCCATTTCCAATTCCCCGTACAGCTACGACCTGAGCGTGGTCCACATCCAGACCACCACCGACATGATGCAGCAGTACGGCATCGGCAAGATGGCCAAGCCCCCCAAGGCGGCGGACTGGGTGAAGCTGGACTTGCTGAGCAAGGCCAAGCAGGACCTCAAGGTTAATTGACGGCGGCGGGAGCAATCATGCAGCAGACTGTGTTTTCCCGGCTGGGCCAAGCCTGGTCCAGCCTGGCGGTGCCCATCGCCATCGTACTGATCTGGCAGGCCAGTTCCAGCCTGGGTTGGATCAACCCGCAAATCCTGCCCTCGCCGCTGGCGGTGTTGCAGAAGTGGCTGGCCTACTGGCAGCCGCTGGAAGCCTACGACCCCTCGTCCGGCGCCTACCTGTCCTGGCTGCTGTCCGGCGAACTGATCCACGACGTGGCGGCCAGCCTGTGGCGTGTGGTGCTGGGCTTTGCGCTGGGCGGCGGCCTGGGCTTGCTGCTGGGGCTGTTCATGGGCGTCAGCGACCCGGTATACCGGGCCTTCAACCCCTTGATCCAGTTCCTGCGGCCGATCCCGCCCATCGCCTGGACCCCGCTGTCCATCCTGTGGTTCGGCCTGGGCAATCCGCCGGCGGTGTTCCTCATCACCATAGGCGCTTTCTTCCCCATCCTGATGAACACCATCTCCGGCGTGCGCAATGTGGACGGCATCTATATCCGCGCCGCGCGCAACCTGGGCGCCAGCCGCGCCACCCTGTTCCGCCGGGTGATCCTGCCTGCGGCCACGCCCTTTATCTTCACCGGCGCGCGCGTGGGCATGGGCACCGCCTTCATCGTGGTGATCGTGGCGGAGATGATCGCCGTGAACAGCGGCGTCGGCTACCGCATCATGGAAGCGCGCGAGTATTTCTGGACCGACAAGGTCATCGCCGGCATGGTCACCATCGGCATTCTCGGACTGTTGATCGACATGCTGATGCAGGGGCTGAACAACCGCCTGCTGAAGTGGCATCGCGGCATCGACCAATAAGAACCCGCTCAATGTCCGCTGCGCGATGCCAGGCTCGACACGGCGAGCACCGCTTCGAAATGCTCATGTACCACTCGTACATTCCGCTTTCTCAGCTGTTTTCGCCTTGTCTCGCCCCAGCTCGCGGAACATTGGACAGGCGCTTATCACAACGCGCCGCCGGGCCCGCCTAGACGCGGGCGCGGCGCAAGGAATGAATTCGCGCAACAGCGGCTCCCGCTGCTGCGCGACATGGAAGGATTAAGGCATGAGCGCCCAGATCGAAGTGCAACAGGTGCAAAAAGTATTCAAGACGCCGGGCGGCGATGTGATCGCCCTGCGCGACATCCAGCTGGACATCCAGCCCGGCGAGTTCGTCTGCCTGCTGGGCCCGTCCGGCTGCGGCAAATCCACGCTGCTCAACGCCATCGCCGGCTTCGCGCCGCCCAGCGGCGGCGAGATTCTGGTGGCCGGCCAACGCGTCGCCGCGCCGGGACCGGACCGCGGCATGGTGTTCCAGGAATACGCGCTGTTCCCTTGGATGACAGTGGAGCAGAACATCGGCTTTGGCCTGGAAATCCAGAAACGCTCCCCGGCCGAGATCCGCGCCGCCGTGGAGCCGCTGCTGGACAAGCTGCACCTGCGCGATTTCCGCCACCGCTTCCCCAAGGACCTGTCCGGCGGCATGCGCCAGCGGGTGGCCATCGCGCGGGTGTTGGCGCTGGATTCGCCGGTGATGCTGATGGACGAACCCTTCGGCGCGCTGGACGCGCTGACGCGGCGCTCCTTGCAGGACGAGCTGCTGCGCATCTGGCAGGAGAGCGGCAAGACCATCATCTTCGTCACCCACAGCATCGAGGAGTCCATCTATCTGGCGGACCGGGTGGTGGTGATGACCTACCGCCCCGGCACCATCAAGCGCGACGTGCGGGTGGAGCTGCCGCGCCCGCGCGACCCCAGCGCGCCGGGCTTCAACGACCTAAAGCGGGAGCTGACCCGGCTGGTGATGGAGGAACATTCACGCCATGAAGCCGCGGAACTGCAAGCTGCGGTAGACTGAGCCATCGCCGATTTCCGATCCGCCGCCATGCTCGCACGCGCGTTGCGTTTTCTGCTGAAAAGCCTGCCCTCCCTCTTCTTGCTGGCCTTGGCGCTGGGCGGCGGCTGGGTCTTGGCCAGCCGCATGCTGTTGACCGAAGCGGAGCGCGAGGGCCGGCATCGGGCGGAGATGCACGCCGCCAACCTCGGCGCCACGCTGGAGCAGTATCGCTACCTGCCCTATGTGCTGGCGCTGAATCAGGACATCCTCAACCTGCTGGCGGACCCGCGCAACCCGCGGCGGGTGGAGGCGCTGAACCACTATCTGGAGCAAGTGAACCGGCAGTCGCGCACCTCGGCGCTGTTCATCGTCAACGTCGACGGCATCGCGCTGGCGTCCAGCAACTGGATGTCGCCATACAGCTTCGTCGGCAACAGCTACGCCTTCCGCCCCTATTTCCAACAAGCGCTGGCCGGCCAGTCCGGCAGCTTTTACGGCATAGGCAGCACCAGCCGCGAACCGGGCTATTTCCTGTCCTGGCCGGTCTTGTCCGGCCGCCGCGTCGTGGGCGTTGCGGTGGTCAAGGTCAGCCTGGCGCCGCTGGAGGAAGCCTGGCGCAAGGGCGCCGAGCCGGTGCTGGTCAGCGACAAGCACGGCGTGGCCTTTCTCAGCGCCAATCCGGACTGGAAGTTCGCCACCTGGCAACCGCTGCCGCCGACAGTGCGCCGCCAGATCGACGCCACCCGCCAATACCTGGGCGCCAAACTGCATCCCTTCGCGCTGCTGCAACCGCACGCGGGCTGGCGCGAGCAGGCCTGGCTGGCGCCGGACAGCGAGCGCAAGCTGCTGGCCGGCCGCTACCTTCAAATCCGCCAGACCCTGCCGCAAACCGGCTGGACGCTGACCTTGCTGGTGGACATGCACGGCCGCAACCTCACCCTGCTGGCCATCATGAGCACGCTGCTGGCCAGCGGCCTAGGCCTGCTGACGCTGTGGCACTACTGGCGGCTGCGGCTGAGCCGGTTGCGCGAGCAACTGGCGGCGCAGCAGGCCTTGCAGCAAGCGCACGACCAGTTGGAGCGCAAGGTGGCGGAGCGAACCCGCGACCTGGCGCTGAGCAACACCCAGCTGTCGGCGGAGATCCGCGAACGCATCCAGACCGAAAACAGCCTGCGCATTACTCGCGGCCAGTTGGCCGAGGCCAGCAAGCTGGCGGCGCTGGGCCAGATGGCGGCCGGGGTAGCCCATGAGATCAACCAACCGCTGGCGGCGCTGCGCGCCTTCGCCGACAACGCGGTGACCCTGCTGCAACGCGGCCGTCCTGACGCCGCCAGCGACAATCTGGGCCAGATTTCCCAGTTGGTGGAGCGCATCGCCCACATCACCCGGGACTTGAAAACCTTCGCCCGCCGCCACCGCGGCCCGCTGGGCCAGACCAATCCCCTCGCCGCGCTGCGCGACACGCTTACCCTGCTGCAGCCGGCGCTGCGCGAGACCCGGGTGGAGTTGGAGCTGGACCTGCCGCCGCGCTGTCCCGACATCGCCTGCGACGCCATCGGCCTGGAGCAGGTGTTCACCAATCTGCTGGGCAACGCCATAGACGCGATGCGGCCGCAAGGGCAAGGCCGGCTGGAAATCAGCCTGCTGCACAAGGCGGGCATGCTGGAATTCCGCCTGCGCGACCACGGCCCCGGCATCGCCGACGCCGATCTGCCGCATCTGTTCGAACCCTTCTACAGCACCAAGCCGCGCGGCCAGGGCCTGGGGCTGGGGCTGGCCATCGTGCAGGAGATCGTCGAACAGTCCGGCGGCCGCATCGAAGCCTGCAACCACCCGGACGGCGGCGCCCGCTTCATCATCAACTGGCCTTGCGAGTCCGCCTCATGAAACCCTCCCCCAACGTCCGCGCGGGCGTGATCTACGTTGAAGACGACCCGGCCGTGCGCATGGCCACGCTGCAATCGCTGGAATTGGCCGGCCTGCCGGTGCAGGCCTACGCCGATGCCGAAAGCGCGCTGACCGCGCTGAGGCGCGACGAGCGCGCCGTCCTGCTCAGCGATGTGCGCCTGCCCGGCCTCAGCGGCCTGGAGCTGATGGAACAGGCGCTGAACCAGGACCGGGAGCTGCCGGTGATCCTGGTCACCGGCCACGGCGACATCGCGATGGCGGTGGCGGCCACCCGCGCCGGCGCCTACGACTTCATCGAAAAACCCTATGCGCCGGGCCGGCTGATCGAAACGGTGCAACGCGCGCTGGACAAGCGCCGGCTAACGCTGGAAAACCGCGAACTGCGCGCCAGCCTGGCGCGCAGCAACGGGCCGGTGTTGATAGGCCGCAGCCCGGCCATGCAGGCGCTGCGCGAAACGCTGGCCAATGTCGCCGACACCGACGCCGACGTGCTGATCCACGGCGAAACCGGCACCGGCAAGGAAATGGTGGCGCAGGCGCTGCACGCCTGGAGCCGTCGCCGCGAGCGTCATTTCGTGCCGCTGAACTGCGCCGGCCTGCCGGAATCCATTTTCGAGAGCGAGATTTTCGGCCACGAGGCCGGAGCCTTCACCGGCGCGCTCAAGCGCCGCATCGGCAAGATAGAGTACGCCAGCGGCGGCACCCTCTTCCTCGACGAAATCGAAGGCATGCCGCTGGCCCTGCAAGCCAAACTCTTGCGGGTGCTGCAACAGCGGGTAGTGGAAAGGCTGGGCTCCAACAGCCTGGTGCCGGTGGATTGCCGGGTGGTGGCCGCCACCAAGGACGATCTGGCCCTGGCCAGCCGGGAGCGGCGCTTCCGCGAGGACCTGTACTACCGGCTCAACGTGGTGTCGCTGCGGCTGCCGCCGCTGCGCGAGCGGCGAGAAGACATTCCGGATCTGTTCCAGTGGTTTGTGGAGCAAGCGGCGGCGCGCTTCGACCGCCCGGCGCCGGACACGCCGCCGGCCTTATTGGGGCGCCTGCAGGCGCAGACTTGGCCGGGCAATGTGCGCGAGCTGCGCAACGCGGCGGAGCGCTATGTACTGGGCGTGGCGCCGGACGACGGCGAAGCGGCGGCCTATGCGCCCAGCGCGCTGGACGCGAGAGTGGACGCCTACGAGAAACAGTTGATCGAACAGGCGCTGCTGAGCACCCAAGGCCAGGTGATGCAGGCGGCGGAGCTGCTGGGCATTCCGCGCAAGACGCTGTACAACAAGTTCGCCAAGCACGGCATAGACCCGGACGGCTACCGCGCCTGAAGGACCGGTTTACGATCGCGCCAGCAAGAGCGCAGCCGCCTCACACCGCGCGCAGCAGCATGAAATGGCGCAGACTGTAATAACCCTGCGCCGTCGGCCACGGCAGCGCGTCCAACAGGCTCAAACCCGCTTCCCAGCGCTGATTGTCCAGCAGCGCCTCGGAGACGAACTCGCCGTTCAGATTGCAGAAGAACAGCCGGGTCCAATGCGCGTCGCCCCCCAGCGTTTCCGCGCGCAGCGCAGTGGCCGCCTGGCGGAACAGCGCCTCGAACAAAGACTGTTCCAGCCGTTCGGCTCCGCCGCGCAGGCCGAAATTGCCGATATAGGCCATATAGTCGCGGCCGGCGATTTCCCAGCGCCGCTCGGTGACCTGGGCCTCGTCGGCGATGCCCCATAGGCCGGCCAACAGCACGTGCAGCACATTGGCGCTGAAATTTTCCAGCGCGTCGTTCAGCCCTTCCCGGCCCGCGCCCAGGCCGGCGAAGCTTTCCATCATGCGGATATCGTTGTCCAACAGCACGTGGACATCCAGCCGGCCGTTGTTCTCGCCCGGCGTCCAATGGGCGCCTATGGCCGGCAACTGGCCATGCGGCAGCAACCAGCCCTTGGCCTCCTGACAGGGCAAGCCGTGAGCGGCCAATATTTGCGCCAGCAACGGCGTGGGGTCGAGCGCGGCTTGGGCTTCCGGAGCGTGGGCAGACAAGATGGCCATCCTTTTGATTCGATCGCGAGGCCGGCAGTGTACCACCGCCAGCCGCGATGCCCGCTAGCGGGAACGCGGATGCGTTCCGCCATTTGTGCGCATGAGCGCTTCTAAGAGCCTGTTCAAAGTCTCGCGAGCAAGGGCGAGACAAGACGGAAACGGCTGAAGAAGCGGAATGTACAGGTGGTACATGAGCATTCTGAAGTCGTTTCCAACGCGGTATCGCTGAAGCGCAGTAGACTTTGAACAGGTTCTAAGTCGTACTCGTCGTGCCGCCCTCCATCAAGTGCGGCAGGCGTCAAACAGGTTCTCAAACATCGCCCGCGGCAAACTGCAAGGCCGCCAGCCGCGCGTACAAGGGCGAGTCGGCCAACAGGCTCTGATGGTTGCCCTCGGCCACGATGCGGCCCTGGTCCAGCACCACGATGCGGTCCGCCTGCTTGACCGTAGCCAACCGATGGGCGATCACCAGGGTGGTTCGGTTTTGCGCGGCGCGTTCCAGCGCCTGCTGCACCAGTTGCTCCGATTCGGCGTCCAAGGCGCTGGTGGCTTCGTCCAGCAGCAGCAAAGGCGGATTCTTCAGAATGGCGCGGGCGATGGCGATGCGCTGGCGCTGGCCGCCGGACAAGCGCACGCCGCGTTCGCCCAGATAAGTGTCGTAGCCCTGCGGCAGCTTTTCGATGAAGTCGTCCGCGGCGGCGGCGCGGGCCGCGGCTCGCACCTCTTCGTCGCTAGCCTCGGGCTTGCCGTAGCGGATGTTCTCCAAGGCGCTGGCGCCGAAAATCACCGAATCCTGCAACACCACGCCCACATGGCCGCGCAAATCGGCGAAGGACAGCTCGCGCACGTCCACGCCGCCCAATAGCAATTGGCCTTGCTGCGGATCGTAAAAACGCAGCAAGAGCTGGAACAAGGTGGACTTGCCCGCGCCGGACGGTCCCACCAGCGCCACGTGCTCGCCGGGACGCACGCTCAGCCTGACGCCGCTGAGCGAGGGCTGGCCGGGGCGGGACGGGTAGGCGAAATCGACATAGCACAGCTCCAGGCCGGCGGGCCCGGCCGGCAGAGCCCGCGGCGCGGCCGGCTCCGTCACCGGCGAATGCAGGCACAGCAACTCCATCAGCCGCTCGGTGGCACCGGCCGCCCGCTGCACATCTCCCCACACTTCCGCCAACGCGCCGATGGCCCCGGCGGTGACCACCGCGTACAGAATGAATTGCCCCAGCTGGCCGGCGCTCATCGTTCCCTCCAGCACCGCGTGCGCGCCCAGCCACAGAACAAAAACGATGGCGCCGAAGATCAGCAGGATCACCGCCACCGTCAGCCAGGAGCGCGCGCGGATGCGCGCCAGCGCGGCGTCGAAGCTGGTTTCCACGGACTCGCCGAAACGCCGGCTTTCCCGCGACTGCTGATTAAAGGCCTGCACCGTCGGAATCGCGTTCAGGGTTTCGCCGGCGATGGCGCTGGAATCCGCGATGCGGTCCTGACTGGAGCGGGACAAGGTCCGCACCCTTCGGCCGAAGATCACGATGGGCAAGACCACCAGCATGAGCGTCACCAGAATGTAGGCGGTCAGGCTGGGGCTGGTGGCCATCAACATGGCCAGGCCGCCCAGCATCAGCAGCGCGTTGCGCAGGCCCATGGACAGGCTGGTGCCGATCACCGTCTGCACCAGGGTGGTGTCGGTGGTCAGCCGGGACAGCACCTCGCCGGTCTGGGTAACTTCAAAGTATTCCGGGCTAACCCGGATCACATGTTGGTACACCGCTCGACGGATGTCGGCGGTGACGCGTTCGCCCAGCCAGGACACGCAATAAAAGCGCAGCGCGGTGGCCAGCGCCAATACCGTCGCCACGCCGAAGAGGCCGAGGAAATAGCGGTTGATGTCCGCCGCCGCGCGCTGGCTGAAACCGTGGTCGATCAGAAAGCGAAACGCCACCGGCAGCAACAGGGTGGCGGCGGCGGCCACGATCAGGGCCAGCAAGGCCAGCCAGGCGCGCAGCCGGTACGGACGCAGATAGGGCAACAGGCCGGCCAGCGGGCTCAGCCGCAGCCATGGGGAGGGGACAACGGACATGGGAATGGACGCTCAGTGAAACACAGCGCCCTACTCTAGCCTGCCGCCGGACAAACCGCACCCCCGGACATGAAAAAACCGCCGCGGGCGAAGCCGGCGGCGGCACGAAAGCCATGCTTTCTTGAATTAGAACTTGTACTGCATCTGCACGCCCAGCAGGTGGCCGCGGATGGAGCTGTAAGAGCCTTGCAGCGTGTCGCCGTTACCAAATGGACTCACTGCGGTATGGTTGATGTCGCGGTCGCCCACGCCCATCAAATAAGTGTAGCCGGCGTCCACGGTCAGCTGCTTGCTGGCCTTGTAGCTGGCACCCAGGCTCAGCCAGACGCGGTCGGTGTCCGGAATCAGCGGATTGCGGTAGCTGGCGTCGCGCACCGGGCTGGTTTCATAACCCACGCCGCTGCGCAGCGTCAGTTGCTCGTTGAAGTTGTAATCGGCGCCCACCGAGAACAGCCAGCTGGCTTTCCAGTGGTTGTTGATGACGGTCTCGGCTTTCGGGTTGCCCTTGATCACCAGTTGGTCGAAGCGGCTCCAGTTGGTCCAGCGCGCGGTGGCGCTCAAGGCCCATTTACTGTTCAGACGGCTAAAACCGGACAGCAGCAGCGATTCCGGCGTGGTGACGTCGGCGCCGCCGGCATGCACCCCGTCCAAATTGGACATGCCCGGAATACCGAGGCGATTGAAACCGCTCGCGGTATAGTCGCCGCGCGCCTTATGGTGCAGCTTGGAGCGATAGGACAGGCCAACGCGGTTGTCCTGATTGAACGCATACATCAGGCCCAGGTTGTAGCCATAGGCCCAGCTGTCAGCATCGATCTCGCCAGTAGCGCCAGGCAAAAAGGCCCCTTGTTTCAAATCAGCCTTGGCGTATTGAGCCGACACGCCGGCGCCGAAGCTCCACTTGTCGTCCAGCTTGTAAGCGAAGGACGGGTTGAAGTCCACGGTCATGATGGAACTGGAAATGCCGTGGTTGCGGCCTACCCAGTTGTCGTCATAACTGGCGCCGAGGCCGAAGGGCACGGTGATGCCCAGGCCCAGGCGGGCGCGGTCGTTCAACTGATGCACCAGATAGGCGTTGGGGATCACCTCGGCCTTGGCACGGCCGTTGTCGCTGCCTTGGCGCGCGCCCGGGAAGCCGCCCTTGCCTTCAAACGGCGCGTCGATTTCGGCGTAAGTGAAACCGCCCTGTACCTGAGTGCCTTCAATCAAGGTCATGCCGGCCGGGTTATAGAATACGGCGGACAGGTCGTCGCCCACCATGCCGGCGCCGGCGTGGGCGCGGCCCAGGCCTGCCACGCTCTGCTCGGACAATTGGAAACCGGCGGCGTGAGCCAACGGCGCGGCGGCCAGAAGGCCGGCCACCAGCGCGGGAATAAGGCGAACGGAGGAAGGTGCGAATGCTTTCATTTTTTTATATCTACCCCGGCGGCTGCTGCCGCCTTTGTTATTGGAAACCGAGCTTGCGTGCGAAAATATGCCACCCAAATAGATAGCGATCACACAATTTTTAGGGAGTGGAGTCTAAATACTATTTTTTAAAAAAACAAGAAGTCCGCCTTAGGCCAAAAGCATAAGCAGACCGCGCCATGCGCTGAATCAAAAGGCTGTGCTAATATTGGCGGCTCCTCATAACCCTGTTGAATAAAGCAACCATGAAACGAATGCTGAGCATGCTGGCGTTGAGCGCGCTGCCCGCCGTGGCCCTGGCCTCGCCGACAGTGGAAATGACCACGAACAAGGGCAATATCGAGATTGCTCTGGACTCGGCCAAAGCCCCCAAAACCGTGGAAAACTTCGTCGCCTACGCCAAGGCCGGCCACTACAACGGCACCGTGTTCCACCGCGTGATCGACGGCTTCATGATCCAGGGCGGCGGCTTCGACACCAAGCTGAGCCAGAAACCCACCCGCGCCGCCATCGCCAACGAGGCGAGCAACGGGCTGAAGAACAGCATCGGCACCATCGCCATGGCCCGCACCGCGGACCCGAATTCCGCCACTGCCCAGTTCTTCATCAATGTGGCCAACAACGACTTCCTCGACTATAAATCCCCGACGCCCCAGGGCGCCGGCTATGCGGTGTTCGGCAAAGTGACCCGCGGCATGGACGTGGTCAACCGCATCGCCAAGACCCGCACCGGCAGCATGAACGGCATGGGCGACGTGCCGTTCGAGCCCATTGTGATCCAGAAAGTCACCATCAAGCCTTAAGCTTCTCTACAACCTCTTTCATACCGGCTGGCCGCGCGGCGGCCCGCCCGTCATCAAGGAAACACCATGATCAAACTGACCACCAACTTCGGCGCCATCGTGCTGGAACTGTTCGCCGACAAGGCCCCGAAAACCGCCGCCAACTTTGAAGAGTACGTAAAGAGCGGCCATTACGACGGCACCATCTTCCACCGCGTGATCAACGGCTTCATGATCCAGGGCGGCGGCTTCACCGCCGACATGTCGCAAAAGCCGACCAACGCGCCGATCGAGAACGAAGCCAATAACGGCCTGGCCAACAAGGCCTACACCGTGGCCATGGCCCGCACCATGGACCCGCACTCGGCATCCGCCCAGTTCTTCATCAATGTGTCCGACAACGACTTCCTGGATTTCAAATCGGAAAGCGCCCAAGGCTGGGGCTACGCCGTGTTTGGCCAGGTAGTGGAAGGCCAGGACGTAGTGGACAGCATCAAGGCGGTGCGCACCGGTCGCAGCGGCCCGTATCAGGACGTGCCGGCGGAAGCCGTGGTGATCGAGAAAGCCGAAATCATTTGATTCGCCGACGCCGCGCAACGCGCGGCGCGCTCCCAGCCCGGCCGTCCGGCCGGGCTTCAACTCATCCGCACGCGACATGGCCATTCACTTCATTTCCGATCTGCACCTGGCGGACGACACTCCGGCGCTGAACCGTTTGTTTCTGGACACGCTGCAAGCCTGGCAAGGCCGGATCGACGCGCTCTACATCCTGGGCGATCTGTTCGAATACTGGGTGGGCGACGACGACGATTCGCCGTTCTTGGAAACGCCGCTAGCCGCGATGCGCGCCTTCGCCACCGCCACGCCGCTGTACGTGATGCACGGCAACCGCGACTTCCTGCTGGGCGAGGGATTCTGTCAACGCAGCGGCGCGCGGCTGCTGTCCGACCCGACGCTGATTGAAGCCCATGGCCGCCGCTGCCTGCTCAGCCACGGCGACGCGCTATGCACCGGCGACACCGCCTACCAGCAGTTTCGGGCCGTCAGCCGCAACCCTCAGTGGCAGCAAGCGATGCTGGCTCGGCCGCTGGCGGAGCGCCACGCGATCGCGCGCCAAGCGCGTCAGCAAAGCGAAATGGCCAAGCGGCAAAACGGGCTGAGCGAGATTTCGGACGTCGCCACCGACGCCGTCGAAGCGCTGCTGGCCGCCCACGACTGGCCGACGCTGATCCACGGCCACACCCACCGCCCCGCGGCCCACCAACACGGCGAATCCGAGCGTTGGGTGATTCAGGATTGGCATGGCGACCAGGGCGGCTATCTGCGGCTGGACGATGAGGGCATCGTCAGCCTGCCGCTGAGCGCCGCCCAATAAAAACGCCTGCCGGATTGGCAGGCGTTTTCACATCAGCGCGGCTCCGTCGGCAGCGGCCGCCACTGCGGCCACCAGCCCGGCTCGGAGGCCTGTTCGGAATCCACCGCCACGCCGGGCAGTGCCAGCAGACGCCCGTCGGCGTCGCACAGCAGCGGCCAGCGCTCGCGCAAGGGCGGCGCAATGCCCGCCTCCTGCAAAAAACTCTTCACAGGCTTGCGCCCCACCCCTGACGCCAAGCGCTCGCCGCCCTCGCGCGACCGCAGAATCAAGCCTCGCGCCAGTGTATCCGCCGGCAGGCCGCGCGGCCGCCAATCCCAACTCAACGCCCCGCCCCACTCCGTCGCCACGCGCTCCGTCGCCGGGTCCACCGGTCCAAGCGCCATGGCCGCCGGCGCCGGCAGCGCCGGCAAGGCGAACAAGCCGTCGCGGTAACGGTACAACAAGCCCCGCGCTAGACTTAGCCGCGGACAACTGGCGGCGCCGGCCTCCAGCGCCTGGCGCTGAAACTCCGCTAGCGCATCCGGCTCCGGCGCCGGCCAGGCCAGGCCGCGCAACCAGGCCAGCAGCGTCTGGCGTTGCCTGGCAGCGGACAAGCCGCGCCAGCGAGTCAGGTCCAGGCCGCCTTCGCGCCGGCAAGCGGCCAGATCCTGCGCCGCCACCTCGTCCAACACCGCGGCGGCGTCCGCCAGCAAGCCGGCCGATCGCGTCAGATGCCGGCGATAATCCGGCAGCGCCGCCTCCAGTTGCGGCAGCAAGCGCTGGCGCAGCAAATTGCGCCGCCAACGCTCGTCCTGATTGCTCTCGTCCTCCACCCAGCTCAGGCCCTGAGCCTGGACAAAGTCCTCCAGCTGCCGCCTGCGCAAGCCCAGCAAGGGCCGCCACAACCAGGGGCCCTCCGCGTCCAGCTTGCGTAAGGCTGGCATCGCCGCCAAGGCGCGCGCGCCGCCGCCGCGCAGCAATTGCAGCAGCACGGTTTCCGCCTGATCATCCAGATGATGCGCCAAGACCACCACGCCGGCGGCGGAGCGCCGATACGCCTGGTAGCGCGCCTCGCGGGCCACCGCTTCCAGGCTGTCGCCGCCGTTCAAGATCAAGCTTACCCGCTCCACCCGCAAAGGCGCGCCCAGCGACGCGCACAAGGCGCGGCAGTGCTCGGCCCAGGCGTCGGCGTTCGGGCTCAGCCCGTGGTGCACATGCACCGCGCGGATCTCCAGCTCCGGACGGCGCTCGCGCGCGCGGCACAGCAGCGCCAGCAGCGCCACCGAATCCAGGCCGCCGCTCAAGCCCACCTCAAAAGCACATTGGCCGGACAATTCGTCCGGCCAATGGCTTAACAGAGATTCGAGCGGGTCAGGCTGCGGCTTCCTTGAAGCGGCCATAACTCATCAATCTGTCGAAACGGGTTTTCAGCAACTCGTCGATCGGCTTGCCGGTCAAGTCTTTCAACTCTTCCTGCAGCACGCGCTTCAGCGTCGCCATCATCTGAGCGTGATCGCGATGCGCTCCGCCCACCGGCTCATTGACCACGCGGTCGATCAAGCCCAGGGTTTTCAAGCGCGGCGCGGTGATGCCCAGGGCTTCCGCGGCGTCGGACGCGCGCTCGGCGGTCTTCCACAAGATGGAGGCGCAGCCTTCCGGCGAAATCACCGAGTAAGTAGCGTATTGCAGCATATTGACGCAATCGCCCACCGCGATGGCCAAAGCGCCGCCCGAACCGCCCTCGCCTATCACCGTGACGATGACAGGCACGCGCAAGCGGGTCATTTCATAGAGATTGCGGCCAATGGCTTCGGATTGGCCGCGTTCTTCCGCGCCGATGCCGGGCCATGCGCCGGTGGTGTCCACCAAGGTGACCACCGGGATGCCGAACTTCTCGGCCAGCTTCATCAGGCGCAGGGCCTTGCGATAGCCTTCCGGATGCGGCATGCCGAAATTGCGGCGGATCTTTTCCTTGGTGTCCCGGCCCTTCTGCTGACCGATGACCATCACCGACTGACCGTTGAAACGAGCCAGGCCGCCCACAATGGCGGCGTCGTCGGCAAACGAGCGGTCGCCGTGCAGCTCTTCGAAGTCGGTGAAAATACTCTCTATATAGTCGAGCGCGTAAGGGCGCTGCGGATGGCGCGCCACCATGGCGATTTGAGACGGCGTGAGCTTGGCGTAGAGCGTCTTGGTCAAGTCCTGGCTCTTCTTCTGCAAGCGCGCGATCTCCTCGGAGATGTCCAGCACAGAATCGTCCTGGACATAGCGAAGTTCTTCTATTTTGTTCTCGAGCTCGGCAATAGGCTGCTCAAAATCGAGAAAGGTCGGCTTCATTCTTAACGTCATCCGATAAATAGCTAATGGCGGCATGATACCTTAGCGGCAAAGTCGGCGTCACCTTTCTGTCTGACAAAAACATTAAATTTTGGAGCTTTTATTCGAAATTGCCGTTGCTTGCAAAAATTTGCCGACAGACCACTTGCGCAAGCTTAAACCCTGTGTTTTAATTCGCCTCCTCGCTGAAACGCAAACGCAGCAGCGAAAAGGATTCAGGGCGTTTAGCTCAGTTGGTAGAGCGTCTGCCTTACAAGCAGAATGTCGGCGGTTCGACTCCGTCAACGCCCACCAAAGTTTACGGTTGGAGTGGTAGTTCAGTTGGTTAGAATACCGGCCTGTCACGCCGGGGGTCGCGGGTTCGAGTCCCGTCCACTCCGCCAACAGTATTGAAGCAGTACCCGGATTCGGGCGTTTAGCTCAGTTGGTAGAGCGTCTGCCTTACAAGCAGAATGTCGGCGGTTCGACTCCGTCAACGCCCACCAAAGTTTTACGGTTGGAGTGGTAGTTCAGTTGGTTAGAATACCGGCCTGTCACGCCGGGGGTCGCGGGTTCGAGTCCCGTCCACTCCGCCAACAGTATTAAAAGCGCACCCGCAGGTGGTGCGGTGCAACAGTTTCGGGCGGTTAGTCTCAGTTGGTAGAGCACTGCCTTCACACGGCAGGGGTCGCTGGTTCGAGTCCAGTACCGCCCACCAATTGCTGGAGTGGTAGTTCAGTTGGTTAGAATACCGGCCTGTCACGCCGGGGGTCGCGGGTTCGAGTCCCGTCCACTCCGCCAAGCATTGCAAAGAAGCAGCCTTTAGGCTGCTTTTTTGCATTTTGCGTCGCATATTTCAAACTAGCATTCGCTTATCTCCCAATTTAGGACAAACAACTACCATTCTATTGCTTATCAGCTTGCAATGCGTCTAGGCTACGGTGATACTTTTGGTTGACTTTCTGCATTCCATATAAAGAGATTCAACTATGCGCAATTTAATCCTGGCGACTGGCTGCTTCGCCAGCACGCTGGCCCTGGCAGGCGACCCCGCCGACAAGGCCATCTGGGAATATACGGTCAAAAACGGCGATAATCTGTGGTCGCTGGCGGCCGAGCATTTGTCGTCTCCCGCTTATGTGCCGAAGCTGCAAGCCAGAAATCGCATCGCCAATCCTTATCGGCTGATCCCCGGCAGCATCTTGCGGGTCCCCTACCCCTGGATCAAGCAAGCGCAATCCGACGCCACGCTGGAAGAAATGTCCGGAGAGCCCACCGCGACCGACGCCAAGGGCAAGCCGCTGGATCTGGCGGTGGGAAAAAAATACCCCAAAGGCACCCGTTTCACGACCGGAAACGACGCCATGATCAAACTGCGCTTCGTCGACGGCTCTTCGCTGGTAATCAACGCCAACACGGACTTAAGCCTGCAAACTCAGGTCTACTATCCCAGCACCGGGGCAATCCAGTCTCAGATCAAGCTGAACAACGGCAGCACCGGCAATTCGGTGATTCCCAACATCTTGATGCCCAGCCGCTACGAGATCCGCACCCCCTCGGCGGTCACCACCGTGCGCGGCACAGAATTCCGCGTCAACGCCTCCGGCGGCGAAGACACTTTGGCGGAAGTGCTCAAAGGAAGCGTAGAGGTCAAGGGCCGCCGCCGCAAGGTGGACGTGCCGGCCGGCTTCGGCACCCTGTCCAGCCGCAAAAGCGGACCTAGCAAGCCCGAGGAATTGCCGCCTCCGCCGGACCTGTCCACCGTGGCGGACAACAACCAATTCAACCCGCCGCCGCTGGAGTGGCAGCGCGACGAGCGCGCCGCCTCCTACCGCGTGACGCTGAGCGGCAAGAAGCGCCTGGCCGAGCGCCAGCTGCAGGCGCCGCGCTACTATCCACGCCTGCCGGGCAACGGCGATTACGTGCTGCACGTCCGCGCCAAGAACCGCTCCGGCCTGGAAGGCTACGACAGCACGCGCAGCTTCAAGCTGCAAGCCTACCCGCTGCCACCGCTGTTATTCACGCACGCGGACGGCATCCAGCTGCGCGGCAAATCCCTGCCTTTGCGGGTAGATGCCAGCGCGGAACGACCGCTGCGGCTGCAGATTTCGCGCCAGCCGGATTTCGCCCAGCCGCTGCTGGAACAGACCGTGACCGAGGCCGAGTTCAAAGCCGAATTGCCGGAGTCCGGCATCTGGTACTGGAGGCTGGCGCGGCTGGACGCGCAAGGCCAACCGGGCCCTTTCTCCGCCGCGCAAAAAGTGGAGTCCAAGGGCTGGCTCAGCCGTCTGGACAAAACCACCCCGGTGCTGGCGGCCCGCCCCTATCCCATTGCGCACGCGCGCTACACGCTGACGCTCACCGCTGCCCAGGCCGCCAACGCGCAGCCGTTCTCGCTGAGCAGCGACAGGCCACAATGGGAGCTAAAGGCGCTGGAAGCCTTGCCAGCCGGACAATACAAGGCAAGCGTCAAGATAGAAGGAGAGCACGGCTACTTGGCGACGGAAGAGCAAGAAATGCTCACTCTTCCCGGAAAACTTCCCTAGAATGGCAACATGCTAACTTACTATCGCGACAAGATTCTGCGCTTGTTGCCTTTTTTGCTGGCCCTGCTCGCGGCCCTGCTGACTCTCTCCGGCCTATTGCTGCGGCTGGACTTCTGGCTGTACGACGGACTGATACGGATCAAGTCCAACCATACCCAGACCAGCGACATCGTCGTCATCGCGGTGGACGAGCGCAGCTTGTCGGAACTGGGCCGCTGGCCCTGGCCGCGCGAGTATCACGCCCAGTTGGTGGACAAGCTGGCGCAGGCCAAGGCCGTGGGCCTGGACATTGTGTTGGCCGAGCCCTCGCACAATATGCCGGAATCGGATCAAGCGCTGGCCGACGCCATCCGCCGCAACGGCAAAGTCATCAGTCCGGTGTTTCCGGAAATGCAGGACAACCGTCTGACCGAGACCCGCCCCTTGCCCGGCATCGCCGCGGCCAGCGCCGGCCTGGGCCACACCGACTACGAGCTGGACAGCGACGGCGTGATACGCCGCGTCTATCTGAAAGCAGGCCTGGGCTCTCCCCACCACCCCAATTTCGCGCAGGCGGTGCTGGACTTGGCCAATGGCCAGCGTCAGTCCGAGCAGCAGAAAATGGCGATGCCGCATGGCAAACCCGGCAGCTGGCTGCGCGAAGACCCGGTGATGGTGCCCTATCTGTCCGGCCCAACGCCGTTCCAGCAGGTATCCTACATCGACGCGCTCAATCAGCTGCCTCCGTCCTTCTTTGCCGGCAAGATCGTCCTGGTGGGCGCCACCGCCACCGGCCTGGGCGACATCCACGCCACGCCGCTGTCGGCCAACAACCGCGGCATGCCCGGCGTGGAAATCAACGCCTTCCTGCTCTACGGGCTGCAACAGGACAACACCCCGGTGCCGCTGCCGCTGGGATGGAAGGCCGTCATCAACGCGCTGGCCATCTTGTTGCTGGACTTGCTGCTCTGCCGCTACAAACACCGCCAAGGCATTCTGCCGGCCTATCTGCTGGCCTCCTGTGGCGTGCTGGTGCTCAGCGTCTTGCTGCTGACGCTGGCTTCGGTTTTCTGGAGCGGCGTCACCACTGCCATCCTGTTGTGGCTGGCCGGCAGCGTCCGCTTCGTGTCGCGGCAATCCAAGCTTTTGTTGCAGGCCAACACAGACGGCCTCACCGGGCTTTACAACCGCCGACACTTCGACGAGATCCTGGCGCCGACGCTGGACAAGCACCGCGCCGCCGGCAAAACGCTGGCGCTCTTGATCCTGGATGTGGACAACTTCAAAGGTTACAACGATCACTACGGCCATTACGCCGGCGATCTGATCCTGCAAAGGCTGGCGCAAGAGCTGAACGCCTACTTCAGCACCCGTCGCCACATCGTGGCGCGGCTGGGCGGAGAAGAGTTCGGCGTGCTGCTGGAAGAATGCGGCCAGGACCAGGCGGTAGCCGCGGCGGAAGGCTTCCGCGCACAACTGGAAGAACTGGAGCTGCCTCATTTGAAGAGCCCCCTGCGCAAAGTCACCTGCAGCATAGGCGTCGCCGCCCGGGTGCCGGAAACGGACGACAACGGCCGCACTTTCTATGAAGACGCCGACAGCGCGCTCTACATCGCCAAACGCTCCGGCCGCAACGCGGTCAGCCCCGCCCCCGATACCTTGACGCCGCAGCACCAGCGCTGATCCCGGCCCGCGCCCCGCCGGCCTCGCCTCGCAATGCCTCCGCCTACCCGCCTTCCTAGAACGCGTAACGGCCGGACAGGTACAACATCCTTCCCCATAAGTCGGTGGCGGGACCGGAATAAGCGGCCGCCCCGCCGCTGAAGCCGGCGCCGGTGGCGTAGCTGGGCATCCGGTTGCCCAGATTGCGGATGCCGCCGCTGACGCTGAAGCCCTTGCTCGGCTTCAAGCCGAAATTGAGATCCAGCGCGGTGTAGGATCCCACCCTCTCCTTCACGTCCCCGGCATTGCGATACAGCTGGGAATACAAATTCTTGAAGGAGGCGTAGCTGCGCGCCGTCAGCCCCAAAGAATAGCCGCCCCGGTTGTAACTCACTTCGAAGACGTTTTTCCAACGCGGCTGCGCGCCGTAGTCGGCGTACTCCAGCATCGGATCGGTCTCGGTCTGCGATTCCTGGTAACTGAAGATGCGGCTTTGCGCGTTGCGGAACTTGAGCTTGCCGTAAACGCCCAGCGACCAGTCGTACTGCACATCGATGTCGAGACCGGAAGTCCGGGTCTTGCCGATATTCATGTACGGCGCGGAAATGTAGTCGATATCGCCCCTCACGCCGGGAAGATCGGCGGGCTTGCGCACCACAAAACCGGGAAAACGGTCCGGATTGTCCAGCACGTATTGCGGATCCAGCGACTGCACGGTGTTGGACACCTCGATCCGGTACCAATCCACGGTGGCCGACAGCGCCGGAGTCGGCTGCAGCACCAGGCCCAGCGCGTAGTTCCGCGACTCCTCCGGATTCAGCCCCGGGTTGCCGCCGCTGCGCAGCTGATTACTGGCCAGGCCGCAGCGTTCGCGGGCGATGCCGCGGTCGGCGCACTGCGCGTAGTCGTACACCGAAGTGTAGGCCTGGCGCGATGCGTACAACTGAGGCAGCGTCGGCGCCTTGAAACCGGTGGTGACGGAGCCGCGCAGCATCGCCGGCTCCCAGGGACGGAAGGAAAAAGCCAGTTTGGGGTTGAAGGTGTCGCAGAAATCGTTGTAGCGATCGGCGCGCACCGCCAGTTGAACCTCCAGATTCTTCAACACCGGCAAATTGACTTCGCTGAAAGCGGACAGCACCGAACGGCTGGCCCGCAGGCTCTGCTGTACGGCGAAATTCATGATCTTGCCGGTTTGCAGCAGCGGGTCCGGCTGCGCGTCTATCGATTCATGCGACCACTGCAGACCGGCGGCGAAGCCGACGGGGCCGGCCGGCAGCCTGAACCATTCGTCGTTGCTGGCCTTGAATTCGAACGCCGACAAACGCGACGAGGACATATTGGCGATGGTGGTCAGATACGGTCGCAGCGCGGCGGCGTCGTTGTGCTGCGAGAACGGGTTGTAAAGCGGCTGCCCGTCGACGCCGTTCTGCAGCATGGCGAGAAAGTCGTCGCTGAGCACCACATTGCTCTGCCTCGCCTCCACCTTGTTCAAACCCAAGTTCAGCGAGCTCTCCAGATCCCAGTCGCGCCACAAGGCGCGCCCGCCCAGCACCGCGCGATACGTGTCGCTGGTAACCTCGTTGAGCCGTCGGCCGTTCTCCGACAGATTGCGGGTGATCTGCAAATTGTCGGTGGGTTTGAAGTCCGGATATACCGATGCCAGGCCGCCGTCCCGCGGATAAATCGCCCAACTTGGCCTGACGATGGTCTGGACAAAGGAATAGCCGCCATCCAGCGGCGTCTGGCTACGGTTCACGCCCAGCTCGGCGAAGAACTCGGCGTCGCCGCTCAAGCGCTTGGTGTAATTGGCCATCAAGCCGTAGCGGCTGGTCCGCGGGGACAGCTGCGTGCCCAGCTCATCGACATCGGACACGCACAACTTCGCGCCGCTGGGCCGGGTGCTCTGCCGCCACGGCGGGCAACCGGGCAAGGGCTTGGCCAGCGCGTTGCTTCTATCGGCGTTCGGCGTGCGGTCGTTCCAATACCCCCATTGCGCGCCGCTGCGCAGATCCGGCCCGCCCTGAAAACGGTAATCGTTGCTGCGGGTGGCGTCGTGGTTGCGGCTGAACACCGGCTCGCGATGATAAACGTCGAAAGACAGCAGCAGGTTCTGGCCGTCCCGCTCCAAATCGCCGAAGCCGCCACTCAAGTTCAGCCCCTGCTCAATGCCGTCTCCATCCAGATTGCCGCCGCCGCGCAGCGTCGCCTCGGCGCCCCGGAAATTGCGCCGGGTTTTGAAGTTGATCACGCCAGCCACCGCGTCGGAGCCGTAAATGGCCGATGCGCCGTCCCGCAGAATCTCCACCGACTCAATCACCGACAGCGGCAGGGTATTCAGATCGACGAAGGCGTCGGTACCGCTAATGAACATCGCGTAATTGGGCAAGCGACGGCCGTTCAGCAATACCAGCACATACTTGGAGCTCATGCCGCGCAAACCGGCTGTGGCCGCGCCGGCGGCGAAGCTGCCGGAGTTGGTGCCAGCCAGCAAGCTGCCCACCGACGGCAGCCGGTCCAGCAACTGGATCACGGTGGACGCGCCGGTCTTGTCGATATCCTCTTTCTTGATCACCTCCACCGCCAGGGCCTTTTCCTTGCCGATGCGCTTGATATTGGAGCCGGTCACCGTCACCCGCTCCAGCGTGACGGCCTCCTCCGCCCAAGCGCCCATGCCCAAGCCCATGCCCGCCGCGGCAACCGCCAGATAGCTGCGTTTCATCTCCTTACCCCCTTGTAGTGCGCTCGCCGGTCGCGGCGCGCGCCCCTAAGCTGCCGCAGCGGGCGCTACAAAGAGATTGGCGGTGGTCGCCGGCCCCCTTCCCAAGACCGGAGGACCACACGTCCATTTAAAATCAACAACTTAAATAAATTCCGGCTGTGGCGATAAAAGCACACGCGCGTCTGCCGGCCGCGCGATTTCCGATGATGGCATTATTATTTACATCTTAAGCATGCAATAAGATCATGGCCCCAAGAAAAAGGCCGCCCAAGGCGGCCTGCACTGCACGACAATGCTCTATCAGGCCGACTTGCGCGCCAGCAGCCAGCCGGCGAAGCCAATCACGCCAACGAAGAACACCGCTACCCAGAACGGCATCGCCATTCCCAGAAAGGTCCAGTCCACGGTGGCGCACTCGCCGCTGCCCTTCAAGACCTTGGAAATCACTTCCATCAACGGCGAGGACTCCATCAGGAACTCCAGGCCGGGACCGCAGGCCGGGACCTGGTCTGCCGGCAAGTGTTGCAGCCACAGTTGGCGTAGCGACACCGACAGGCCGCCCAAAGCGGCCAGAATCGTCAATCCGCCCCAGGCCCTGACGCCGCAACGGCCGGGGTTGACCAAAGCCGCCAACAAGGCGACGACGCCGGCGGCGATCACGCCGATGCGCTGGAAAATGCACAGCGGGCAAGGCTCCAGGCCCAACTGGTACTGCGCGAATAGTGCGAAACCCATCGCGCCGGCGCAGGCGGCGGCGATCAGCAGAAAACCTTGTCGGTTGCTCAAGCCCATATCTTCCTCAATGTTTGGCGGTAAAACGTCATGGCGCATGATTGTGCCATACAACATGGAGGATTCAGAACCGCGCCGGGGCTTAAAGTTCCAGGAAACGGCGGATAGCCTCTTTCTGATGCAAGGCATCCTTATAGCCCAAGGCGATCAACTCGCGGGTATAGCCCGGCTCAAACAGCAAATACGTGGCCAAGGCGGTGCCCCGGTGACGGGTGGCCCCGGTGCCCTTCATCAGGAAGCGCAGCAAGGGCGGGAACAGCCGGGTGTGCTTGTAGGCGATGCCCTCCAGCGATTTGCTGGGGTTGAGCATGAAGATATCCACTTTGCGCAACTGAGTCTGGCGCGCCAACTCTTCGTGGCTTTGCAACAGCGACACGGTATGGTTGACCCGGGTCAGCCGCTCCATGTCCACCGACATGCTGTCGATGAACACGCTGTTGAGCAGATGGCCGAAAATCTGCGCCGGCGACGGATAAAAACCGCTGTGGCGGCGTTCTATGGTGTCCGGCCGCTTGCTGGCCAAGCCAACCACGAACAGCTTTTCCGCCCCCAGGTGCAAGGCCGGCGACAAGGGCGACAACTGACGCACCGCGCCGTCGCAGTAAAACTTCTCCCCTATGCACACCGAGGGGAAAATCAAGGGAATGGCCGAGGTGGCCATCATGTGCTCGATATTGATGCGCTCGCGCATGCCCAGCCGCTGATAGCGCTCCCACTCCTCCAAGCTGTCCGCGCCCTGGAAAAAGGTGACCGACATCCCAGTGGTGTAACACGAGGCCGTCAGCGCCAGCGCCTTGAGCGCACCGTGGCGAACAGAATGGTCTATGCCCTCGAACACCATGACCTTGGTCAGCAGTTCACGCAGCGGGGCGTTGTCGAGAAAGCTTTTGGGGTTGCGCCACAGACGGCCGCCGGACATCACCGACAGGCCGAAATGCAAAAAGGTCTTCAGAAAATAACCGGAACTGGCGTCGTAGACATCCTGAATGTGTAGCTGTTTCCACATCTGCGCCAGCGTGGATACCGCCAGGTTGAAATTGCCGGCGCCGGAGGCCAGCGCCACCGCGTTGATCGCCCCGGCCGACGTGCCGCAGATGATGGGAAAGGGGTTGACGCGCGCATCCGGCAGCAGCCGGGAGATTCCCAGCAACACCCCCACTTGGTAAGCCGCGCGCGCGCCGCCGCCCGACAATACCAGTCCGATATCGGATTGCCTCCCCATCCCGCACCTCGCGTGGCTATATTGGCGGCGGACCGGTTCTCCGGACGCCGCACGGCCTCTTGTTCTATTTAGGCATAGTCAAACGTCGCGGCCAGCGCCAAGCCCTCACGGCGGAAATCGGTAGTACAGGCTCAATAAGCGGCCGCCGTCTGCATCGCCCATAAATGCGCCCCCACCAGCGCGCGCCACGGCGCGAAGCCTTGCAGCCACTGCTCGGTCTCGCGCGGAGACACCGCCTCGGCCCGTTCCAGCAAGCGCTGCAGGCCGCGCCGCACCGCCACGTCCCCGTGCAGCGAACCGTCCAGCCAGCCATAGCCGCGCAACAGCGCGTAGCTGACCGTCCACGGGCCGATGCCGGGCAAGGCCAGCAGCCGCGCGGCGATTTCCTCCGGCGCGCCGTCGTCCAGCCAGTCTTGCAAGGGCAGGCCGCCGTCTGCCGTCTGCCGGCTCAGTTCCAGCAAGGTTCGGGTTTTGGCGCGAGAGAAGCCGGCCAGCCCCAGTTGATCCGGCTCCAGTTCCACCACCTGCTGCGGCGACGGGTGGCATAGCAGGCCGCCGCTGTGACGGTTGCCGACCAACTGCATCAGCCTGCGCCGCAGCGAAATCGCGGCATGCACGCTGATCTGCTGGCCCGTGACCGCCCAAACCAGCGCCTCAAACGGGGTGGTGGTCTGCGGCACGCGCAAACCGGGACGCGCGGCGAGCAGCCCCGCCAGTTGGGGATGGCCGCGATGCGCGCGCTCGAAATCCGCCACCGGCTGTTCCAGCCCTAGCATGCGGCGCGCCATGCTTATCAACACGGCCTCGTCGCCGACCCGCGGCGGCGTATCCGCATCCAGGCCTACCCGCACCGTGTCCGCGGCGAAATCCATGCCAAGGCAGGCCGGCGCGCCGCGCCACAGCAAGCCCTTGCGCAAACCGTCCGCCGTCACCCGCTCGGATAGCTCCTGAGCGTCGCGGCGGTGGAAAGCCATGAAGTCCTCCCGACGGAAATCCTCGGGCAAGGACAGGGATACAGACAACGAAGTGGAGTCGGCCGGTTCAGCCATGGATCAGCGCGCCTTGCGAAAAGTCAGATTGATGCGGCGCCGCCCCAGCAACGGGTGCATCCCGTCCGCCACCGGCAACACCCCGTGGAAACGCATTCGGTCCGGCCCGCCCCACACCAACACGTCGCCATGAGCCAGCTCTACGCGGCCGGGACGCTCGGCGCGGCTAAGGCCGCCAAACAGGAAGATCGCCGGCAAGCCCAACGACACGGACACGATGGGCGCGCCGAAGTCGCGCTCGTCCTTATCCTGATGCAAGGACATCTTGGCGCCCGGCGCATAGCAATTGATCAGGCAGGCGTCCGGCTCGAAGCCGGGGAAGCCGGCCTCGGCGGCGGCCTCCTCGGCCAGGGCGCGCAACAAGGCCGGCATCGCCGGCCAAGGCTGGCCGCTGCCGGGGTCACGCTCGGCGTAGCGGTAGCCGCGCGCGTCGGACACCCAGCCGCAAGCGCCGCAGCTGGAAGTGGCTACCGACATCGCCCGTCCGCCCGGCGTCTGCATGCCGCGCGGCGGCGCTTGCCGTAGCACCGCTTCCACTTCCGCCAGCAAGACGGCGTCGATCTCGCAGGCGCGGCGATGCAATAAGGCGGCGCCGGGCGATAGGCGCTCCAGCCAGCCGCCCTCTTCCGGCGCGAACAGATCCGCCATCGCCGGCCTCAGAGCCTGTTCAAAGTCTCGCGAGCAAGAGCGAGACAAGGCGAAAACCGCTGAGAAAGCGGAATGTACATACGGTACATGAGCATTTCGAAGCGGTTTTTAACGCAGTATCGCCGATGCGCAGCAGACATTGAACAGGTTCTCAGGCCTCGCCGGCCACCATCATGCTGCGCAACAGCACCGAGCCCATCTGCCGGCCGCCGCGCTCCAGCACGTCGTTGCCCACCGCGTCTATCTGCATGAACATCTCGCGCAGATTGCCCGCGATGGTGATTTCCTCCACCGGGTGCACGATCACGCCGCGCTCCACCCAGAAGCCGGCCGCGCCGCGCGAGTAATCGCCGGTCACGGTGTTGACGCCCTGGCCCAGCAGCTCGGTCACCAGCAGGCCGGTGCCCATGGTTCGCAGCAGTTCCTCCAGGCTTTCGCCGGTGGAATGCACGACCAGATTATGCGCGCCTCCGGCGTTGCCGGTGGTCTGCATGCCCAGTTTGCGCGCAGAGTAACTGCCCAGCATATAACCCTGCAACACCCCCTTGTCCACCAGCCGGCGCGCCACCGTGGCCACGCCCTCGTTGTCGAAGGCGCCGCTGGCCATGCCGCGCAGCAAGAAGGGGTCTTCGTCTATGGTGACATTGGCCGACATCACCGGCTTGCCCAGCGAATCCAATAGGAAGGACGATTTGCGGTACAGGCTGCCGCCGCTGATGGCGGCCACCAAGTGGCTGAGCAGCGAGGCGGCTATCGGCGCCTCGAACACCACCGGATACTGCCCGGTCTTCACCTTGCGCGCGCCCAGTCGCCGCGCCGCTCGCTGGCCGGCCTTGGCGCCGATGGCTTCCGGCGCGTCCAGATCCTCACGCCGGCGCGCCGACGAATACCAGTAATCGCGCTGCATCGCGCCGCCGTCCTCGGCCACCACCGCAGCGGAAATACTGTGACGGCTGCTGGCGTAGCCGGCGATGAATCCGTGGCTGTTGGCGTAAGCGAAGTGGCTGGACTGCGACGAGGCGGTGCCGCCCTCGGAATTGCGGATGCGCGGATCGGCCGCCAGCGCCGCGGCCTCGCAGGACTTGGCCAGTTCGATGGCTTCCTCCACCGGCAGCGCCCACGGGTGGTACAAGCTGAGATCGGGAAACTCAGTGGCCATCAGCTGGGAATCGGCCAGGCCGGCGCAAGGGTCCTCGGCGGTGTAACGCGCGATATCCCGCGCCGCGCGCACCGTGTCCGCCAGCGCTTCTTCGGAAAAATCGGAGGTGCTGGCGTGGCCCTTCTTCTGCCCCAGGTAGACGGTCACGCCCACGCCCTTGTCCTGGTTGTACTCGATGGTTTCCACCTCGGACAGGCGCACGCTCACGGTCTGGCCCAGTCCTTCGGAAACGTCGGCCTCGGCGGCGCTGGCGCCTTCGGCCTTGGCCAGTTCGATGACGCGGGAGGCGATGTCCTCCAGCGCGGCCTGGCTGAAACTGAATGTCTTGTCTGCCATAGTGTCTTTCGCAATGGTCGAAACGGCCGGAGGCCTTTTCCGGTATCATACCAGCCTTGAGAAAACCGATTGAGAATTGCCAACGATGACCCATTACCAGAACGACAGCCCGGACGACGGCTACGTCAGCAAATCCCAGCGCAAGCGCGACATGGATGCGCTGCAAGACCTGGGCCGCGAACTGGTGGAGCTGTCCAAGGACACGCTGAAGAAAATGCAGCTGCCGGAAGACCTCCTCACCGCTATTCTGGACTATAAACGCTTTACCGCGCACGGCGCGCTGCGCCGCCAGCTGCAATACATCGGCAAGCTGATGCGCGATGTGGACCCGGAACCGATCCAACAATACCTGCAAATTCTCAAAGGCGAATCGTCCGAGCACATCGCCTGGCAGCACCTGCTGGAACGCTGGCGCGAACGATTGATGGAAGACGACAAGATGCTGGCCAACTTCGTCACCGACTTCCCCGCCGCAGATCCGCAGCAACTGCGTACGCTGATCCGCAACGCGCGCAAGGAAAAACAGGACAACAAACCGCCCAAGTCCTTCCGCCTGCTCTATCAGGCCGTCAAGGACGTGATCCCGGAACCGGGCAAGCCGCGCCTGCATCAGCAGGACCAAGAGGACGACGAGTAATGCTGAAAGTAGGCCTGGTCTCGATCTCCGACCGCGCCAGCAGCGGCGTGTACGAAGACAAGGGCATTCCGGCGCTGCGGGACTGGCTGGCCGCCGCGCTGGCCAGCCCCTTTGTCGTCGTCGCCCGCCTGATCCCGGACGAACAGCCGCAAATCGAAGCCGCGCTCAAGGCGCTGGTGGACGAGGAAGGCTGCCAGCTGGTGCTGACCACCGGCGGCACCGGCCCGGCCGCCCGCGACGTCACCCCCGAGGCCACGTTGGCGGTGGCGGACCGCGAGATGCCCGGCTTCGGCGAGCAGATGCGCCAGATCAGCCTGCGCTTCGTGCCCACCGCCATCCTGTCGCGCCAGGTGGGCGTGATCCGCAAGCAGGCGCTGATCCTCAACCTGCCCGGCCAGCCCAAGGCGATCAAGGAAACGCTGGAGGGCCTGCGCGACGCCGACGGCCAGGTGGAAGTGCCCGGCATCTTCGCCGCCGTGCCCTATTGCATAGATTTGCTGGACGGCCCCTATATCGAAACCCATGAAGCGGTAGTCAAAGCCTTCCGCCCCAAATCGGCTCAGAAAAAGCCGGACTGAGCCATGGCTTACCAGTCTCCCACCTGGCTGCGCGGCGGCCACGCCCAAACCATCTGGCCGGCGCTGGCGATCAAGACCCCGCGCCCCGACTACCGCCGCGAACTATGGGACACGCCGGACGGCGCCCGCATCGCGCTGGATTTTGTCGCCGGGCGGCCCGGCGCGCCGCTGGTGGTGCTATTTCACGGACTGGAAGGCAGCAGCGACAGCCACTACGCGCGCGCGCTCATGCTGGCGGTGCAGCGGCGCGGTTGGCATGGCGTAGTGCCGCATTTTCGCGGCTGCGGCGGCGTGGACAATCCCTTGCCGCGCGCCTATCACGCCGGCGACGGCGCCGAGGTGCGCTGGATTCTGAGCCGGCTGGCTCAACGCTTCCCGATCTTGGCCGCCGCCGCGGTATCACTTGGCGGCAGCATGCTGCTCAACTACCTGGCGGACGAAGGCGCGCTGGCGCTGCCGCGCGCGGCAGCGGCGGTGTCCGCGCCGCTGGACCTGGTGGCGGCCAGCACCCGACTGGACCGGGGTCTGGGCAAACTGCTTTACACCCGCATGTTCATGGGCACGCTCAAGCCCAAGGCCTTGGAATCGCTGCAACGCCATCCCGGTCTGTTCGACGAGGGCAAACTTAGCCGCGCGCGCACCTTCATCGAGTTCGACGACCTGGTCACCGCGCCCATCCACGGCTTCGGCACCGCGCTCAATTACTGGCGCAGCGCCAGCGCCAAACCGCGGCTGGGCCAGATCGCGCTCCCCACCCTGGTGCTGAACGCGCGCAACGACCCCTTCCTGCCGGAGCAGGCGCTGCCGCGTCAAACCGATGTAGCCGCCAGCGTCACCTTGGAATTTCCCCGCCACGGAGGCCATGTCGGCTTCGCTTCCGGCGCCTTCCCCGGCACGCTGGACTGGCTGCCCTCCCGCTTGCTGGGGTTCTTCGAACCGCATCTGGATTGACTGCGCGGCGCTTTCTGCGCATCTTGACGGCATTCACCCATTAAGCGAGAGCGCCGCATGAGCCCAGACTCCGTCAAGACCTCCGTTCTGCGCAAAACCTATCTGCGCATCCTCGCCCCGCTGTTCATCGCCTCCATGCTGGCCTTTCTGGATCGGGTCAACGTCAGCTACGCGGCCTTGACTATGAACGCCGACCTCGGCTTCGACGCCAAGGTCTACGGCCTTGCCGCCGGCATTTTCTTCGCCGGCTACGTGCTGTTCGAAGTGCCCGGAGCGATTCTGGCCGAGCGCTGGAGCCCCAGTCGCTGGATCGCGCGCATCCTGTTTTCCTGGGGAGCGGTCAGCATGCTGCTGGGCCTGGTGCAGAACGAATGGCAGTTCTATCTGCTGCGCTTTATGCTGGGCGTGTGCGAAGCCAGCTTCTACCCGGTGATCTACGCCTCGGTGATCCCGCGCTGGTTCGTCGCGGAAACCCGCTCCCGCGCCATTTCCATCACCCTGTGTTCGCTGCTGGTCTCCGCCATCGTCGGCGCGCCGCTGGCCGGCTGGATGGTGGGCTTGCAACCCTTCGGCCTCAAGGGCTGGCAAAGCCTGTTCCTGCTGGAAGGCGGCGTCACTGTGCTTTACGGCTTCGCCATACTGCTGTGGCTACGGGACGATCCGGCCCAGGCCGCCTGGCTGAACACAGAGGAAAAACGCTATCTGATCAACGCCCTGCGGGCGGAGATAGCCGTCACGCGCCAACAACAACCGGCCACGCTGCGCCAGGCGCTGGCGCAGCCGGCGGTGCTGCGGCTGTGCCTGATCTATTTTCTATGGATTACCGGTTTCTGGGGCTTCAGTTTCTGGATGCCCACGGTGATCAAGAACGCCTCAGGCTGGTCGCCGCTGGCCATCGGCCTCGCCTCCGCCGTGCCCATGCTGGCGGCCCTGGCCGCCATGCTGTGGCTGGGCCATTCCTCGTCCCGCCGCGGGGAAAAGCGCTGGCATGTGGCGCTGCCCCTCTTGCTCGCCGCCGCCGGCTTCCTGATCGGCGCGCTGAGCGACAATATCGCCGTGGCGCTGCTCTCCGTCACCGTCGTCGCCATCGGCGTCTACAGCCCGATGGGCGTGTGGTGGTCCATCCCCACCACGTTTCTGACCGGCACGCTGGCGGCGGGCGCCATCGGTTTGATCAATTCCGTGGGCAATGTCGGCGGTTTCATCGGCCCCTATGCGCTGGGCTTGATCGAGGCCGCCACCGGCAGCCACACACTGGCTTACTTCTGGCTCAGCGGTTCGCTGCTGCTCAGCGCGCTCTTGGTGCTTGGCTTGAAGCCGCAAGCGCAAACAGCGGACAATTCAAGTCAAACCGCCGCTTCCGGCGGACGATAGGAAGAACCATGCCGACACGAATCTTAGCCCTCGCCCTCACCTTCTGCTCTTTGCTGCTCTCCGCTTGCGCCGGCATAGCCGAGCGTCTGCACGGCTCGCTGGAGCCGCCGGCCGAGCGCGGCTACGCCATTCTGTCCCTGACCGGCACATCCGCCAACCCGGACAGCGCGACGCTGGGCCTGGATATCGCCAACGCCTCCGGCCGCGTCGTGGCCGCCGACAGCGCCAGCCTGCTGACCGACACCGTGTTCGGCGAGCAGGGCAAATCCATGGCGGAGGGCAAATTGATGCTGTTCACGCTGGAGCCGGGCCAGTATCGGGTAGAGCAAGTCTGGGCCAACTGGCTGGAGGACGGGGCCTGGGGCGTCAGCCGCAAAATGCGCGGCTTCCGCCTGGCCGCGCCGTTCGAAGTGAAGCGCGGCGAGGCGGTCTATTTGGGCAATGTGGATGTGGAAATGAGTTTTTTGCCGGAAGCGCGGCTACGCGACGAGTCCGAACGCGATCTCGCGCACATCCGTCGCATCTGGAAAATCAAGGAGGTATCCGGCATTCAACTGCGACCGCTGGGCGAGGCTCGACCCTGAGCCCGCTCACTTCTGCCACAGCTTGGACAGATAAGCCGGCTTCACCACCGCTGCCGACAACGGCGCCGCCTCCAGCACCCGGTAAGCGTTCTGCCGGGTATCGCGCAGCAACGCGTCGGCGTAGGGCGCGCCGTCCAGCTTGCGCAAAGCCGCCACGCGCGGCGCGTTGGCCTTGTCGCTGCGGTGGGTCACCACGCCGATCTCGTTGCTGGCCAGCTTGACGAAACTGCCGGGCGGGTACACGCCCAGCTCCTTGATCAACAAGGCCGCGTGCTGCGGATCGAAATCGCCCAGCTCACCGCGATACAGGCTGCCAATCACCAAAGCCGGCAGCGCCGGCTGCGGCTGATGTATACAGGAACACAACACATCCACCATGTGCAGCAGGGCCGCGTCCGGGTGGATGTCCTCGCCGCGCAGCCCTTGCGGGTAGCCGTCGCCGCCGCGTTGCTCCTGGTGGGTCTGCACCAATAGATGCCAATGTTCGTCCACCACGCCGGCCTCGCGCAAAATGGCGGAACCGACAATGGGATGGGCGTAGAGATCATCGCGCTGCGCGGCGTCCGGCGGCGTTTGCTGCCGCGATAGTTGATTCAACAAGCCGGTGATCGCCACATTCATGCTCAAGGCCGCGCCCACTACCGCTTGCAAGCGCGCCTCCTCCATGCCCAGCCGCCGGCCCAGCACCGCCATGATCGCCGCCACATGCACGCTATGGGCGCTGCCGATGTCGCGATAGGGCGTCAGCAGCACGCTGGCCAACACCCCGTCCGGCTGCTTGCAAGCCAGCCGGATCAACGCGTCCGCCATGTCCGCCAGCCTCCCGGCCAGGCCCGGCACCGCCAAGCCGTGCAATAGCAGGCCCTCGGCGCGGCGGGTCTGGAAGCCCAACTCCATGATGGGATTGGGCTGCACCTGCGCCGCGGCCTCTTTTTCACGCTGCGCCGCGCGCTCCAGCTGTTCGCGCTCCAAGCGCGCCGCCACCTCCTCGCTGTTGCCGTGCGCCAGCGTCACCAGCCGCTCGCGCTGCTCCGGCGTCAGCACGTAATGACCTTTTTTCAGCAGCAGCAGGCCGTTTTTGGCGTACACGTCAACCGGCAGTTGCTGGCCGATGCGCAAGAAGCTGGTAGGCAGCTTCACTTTGAAGGAGTCCGGCATAATCTATTTACGTTTCGTTAAGTCATGCTTCAATGGCTGTGAATAATGCCGCATTCCATCGGCCTAAGGAAGCCCCCGAGGACCCGCTCTCGCGCCGGCTTGCCAGGCAATGTCAATGACATTAATCTAGTTGCTTCTATCCAATCACCTTGTTGGAGAATGCCGTTATGACAAGCAATCGACGCGTCGACGCTTCGCGCAGGGACTTCTTGAACAGCGCCGTGGGCGTGGGCTTCGCCCTGGCGGTACAGCCCATCGCCGCCAGCGCCATTCTCACCGACGGCGATGGCCTCAGCGCCGGCGCGGTGGAAATTCCGACCGGGCCGGCCGTCATGCCCGGCTACGCAGCCAAGCCTTCCGCCGCCGCCGGCCCCTTGCCGGTAGTGCTGGTGGTTCAGGAAATCTTCGGCGTGCACGAACATATCCGCGATCTGTGCCGCCGGCTGGCCAAGGCCGGCTATCTGGCGGTAGCACCCGAACTGTATTTCCGCCAGGGCGACCCCAGCAAGGTCGCCAGCATCGGCGAACTGGTCAGCGGCCTGGTCAGCAAGGTGCCGGACAAGCAGGTGATGGCAGATCTGGACGCCACGCTGGCCTGGGCCGGCGGCCACGGCGGCGACGTCAAGCGCGCGGCCATCACCGGCTTTTGCTGGGGCGGACGCCAAGTATGGCTGTACGCTGCGCATAATCCCGCGCTCAAAGCCGGCGCCGCCTGGTACGGGCGGCTGCAAGGAGAGACCGGCGCCAATACACCGCGCCAGCCGCTGGACATTGTCGCGCAGTTGCATGCGCCGGTACTCGGGCTTTACGGCGGGCTGGACAAAGGTATTCCTCTGGAGTCGGTGGACAAGATGAAGGCCGCGCTGCGCGCCGCCGGCCAACCCTCCGAAATCGTGGTTTACCCTGAGGCCGACCACGGCTTCAACGCCGACTATCGTCCGACTTACAATGCCTCCGCCGCCAACGACGGCTGGCGGCGCATGCTGCAATGGTTCAAACAACACGGCGTCTGACACCAACTAATCTCCCGGCGGCCGTTTGGCGCAAGCCGCCAACCGCATGCGGATCACCTGATTGAAGCGCGCCAGCCAAAAGGGATCGAACTGACGCTCCGAGGCGTTGATCTCGGCGATGGCGCGCATCATCGAATGACGCAAACCGCGATGCGAGTGCTTCAAAGTCACCGCCTCGAACGCGTCAACCAGAGCCAGAATAAGCGCGCCGCTGCAAATTTCCTCGCCGTGCAGGCCATGCGGATAGCCCTTGCCGTCGGGCATCTCGTGATGCTGGGCCACGATGCGCGCCGCATCGGCCCAGGCCGGCATCCGCTCCAGCAGGCCCGCCGCCCAACCCGGGTGTTCCGCCATCTGGCGGCGCTCGGACTCGCTCATCCGCCCCACTTTCAGCCAGAACGACTCCGGCAACAGCATCATGCCGATATCGTGCATATACACCGCCGCCTCCAGCTGCCTATCGTCCACCATCCCCGGCGCCTGGCGGCTGGCCTCCAGCGCCAGTTCCAGATTGCGCTCGGTACGGCCCTGGAACTGCGGCAAGCGCTGTTCGAACTGCAGAGCCAATATCCGAAAAAACGCCAAATCGCCCTGGCTGAGCTGCGCGGCGGCGTCCGCCGGCGTTTCCGACTCGATCACATGCAAGGGAATGCCGGTGATCTGCTCCACCAGTTGCTGACAACGCTGCAACAACTCGCCAACCGGGCACTCCGCCACCTGACTCAACGCCCGCATCAGCAGGGGCAGTTGCAGGTCGTCCAGCAATTCGTGGTTTTCCAGGGCGTCCAGCGCCAGGCCCAAACGGTCCATCACCAGCAGCATGACGTCGCCTATCGAATCCTCATAGCTCACTTCGCCGCTGCGCAGCCTCTCCAGCAGGCTTTCCAGCGAATGGACGAAAGGCACCACAAAGCGCACCTGGCACATGCTGGCGTCGCCCTTGATGCTGTGCAGCAAACGAAACAGCTGATCGATCTGCGCGGCGTCGGTGTCGCCGAAACCCAGTTGGCAAACTAGATGCTCAACCTGCGGCGCGTAATCGCTCATCACTTCCATGAAATCGTGAAACGCCTCAGGCTCCACGATCTCCAGCGTCAGCTCCTGCTTGCCCATGCCCTCTCCCATTTTCAATGCCCCTTCATTTCAGTATATGCAGCATGCGGCAAAGCGTGCGACAGCGCCCTTTCCAAACCACCACGCGCCGCGCATAATTTGCGCCCTCGGCGCATCGCCCGCCTATCCGCCTTATATTCCCATGCAAAACCAACTGCAAACGCTGCAACAGCACATCGCCTTCATTATTGAAGTGGACAAACTCAAAACGGTCCTGCGCAAAACCAAGGCCGCTTATGTGAACCGCTACGAGAATTCGGCGGAACACAGCTGGCAGATCGCCCTCTTCGCTCTCAATCTGCGCGACTTCGCCGCTGAGCCGGTGGACATCGACAAAGTCGTGCGCATGTTGTTGATTCACGACCTGGGCGAGATCGACACCGGCGACACCATCGTCTATGCCGCGGACGGCGCCGCCGAACGCGAAGCGGAAGAGTTGGCCGCGATGCGCCGCATCCTGGGTCTATTGCCCCAGCCCATCGCCGCGGACCTGCTGGCCTTGTGGCAAGAGTTCGAGGCACGCAAAACTCCTGAAGCGCGCTTCGCCCGCGCGATAGACCGTTTGATGCCCATCTTGCTCAATCTGCAATCCGGCGGCCAGAGTTGGCGTGAAAACGGGGTCAGCAAGCAACAAGTGCTGAGCATGGCGGTGGGCAAGGTGGAGGACGGCTGTCCGCTGGCGGCGGACTGGTTGCGCGCGGAATTGGACCGAGCGGAGCAAGCCGGTTGCTTCGGAGCCTGACTCCAAACCATAAAAACCGGCAGAAATACCAGGGTATCCTGAAAAAACAGGATAAAAACCCTTTCGGCCATGCAGAAAACGCTTGCCATGTCCCGGAACTATAGGCACTATTCCTGCCGCAGGATGCTCAAGTTGTGGATGTGTTGTTGTCGTAGTGGCATTAAGTCCGTACCTCAGTCGCCATTTCCCTTGAACTTCGTGCCTTTTATTCAACTGCTCGTTTTGAGGAATTAACAAAATGGCAACCGGTACCGTTAAGTGGTTCAACGACTCCAAAGGTTTTGGCTTTATCACCCCGGATGAAGGCGGCGACGACGTGTTCGCTCACTTCTCCCAGATCAATGCCAAAGGCTTCCGCACCCTGGCTGAAAACCAGCGCGTTAGCTTTGACGTCGTAGACGGCCCGAAAGGCAAACAAGCCTCCAACATCCAGCCCATCTAATCCCCGCGATTAGTCAGCTTGATGAAAACCCGGCCTCGCGCCGGGTTTTTTGCATTCACGCTTCAACGCAAGGAACCCCCATGTCCGTCTCCGACGATCACGAACACATCATCGCCGTCACTCGCGACTGGCTGGAAAAAGCGGTGATAGGGCTCAATCTCTGTCCGTTCGCCAAGAGCGTCTACGTGAAAAATCAGGTGCGCTACGTGGTCAGCGACGCCGCCCAGCCGGATCAGTTGGCGCAAGAACTCGCCTCCGAACTGCGTCTACTGGCCGACAGCAGCCCGGACGAGATCGACACCACCTTGCTGATCCACCCGCGCGCACTGCAACGCTTTCTGGATTTCAACGACTTTCTCGATATCGCCGACGCCATCGTGGAAGACATGGGACTGGACGGCGAGCTGCAAGTCGCCAGTTTCCACCCCAAGTTCCAGTTTGAAGGCACCGGCGTCAACGATATCGAGAACTTCACCAACCGCGCGCCCTACCCGACCTTGCACCTGCTGCGCGAAGCCAGCATCGGCCGCGCGGTGGAAGCCTTCCCGCAGGCGGAAGCCATCTATGAAAAGAATATCGAAACGCTGAAACAGCTGGGCCTGGACGGCTGGAAGGCGCTGTTCGCCGGCAAAACGCCGTAAGCGGACGCGCGCCGCGCATTGCCAAGCCCGCCGCGGGCGTGGTACACCAACGGGCATTCCACTTCTGGAGCTCCATTCCCATGTCGCTCAGGCCCTTGCTGCCGCTCGCCGCTCTACTTCTAAGCGCCTGCGCTTACACCCCGGTGCAGAAACCCGTCGCCGGCGACGACTTCCGCGGCAACGAGCTGGGACAGAGCAGCGCCAACCGCACGGCCAATCTGGCCATGCGCGACAATCTGGCCAGCTTGCAAACCCTGCTGGAAAAACTGTATAAGCGCAATCCCAGAGAATGGCGCAAGACCGGCGCGGCCGACTACCCGGCCGCGATTCGCCAGGTCATGAGCTCCATCCGCAACAACGTCCCACTGCCGGCCTTGAGCGGCCAGCGCTCCATCGCGGCGATGAGCGCGGCTTTCGACCCGGGTTTTGGCGGCGACCGGGCCGGCGCCTTGATTTACGGCATGGGCTCCATGCTGGTGGACGCCTACGGCGGACGCACCGAGCTGTTCTTGGTGCATGGACTGGACGCGCAGCAGCTGGCCAACGCCTCGCACAATCTGGAAGTGGCGGCCTGGATGCTGAACAACCGCCAGATCAGCGGCGCGCCGGTCTTGCTGTCCAATGAGATCGGCAACGTGCGCAATCTGTCCTTCGAGCGGGAATTCGGCAAGATGATGGCCAGGCTGGACCTGCTGGCGGAATTGTCGGACGAGAAACTGCGCCGCAGCGCCATAGACTTCGGCCAATCCCTGATCGCCGGCCCCTTCTTGCAATTTCTGCCGGTCAGCGCCGCCGCCCAGGCCGCGGCGCCCTGAGAACCTGTTCAAAATCTCGCGAGCAAGAGCGTGGCTTTGAACAGACGCCGCGAACGCTGACTTAGCCTCGATTCGAACGCTTGCCCACCTTGTCGGCGTAAAAGGCGCGAATACGCGGCATATCGGCGTCGATATCGCCGCTAGGCGTGAATATGGGACCGAAACCGGCCTCCTTGCGGCTGTAATCCAGATACGCCAAAGCCACCGGCACCTCCGCGCCGCAGGCGATATGATAAAAGCCGGTCTTCCATTCGGACACCGTCTTGCGCGTGCCCTCCGGCGGAATCGCCACCACCAGCCGGTCCGAACGCCGGTACACTTCCACCATCTGCTGCACCAGCGAGTTATTCTGATGTCGCTTGACCGGAATGCCGCCCAACCAACGCATCACCGGCCCCATCGGCCCGGCGAACAGCGTGTGCTTGCCCATCCAGTAAATCTTGGCCCGCGCGGCGAAACACACGGCCAGCGTCAACGGAAAATCCCAGTTGCTGGTATGCGGCGCGCCGATCAGCACGTATTTGTCCAGCTTGGGAAACTCCCCCCGCAGCTTCCAGCCGCTCAGTTTGAGCATGACGATGGACAGGCAGCGGAACAAAGGCCGGATCACGGGCGTGTCGAAAATGGTGAAATGCATGAGGGTCCTGAGCAAGGGCCTTGTCTCAGAACGGAGAGCAACCACCGAGGAGGCGCCGCCCAGCGTCGGAGCAAGCGCCAATCACGTGGAAAAACGCCGGAATGTACCTGATAAAACTATCCCGGTAAATCCGCATTGCGAAATACAATCAGCTCACGCAAGTCCATGAATTCAAAAAGCAAGCGCCGCGGCGCCTCACTCCGCCAAGGGCACGATGCGATACACGCAGCGCCGCCCGCCCTTGTCCAGCGCGTGCTCCAGCCGCCGCACTTCCGCCCCCGGCCCCAACACCCGGGCGAACAGCGCCAGTTCGGAGCGGCACAGGCCCTGACATTGGCGCGCCGCCGCGCAGATCGGGCAATGGTTTTCCAGCAACAGCCAGCCCTCGCCGTCTAGGCGCGCCTCCGCCATATAGCCCTCCTGGCTGCGTATCCGCGCCAACGCGGCCACCCGCTCCCCCAGCCCGTCCGCGCCGGACATCGCCAGCCGGTATTCCTCCTCCGACTGCGCCTCTCGCCGTTGAATCAAACTCTCCAGGCCGGACTCGCCAAACAGCTCCCTCACCTGCTCCAGCAACTGCAAGGTCAAATCCGCGTGCCGGTCCGGAAAACGGCCATGGCCGCTCTCGGTCAAGCGCCAGAGCTGGGCCGGCCGGCCCACGCCCTGAGCCAGGGTTTCCATCCTCGCCAGCCCCTTCTCCTCCAGCGCCAGCAAATGCTTGCGCGCGCCCATGCTGGTCAGTCCCAATTCCGCCGCCAGCGTCTGCGCCGTCTGAGGCCCTCGCGTTTTCAGCAGATACAGCAACCGATCCGCGCTATTCATCGCCGCGGTCACCGGACCTCCTCCGCTTCGCGGATCACGCCTTGCAGCCAGGCGGCGGCCAGGCCGCACGTCAAAGCGCCCAGGACCAGCACCAGCCGGGTGTCCAGAATGGTCAGCACGCTGCCCAGCAAGGCCACCAACACATTGGCCACGCAGAAGATCGTGGTCAGCAAGCCCATCACGCTGCCCTGCCCCAAGCTGGCGAAGCGCTCCGAACACCAGCTGGGCAGGATGGCGTTGTAAATCGCCAGCGGCACGCCCAACAACACAATCAAGCCTATGCCCGGCCAAGGCAGATCCGCCAGCAGGCTCAAACCCAGTAGGCCCAGGGCCACCCAGGCCGCATTGATGCGCGCCAGCTCCAGCGGCGCCCGTTTATGCCCAAGCTTGCCCAGCAAAACGCTGGCCGACGTCATCAATACGCACATCAGCGCCGTCACCACCGCGATGCCGCGACTGTCCAGCCGCGCGTACTCCACCAGCCACAAGGGGTAGAACTCGTAAAAAGCGTTGACCCCGACGGCGAAGGCCAGTTGCATCCAGAACAGCCGCGCCAGCAAAGGGTCCGCCGACAGCAGACGAAAAGAGTGCTGGCCGCGCATCACCTGCAGCAAGGACTGCTCCTGGTGCATGCGCTCGCCGGTTTCCGGCAGGAAGGCCAGCAGCACCCCCAGGCACAGCAGGATGGCGCCGGCCGCCAGCAGGAAAGGCACCGCCTCGCCCAAGGGCAAGGTCAAACCGCCGATCAGCGGCCCCACCAGCCAGCCGGTGTACAGCACCGCGTTGAGAATGGCGAAGGAACGCGCGCGGTCCAACTGCGGATGCAGATCCGCCACGATGGCGCGCGCCACCGCCACATTGCCCTCGGTCAGGCCGGTAACGAAACGCGCCAGCACGAACAACAGATACCAGCGGCTCCACAAGGCGTACGCCGTCAGCAAATAGCCCAGAAAGGTCAGCAACAAGGTTCCGGTCAGCACCCGCCGCCGTCCCAGCCGGTCCGACAACGCTCCAATCAAGGTGCTGCCCAGCAAAATGCCCAGCGGATTGGCGGCCAGGGCCACGCCCAACAGCAGCTTGGGCGGCAGCCCCAGGAAGTGGTTGAACGCATCCGGCGCGGAGTTCACGAAGATGGGCGCCAGAATGGGATAAGGCATGGCCACGCCGGCCGTGCTCATCAGCGCCACCAGACAGACAGTCAGTAAAATCAGCTTGGGATGGGAAACATTCATGATGCATACCAATGAGACAATGGCCCATGCTAATCTCGCCACCGCAATAAGTAAACAAATTAGTTTACTTAATATCGCGCCGCGTACTGGAAATCATCAATACAGCATATAGAATGCTGTACGTATGGTTACGAAAAGGCGCGCAGAAACAGGAACCAGATGGCATTCCAAGCGTCTCAAACTACACAAGACCTACTTTATGTTTTTGGAGACTTCCATGACTTCGATGACCAGCAAATCCGCCGTTAAAGCCATTGCCGCCAGCCTGATCGCCGTCAGCCTGCTGTCCGGTTGCGCCAATATGTCCAAGCGTCAGCAAAACACCGCCATCGGCGCGGCCGCCGGCGCCGTGCTCGGTTCCGTGCTCACCGGCGGCGACGCCATCGGCACCGTGGGCGGCGCCGCGGTGGGCGGCGTGGTCGGCAATCAGACCGGCAAACGCTAAACCCGCGACCCCATTCCAAGAGCCAGCCCCGCGCTGGCTCTTTTGTTTTGCCCGCCGCGCCCATATCATCAATACAACAGCACCACGGGCCACGCCATGACCTCCTCCGCACGCATGAATTGGGAACGACTCCTCTCCACCAAACGCTTCAAAGTCATTCAGGGCCACGTCAAGGAAACCCGCACCCCGGCCACCGAAGAAGGCAGCCCGGGCTTGCGCACCGACTTCCACATCGACCACGACCGCGTGGTGTTCTCCAGCGCCTTCCGCCGGCTGGGCCGCAAAACCCAGGTGCACCCGCTGGCGCGCCACGACCACACCCACAACCGGCTGACCCACAGCGTGGAGGTGGCCAGCGTCGGCCGCAGCCTGGGCAACCGCGTCGGCATGATGATGCAGCACGCCCACCTGCTGCCGGACAACTACACGCCGCACGACATCGGCGCCGTGGTGCAAGTGGCCTGCCTGGCTCACGACATCGGCAATCCGCCCTTCGGCCACACCGGCGAATACGCGTTGCGCGACTGGTTCCGCGCCGAACGCAACGCCCACTGGCTGCACGGTCTGGCGCCGGAGGAAATCCGCGACGTGCAGACCTACGAAGGCAACGCCCACGGCCTGCGCATGCTGGCCACGCTGGAAATGTACACCGGCGAAGGCGGCATGCGCCTGACCGCCGCCGCCCTGGGCGCACTGATCAAATACCCGTGGACATCGGACGCCGAAGCCGCCCAGGCGCGCGACAAATTCAACATCTATCGCACCGAACTGCCCTATTTCCAGCGCGTGGCCTCGGAGCTGGGCCTGCTGCCCAAGGGCATCCAGCAATGGAGCCGCCACCCGCTGTCCTACCTGATGGAGGCCGCCGACGATATCTGCTACGCCATTCTGGACCTGGAAGACGCGGTGGAGATCGGCATTCTGGACTTCAAGGAATTCGAAACCCTGTTCTCCGGCTTCACCGAATACGAACGCATCTGGGACATGCAGGACGTGCGTCAGAAATGCGGCACCCTGCGCGGCATCGCCATCGGCCGCTGCGTCAGCGAAGTGGCCGAGAAATTCATGCTGCACCACGACAGCCTGCTGCGCGGCGAATTCCCGGCCAAGGACCTGATCAATCTATGCGGCGCCCAGGTACAGGACGCGTTGATCCACGCCAAGGAGCTGGCCAGCACCCGGGTCTACCGCCACCGAACCAAGCTGGTGACCGAACTGGCCTCCTACCCGTGCATGGCGGTCATTCTGGACGCGCTGATCCCCGCCGCCCACGCCTACGTCCGCAAGGGCGCCGAACGCCTGAGCCCGCGCGAGCACCTGGCCATGGGCCTGCTGGAACAGCATATCCGCAGTGACGACAGCCTGTATCAGGCTTATATGAAAGTATTGGACTTTGTCGGCGGCATGACCGACAACTACGCCGCCAACCTGGCCCGCGACATTTCCGGCGTGGGCATTCTATAACTTCGCCCCGCCGCAATTCGGCAGTTAAAAAATCAGAAAGACAGGAATGCAGCACACCACCCGTTTTTGCATCGTCCGCCATGGCGAAACCGACTGGAACCGCGAATATCGATTGCAAGGTCACACCGACATCCCCCTCAACCCCACCGGCCAGGAACAGGCGACAAGCCTCAGCCGCGCGCTATGGCCGGGACGCTACGCCTTCGACGCGCTCTACGTCAGCGACCTGACCCGCACCCGCCAGACCGCCGCGCCGCTGCAAACGCGATTGAATCTGACGCCTACCTTCAGCGCCGAATTGCGCGAGCGCCATATGGGCGTGTTTCAGGGCCTGACCTACGCCGAGGCGGAACACAGCATCCGCGACGACTATCTGCAACTCAAATCCCGCGACCCGGACTACGACCTCAAGGGAGGGGAAAGCCTCAACGCCTTCATGGGCCGCATCCGCGACGGCTTCACCGGCATCGCCCGCCGCCATCTGGGCCAGACCCTGCTGGTGGTCACCCACGGCGGCGTGCTGGAAATGATGTACCGGCTGGCCACCGGCAAGCCGATGTCCGAAGCCCGCGACTTCCCCATCCCCAATGCGGCCTTGAACTGGCTGAGCTATAGCGACGGGCAATGGCGGCTTGAACAATGGGCCGACGAATCCCACCTGGCCGCCGCGCTGGACGAAATTCAATAGCAAGACGGCCGCGCCCCCAAGCGGGGCGCGGCCGGCCGCCAACTAAGCCAAGGCCAGCAGAGTGCGCGCGATGGTTTCCGCCGACGGCAACTCCGTTGAGCGCCACACCAAGCGGCTCTTCGAATCCACCAGCAAGACCTCCGTGTGGTGCGCGCTCAAATCCGTCCGACGCTGATTGAGCGTGGCCAGCATCAGATCCAGATCGGCCAGCTCGGGGCGGGCCGCCCGCCAGCCTGGTTTAGGCAGAAACCGGGCCAGCCACCGCCGCAACTGCTCGGGCGTATCGTTCAATGGGTCAAGACTCAACGACAATAACTGTATCCGCGCCCGCTTTGATTCCGGCAGCAAATCCTGCACTTGCCGAAACGTCGCGCCCTGGATCGGACAGACATTGGAGCAGGCGGTGAAAATCAGCTGAACCGCCGTCACGCGCCGCTGCAACATGGCGTGAAAGCTGCGCCGTTGACCATCGCTGTCATTCAGCATGAAGTCCGGCAGCGGCAACGGCGGAGAAATCTCTCCATGCGCCAGGGCCAGATTTCCGGCCCACGCGGTTTTGGCCAATGCGGCCGGCCCCGCCAGCCATAAAGGCGCCAGGCCCGCCAAGCCCATCGCAAACCTCCGCCGTCCCGGATTCAACGGCGCGCCGCCCTTGCCTTGCATGCTAATGCCCCTGTAGAAAAAGCCATAAAGCCCGGCATTCCGCCGCGCTCAGCCGGTAGCGCGGCATATCCGTGCCGATCAGGATATCGGTCGGGTCTTTCCCGCTACGCAACATCTCGCAAAAGCTCTGTTCGGTATACGCCCGCTCCGGCCCCCCGCGCCTGGCGCTGGCCTCCGTCAAGAAGCGCGCGCCCAAATCCGGCGCAAACCGGCCATCCGCCCGCGCCTGATCCTGCAAGCGATGGCAGTTGGAGCAACGCGCGTACTCGCTGTCCAAGGGGCGGTTATGGACATACAGCTGGCCGACCAAGGCGGTCTGGCCGTAGAACAGCCGGCCGCCGTCCACAGCCTCTTCGCCGCCGGCCGCGCACGACGTCCCCCACAGGGCAAGCCCGCAGACGAGCCCGCCCAAGCCGCGTTTAATTGATGGCGATGATGCGAGCGACACTGGGCACCCCTTGCGGACTCATCGCGAACAACATGTAGTAGCCCGGCAAAACCATGCCGCTATCCGCCGGAATCTGCAGGGAATAGCGCATTTCCCCAGACATTGGCGCAAGCTGCGACACCGACAAAGCGATCCGACGCTGATCGTTGTTGACCGAATGCGTCACCGCGGACAGCCTCATCAAGGCGAACTGGCTCGCCGCCTGCTGCGTTTTCACTTCGATCACGCTCCCCGGCCGCGCCTGCGTCGGCGCGGCGCTAATCACCGGCCGAGCCGCCGGGCTGCCGTCCGCGTTCAACAAATAAGGAGGGCTCAGGATCTCCGCGTTCAAGTGATTTTGCGGGCAGCCGGCGCCGCACAAGCCGCCGCCGCCGACAAACACTCGCCCATCCTGCAACAGGATCGCCGTGCTATGGTAGGTCCGCGGCACCTGCATGGGCTTCAAGGGCTGGAACACCTGTTTCGCCGAACTCCACAGCTCCGGCGTCAGCACCGCATAGGAATCCGTGAACGGCTGCGGTATCGTCTGTCCGCCCACCACCACCACGTCGCCGTCGGGCAAGGCCACCGCATTGGCGAATGCTCGGCGATAGCTCATTCCGGGCAGCGACTTCACCTTCACCTGGGCCTTGGGTCCGCCGCGGATATCGATCAGATGGGCCGAGTTGCTCGCATAGGTGGTGCCCGTGTTCTGCTGATAAGCCGGCGCGCCGCCCAGCTTCAGAATCAGGCCGGCGTCAAACATCACCGCATTGCCGTTGATGCTGTAAGGATCATTGCCGCGCGTCCCCGCCGAGACGATGCTGCCGGGTCCGCTGGTGCCTATCCAATTCATCTGAGCGCTGGGGCCGGCATGGAACACCGTCCCGCCGCTGCTGGCGAACAGCCATAAATGGTTGTCGCCGCGGTACACGCTGCCATTGGCGTCCTGCGGATCGGGACCAATCACATTGTTTTCCGGCACGCCGGCAAGCACTTTCCAATGGCCGCTGTCCCATACCTCCCCGCTGCGATTGGGCCGGCTCTTGCTGTTATAGCCGCCGCTCCAGGAACCGCCCAAAGTCAGCACCCGGCCATCCGACAACACAGTATTCGCCTCATAGCCCCGCGGGATGTTCATATTGCCGCTGGCGCTCCAACGCTTGGCCGCCCAATCGTATATCTGTGTTTTAGGGCTGCTGGAACCGCCGTTGATCAATAGATTGCCGTTGGGCAACATCGACGTGCCGGGGCAGAACAGGTTCGCGCCGGTGGTCACCACCGTCAACGGCAGCGGAGTGTTCTTCGCCGCGTCGAACAGCGCGGTATAGGTCTTGCTATTGCCATTGCCGCTGTCCCCGCTGAAGGCGTCGGGAAAATCCGCGGACCACATCATCAACTTGTTGTCCGGCAGATTGGCGACGCCCACCGGGGTGACCGGCAGAGGAATCACACCACTCCAGGCCGAAGGGAGCGCCGTGCTTTTGGCGCCGGGATAATCGAACATGAACTGGTCGTTCACCTGCGCCTTGCCCTGGCAAGGCCATTGCACCACCTTGGTTCCCTGCGTCGCAACGCCGGAGAAGATGTTCACGCACTGGCCGCTGGATGCGGACACGATATGGTAAGTACCGACATCCACCGGCTGGATTTTCCACTGGTCATTGGCCACCGCAACGCCTTGACATGGCCATTGAATCAGCTGGACGCCCTGATTGCGGCTTGAAGCCGGCACATTCAGGCACATCTGCGATTTCTGCGAGACGATGTGATAGAAACCGTTTGCCAAGGGCACAAACGTCCATTGCTCATTGCTTCCCGCCGAGCAGGGCCATTGAATGATGCCGGCCCCGGACTGGGTCGAACCACCCCCGACATTCAAGCACTGCCCGCTATTCACCGCCACGATGCCGGTGGCGGCCGCCGCGCTCACTTCAGGACACAGCAGCCATGACAAGCCGAGAACACCGCTCGCCAGCGTCATCAATCCGTTTCCAAGCTTCAACATGAAGTCCCCTTAATAGCCTGTTCAAAGTCCGCTGCGCCCCTGAGGCGCAACACGGCGAATCCGTCTTCAGAGTGCCCCTCCAGCGCCTGTTTATTCCTCGTCTTCAGCCGCAAGACCTTGCCTCGTCTTGCTCGCAGGGCTTTGGACAGGCGCTTATAAATCGCTTGATCCACACACGTCACGGCATGCCAAGATGCCCTCACGATTCTTTCTCACGGCCGGATCGGCCGGCGCCGGACACTGCCGCCACTCTGATGGCCCGCCCCAATAAAAACAACAAAAATTTACAACAGATAATGATTTTTGTATCAAATATAGTACACCGTCCTGGAAGAAAGACGAAAAATCGCATAACGCTTGAAAACAGAGGCGCTATTCGGAAGCGTTTATCATTAAATTAATATATTAATAAAATAGTTAGGACATGCTCTCCCGCCCTCTCCATGCGATTGCTGTCATCCACGGGGCGCCGGCACGACTAAAGGGCAGGACAGGAGCCCGTCACCGCCCTCGCCACCCGCGCCGCAGGCAAGCAAAACATTAAGGCCGGATGTACCGCAGCCGCGCCCAGCCCTAAAATAGGCTTAAACCATCCGCAAAGGAGCACACCATGACCCTGCAAAAAACCGATCAGGAATGGCAAAGACAACTGACGCCGGAACAATACCGCGTCACCCGCCAGGCCGGCACCGAACACCCGTTCAGCGGCGAACACTATACCCGCACTGAAAACGGCGATTACCACTGCGTCTGCTGCGGCACCCTGCTATTCCACAGCGACGCCAAATACGACCCCGGCTGCGGCTGGCCCAGCTTCTGGGCCGAAGCCGCCGGCGCGCGCATCGCACGCATCGTCGACACCTCGCACGGCATGGTTCGCACCGAGGTGCGCTGCTCCGAATGCGACGCCCACCTGGGCCATGTGTTTCCGGACGGCCCCGAGCCCAGCGGCGAGCGTTATTGCATCAACTCGGTGGCGCTGGGCTTCACGCCCAAGCCTTGAGGCCGCCCAGGTCTGCCGCTGAACTGAACCCCAAACCAAAAAGGCAGCGCCGCCACGATCCATGGCGACACTGCCTTTTATGACTTTTCCGACTGCGGGCGGGCCTGCCGCCGCCCCTCAGCGCTTGCCGGCGGCCTCTTCGCGTCGGCGCTTGGCTTCTTCCAACAGGTAGACCTGGTAATCGTCCAGATCACCGTCAAAATCGCTGACGCCGCCGCGCGACACCAGCCAGAACTCGTCGCAGACCGCGCGCAGCAGCGCGCGGTCGTGGCTGACCAGCATCACCGAACCCTCGAACTCGTTCAGCGCCACGCTCAAGGCCTCGCGCGTGGCCAGGTCCAGATGGTTGGTCGGTTCATCCAGCAGCAATAGATTGGGGCGCAGCCAAACAATCATGCACAACACCAGCCGCGCCTTCTCTCCGCCGCTCATGCTGCCCACTGCCTGCTTGACCATGTCGCCGCTGAAATTGAAGGTGCCGAGGAAATTACGCAGGCCCTGTTCGCGGCAATCATTGGCCGGCGGACGCAGCTGCGCTGGCGTCTCGCGCGCCAATCGCAGCATATGCTGCAACGGATCGTCTTCCGGCCGCAGCACGTCCAGCTCCTGCTGTGAGAAGTAGCCGATGTTCAAACCTTTGCCGCGGATGATCTCGCCGCCGGTGGCCGTCAGCGCCTCGGCCACCGTTTTCACCAGTGTGGATTTGCCTTGGCCGTTGGCGCCCAGGATGCCGATGCGCTGGCCAGCCAGCACCGAGCGGTTCACCCCGTTGACGATCACGATGGGCGGCGCGCCTTCCGCCGCCCCTTCCTCCGCCGGATAGCCGAACGAGGCCTGCGACATGGTCAGCATCGGGTTGGGCAGACTGCCCGGTTCCTTGAACTCGAACTGGAAATCGGCGTCGGCCAGCACCGGCGCGATCTTCTCCATCCGCTCCAGCGCCTTGACGCGGCTTTGCGCCTGCTTGGCCTTGCTGGCCTTGGCCTTGAAGCGATCGATGAACTTTTGCAGGTGCGCGATCTTTTCCTGCTGCTTGGCCTGCGCGGCCTGCTGCAGAATCATCTGCTCGGCGCGCATGTCCTCGAACTTGCTGTAGTTGCCGCCGTAACGCACCAGCTTGCCGTGGTCGATGTGCAGAGTGACATTGGTCACCGCGTCCAGGAATTCGCGGTCATGGCTGATCACCACCATGGTGCCGGCGTACTGTTTGAGCCAGGCTTCAAGCCAGACTAGAGCGTCCAAGTCCAAGTGGTTGGTCGGTTCGTCCAGCAGCAAGAGATCGGACGGGCACATCAGCGCCCGCGCCAGTTGCAGACGCATGCGCCAGCCGCCGGAGAAACTGTTCACCGGTTGCTGCAGCTCGGCCACGCTAAAGCCCAGGCCCAGGATCAGCGCCTGCGCCCGCGCCGGGGCGTCATGCTCGCCGGCGTCGTTCAGCGCGGTGTAGGCGTGCGCCATGCGCATGTAATCCTCGCCTGCCTCGGCCTCGGCCACTTCGCGCCGCGCCGCCAGCAAGGCGGTATCGCCCTCCACCACGAACTCGGTGGCGGTCTGGGAGGTTTCCGGCATGTCCTGCGCCACTTGCGCCATGCGCCACTGGCTGGGAATGGAGAAATCGCCGCCGTCTTCGTGCAGGCTGCCGTTCAAGACCGCGAACAGCGAGGACTTGCCCGCGCCGTTGCGTCCTACCAGGCCAACCTTCTCACCGGGGTTGATATTGACTGTCGCGCCGTCCAGCAAGACTTTAGTGCCGCGACGCAAAGCCACGTTTTTCAGAATGATCATTGGGAATAGCAGTGTTGCAGAATTTTTAGGAAGCAAGAAAACAGCAGCCCGGCGACCACTTGCGTCCCGGCGGAATGCCATGAATTAACCGTGCCGGCGGACAAAGGCCGAAGGCACGGGAGGGATTATACAGATGCGCTCTATCCGCGAAACGCCGGGCGACGGGGGCGTCCTCCGAAAGCAGACGAACGCCCCCGCGCCGCCACAACTGAGCCATCGACTCTCAAAGCCTGCTCAAAGTGTCGCGAGCTAGAGCAAAACGAGGCGAAAACCGCTGAGAAAGCGGAGTGTGCACACGGTACTGAGCATTTCGAAATTGTTTTCAACGCCGTATCGCCGGCGCGCAGCAGATCGTAAACAGGCTCTCACGAAACGCGGCAGACTTTGAACAGGTTCAGACTTCCCAGTGTTCCTTCTCTCGCCCCTGCGAGCCGGGGTTCAGTTGCTCTCGCAGGCTGCGCAGTTTCTCCGGCTCGCCGCGAACGCGGAACCAGCTGCCCTCTTCGTCCGCGCGCTCTTCCAGCACTTGGCAGTGACTGTAGATCTCGCCGCGCAACTGCTGCGCCGACCACGGCAACAGCAGCTCGCCCTCCTCCAGATCGCGCTGGAAGAAGGCGACGATGAGGGCGCGCAACTCGGCTACTTCCTCGGGGCGACGCGCGCTCATCACCACGCAGTCCGGGTAGCGCTGCCGCAGTTCGTCCGTCCAGGCGGCCTGCGCCGCCTCGTCGCCGACATGGTCGATCTTGTTGAACACCCGGATGCGCGGCACCTCGTCGGCGCCGATTTCCCCCAGCACCTCGTCCGTGACCTCCAGCTGACGCTGGAAACCCGGATCGCTGGCGTCGATCACATGCAACAGCAAGGCCGCATCCAGCGCTTCTTCTAGCGTGGACTTGAAGGAGGCCACCAGGCCGTGAGGCAGATTCTTGATGAAGCCCACGGTATCGCTGACCAGCACCCGCGGCACGCTTTCCGGGTAGATGGCGCGCACCGTGGTGTCCAGGGTGGCGAACAATTTATTGGCCACCAGCACTTCGCTGCCGGTCAAGGCGCGCATCAGCGTGGACTTGCCGGCGTTGGTGTAACCCACCAGCGACACCCCGCCCAGGCCTTGGCCCTGACGCTCCAGCCGGCGCGCGCGCTGAGTCTTGCGCTCCAGTTCCATCGCGACGATTTCGCGTTGCAGTTCGGCGATGCGGTCGCGCACCTTGCGCCGGTCCAGCTCGGTATGCGATTCGCCGGCGCCGCGCCCGCCCATGCCGCTGCGCTGCCGGCCTTGCGGCCCGGCCAGCTTGGCCGCCTCGCGCAAGCGCGGCGCCATATAACCGAGACGGGCGATTTCCACTTGGGCGCGCGCCGCGCGCGAGCGGGCGTTGCGGTGGAAGATCTCCAGGATGACCATGGTGCGATCCATCACCTCGCAACCGACGGCCAACTCCAGATTGCGCGCCTGCGACGGCGAAATTTCGTGGTCCACCAGCAAGGCATCGATCTCCACGGTGTCGGCGTCCAGCGCCGGCGGCGCGTCTTCCAGCTCGTCGTTGCGAAGACCGCGGTTGACGAACTGGCTGATTTCCTCGAGCTTGCCCACCCCCATATAGGCGGTGCGGTCGAAGCTGTTACGCTTTTGCACAAAGGTCCGCACCACTTGGAAGCCCAGGGTCTTGGCCAGTTCGCTCAGCTCGGTGAGCGAGGCCTCGAACTCGACATCGCTGACATCGGGCAACTGGACCGAGGCCACTAGGGCGTAGCGGGGTTTCTCTTTGACTTCTGTTTGCATGTGCGTATGACTTTAACTTGATAGCGAGCCCAGATAGTACTCGCAAACGGAACTTCCCGCTGCGCAACGCGCGTTGCGGCGACGCCACGCCCCGCTTGACCCGGCCGCGGACAGCGCCGATACTCCTGCCGCTTCAAGCACCATCGCCGTCAACGCCCCCCATGTCATTCACCTCACTGGGCCTGTCGCCCGCCCTGGCCCAGGCCGCAAGCGATCAAGGCTATCCGGCCCCCACCGCCGTTCAGCTCGCCGCCGTCCCCGCCATTCTGCAAGGCCACGACGTGCTGGCCACCGCGCAAACCGGTTCCGGCAAAACCGCGGCCTACTGCCTTCCGCTGTTGCAGCAATGGCTGGCGGGCCGCCAAGCCGCGCCGCGCCAGGCGCAAACGCTGATCCTGCTCCCTACGCGGGAGCTGGCGGCGCAAGTGGGCGATGCCCTGCGCCAACTGTCCCAAGGCCTGCCGCGCCGGCCCAAGATCGCCGTGGTCTTTGGCGGCGTTTCCATCAATCCCCAGATGATGGCCCTGCGCGGCGGCGCCGACATCGTGGCGGCCACGCCCGGCCGGTTGCTGGACCTGCTGGCGCACAATGCGCTGCGGCTTTCCTCCGTCGACACTCTGGTGCTGGACGAGGCCGATCGCCTCCTCGACCTCGGCTTTGCCGACGAACTGGCCAGCTTGCTGGCGCAGCTGCCTCCCTACCGGCAGAACCTGCTGTTCTCCGCCACGTTCCCTCCCTCCGTGCGTACGCTGGCGGAACGACTGCTGAACCAGCCGCAGCGCATCGACATCGCGCCCGAGGACGCCGCCGCGCCGGACATCCGCCAGCGCGCCATCGAAGTGGACGCCGGCCGGCGCACCATGCTGCTGCGCCATCTGCTGCAAATCCATGGCTGGGAGCGGGCTCTAGTCTTCGTGGCCAGCCGCCACAGCGCCGACCGAGTGGCCGGCAAGCTGCAGGCCGCCGGCGTCCGCGCCGCCGCGCTACACGGCGATTGCAGCCAGGGACAACGCGGCCAGGTGCTGGCCGACCTCAAATCCGGCCGTCTGCAAGTGCTGGTGGCCACCGATGTGGCCGCGCGCGGCATCGACATCGCCCGCCTGCCGGTGGTGGTGAACTACGATCTGCCGCGCTCGCCGGTGGACTACACTCACCGCATCGGCCGCACCGGCCGCGCCGGCGCCAGCGGCGAAGCCGTCAGCTTCGTCAGCACCGACTGCGCCGCGCATTTCCAATTGATAGAAAAACGCCAAGGACTGCGGCTGCCGCGCGAACGGATCGCCGGCTTCGAGCCCATCGCCGCCAGCCCGGCCGCGGCTCCGAACGCGTCGACCGACAACGGCGGCGTCAAGGGTAAACGCAAGAGCAAGAAAGACAAGCTGCGGGAAGCCGCCGCCCAAGCGCAGGCCGAGCCACGCTAAGCGCCCTCGGCGCCGAGCCCAACGGCGTGCTCAAACAATAGGGCCGTTCCTGCTGGAACGGCCCTGTTTTCGCCCGCGGCCTACCTGGCCGGCAATCCTTTACAAGGCGTGCGGATCAATCTCCGCCACACTCTCGAACACATAGTCCGGCTGATAGGGGAACTGCTCCATGGACTCGCGAGACGACACCCCGGACAACACCAGCGCGGTGCCCATGCCGGCCTCTATGCCGCCGACGATGTCGGTATCCATGCGGTCGCCTATCATCACCGCCTCTTCCGGATGCACGCCCAGCTTTCGGGTGGCCAGCATCATCATCAACGAATTGGGCTTGCCCACGATATAGGGCTTCTTGCCGGTGGCTGCCTCGATGGCGGCCAGCAGCGTGCCGGCGGCCGGCTCGTAGCCGCCGCCCTCTATCGGGTCGATCATGTCCGGGTTGGTGCCGATGAATTTGGCGCCCTGGTCGATGAAGCGAACCGCCTTCTTGATCTGCTCGAAACTAAAGGTCTGGGACTTGGCCACCACCACGTAATCCGGGCGAGATTCGGAAATGGAAAAACCCACGTTATACAACTCATTGATCAAGCCGGCCCCCCCCACCACGTAGGCGGTGGGCATCGCTTTGCGCGTCTGGCTGCGCAGGAACATCGCCGTAGCCATCGCGCTGGTGATGAAGTTGTCTTCCGTCACCCCGTTGATGCCCAGGCCCTCCAGCTTCAGCCTCAGGTCCAGCGGCGTCTGCTCCGCGTTATTGGTCAGAAACAGAAAAGGCGTGCCGCCCTGCGTCAGGCGGTTAACGAAATCGCGCGCGCCCGGAATCAGTTGCTTGCCCCGATAGATCACTCCATCCATGTCGGAAATGATGCTTTTGCTCATACGGTATATCCAAAACACAGGTGCCGATTCCGCCGGCACGGTGGCGGGCCGCGGCTTCATTCGCCGCAACCGCGACAGCATAGCACGGCGGCTCTATCGAGCTTGTTCAAAGTCTAGCGAGCAAGGCCGGGCGTTGCGGCTGAAAAAGCCGCGCTCGCCATGTCGCGCCTCGCGACGCGCAGGGGGACCTGAACAGGTTCTTAGCTAGGCCGCCCGCGCTCATCCATCCCAAGGAACAGGTGACAGGGAACCAAGCTACCGCTAGCGGGCTCTTTCGCTGTACCATCGACGCCAGATGCACGCCTGCCCGCCGCGCCGTGTTTTACCGGCGGGCTCCTTTCGCAGCAACGGCCGCGCTCCCCTCCGGGCACGACCTTTTGCCATCCAGGGAGCGCAGCACGTATGAACATCGACGCCATCCGCGAGCAGGCCTTCGCCATGCCGCTGACCAACCCCGCCTTCCCCCGCGGCCCCTACCGCTTCACCAACCGCGAATTCTTCATCATCACCTACCGCACCGATCCGGCCAAACTGCGCGAGGTGGTGCCGGAGCCGCTGCAGCCGGCCTCGGATCTGGTGAATTTCGAATTCATCCGCATGCCGGACTCCACCGGCTTCGGCGACTACACCGAAAGCGGCCAGGTGATCCCCGTGCTGCTGGGCGGCGTGGCCGGCAACTACACCCACGCGATGTATCTGAACGATCACCCTCCCATCGCCGGCGGCCGCGAGCTGTGGGGCTTTCCCAAGAAACTGGCCTGCCCGCGGCTGCAAGTGCGCACCGACACCCTGGTGGGCGAACTAGATTACGGCCCGGTTCGGGTCGCTACCGCCACCATGGGCTATAAGCACCAGACGCTGGACGCCAGCGCGCTGCAACGCTCCATGGTCAACACCCCCAACTTCCTCTTGAAGATCATCCCTCACGTGGACGGCAGCGCCCGTATCTGCGAGCTGGTGCGCTTCTATTTGAAGGACGTGACCGTGCACGGCGCCTGGAGCGGGCCTGCGGCGCTGGCGCTGTTCCCGCACGCGCTGGCGCCGGTAGCGGAGCTACCGGTGCTGGAAGTGGTGGAAGCGCGCCATATCATTGCCGACCTGACCCTGGGCCTGGGTGAAGTGGAATTCGATTACCTCAACTAAGAACCTGTTTACGATCTGCTGCACGTCGTGAAGCGTGACACGGTGAGTACGGCTTTGAAATGCTCATATACCGCTTGTGCATTCCGCTTTCTCAGCCGTTTTCGCCTTGTCTCGCCTTGTCTCGCCTTAGCTCGCGAGATCGTATAACAGGTTCTGAAAGCCGCTTCGCGGCCCGTCCCCACGCGACAACTCACGACAACAAGGAGAGCAGCATGCAATTGAACGGCAAAGTGGCCTTGATCACCGGCGCGGCCAGCGGCATAGGCAAAGCCATTGCGGAAACCTACGCCCGGGCCGGCGCGGCGGTGGCCATCGCCGACATCAATCTGGCCGCGGCGCAGGCGACGGCGGAGGAGATCAAAGCCGCCGGCGGCAAGGCGGTGGGCGTGGCGATGGACGTGACCAACGAGGAGTCCGTCAACGCCGGCACCCAGGCGGCGGTGGACGCGCTGGGCGGGCTGGACATCCTGATTTCCAACGCTGGCATCCAGATCGTCAACCCGCTGGTGGACTACAAGTTTTCCGACTGGAAGAAAATGCAGGCCATCCACGTGGACGGCGCTTTTCTCACCACCAAGGCCGCGCTGCCGCATATGTACAAAGACAAGCGCGGCGGCACGGTAATCTATATGGGGTCGGTCCACTCTCACGAGGCGTCCAAGCTCAAGTCCGCCTACGTCACCGCCAAGCACGCCTTGCTGGGCTTGTGCCGGGTGCTGGCCAAGGAAGGCGCGGAATACAATGTGCGCGCCCACGTGATCTGCCCCGGCTTCGTGCGCACGCCGTTGGTGGAGAAGCAGATTCCGGAACAGGCCAAAGAACTGGGCATCAGCGAGGAGGAAGTGGTCAAGCGCGTAATGCTGGGCAATACCGTGGATGGCGTATTCACCACGGTGGAGGACGTGGCCCAGACCGCCCTGTTTCTGGCCGCCTTCCCCAGCGCGGCGCTGACCGGCCAATCGGTGATTGTCAGCCACGGCTGGTATATGCAATGACGCCGCCGCACAATCCGGCCTGCCCGCAGGCCGGCGGCCTGTACCAAAGCCGCAGCCTGCCGCCCGGCCACCGCTACCAGGTGCTGGCGCTGGTGCTTCAGGGCGGCGGCGCGCTGGGTTCCTACCAGCCCGGCGTCTACCAAGGCCTGGCCGAAGCCGACCTGCACCCCAACTGGGTAGCCGGCATTTCCATAGGCGCGCTCAACGCCGCCATCATCGCCGGCAATCCGCCGGAACGGCGGGTGGAGCAGTTGCGCGCCTTCTGGGACACTATCTGCCGGCCGCCGTTTCTGCCGCCCAGCCCGTTCAGCCAGCTGGACACCCACCACTGGCCGACGGGCCTCAACGGGCTGATGGCAAGCTGGGAAGCCTGGCGAGCGCTGACCGAGGGCCAGAACGGCTTCTTCCTGCCGCGCTCTCCCTGGCCGGCCGGCACGCCCTCTCCCGCCAACTGCAGTTTCTACGACACCGCGCCGCTGAAAAGCACACTGGAGCGCTTCGCCGACTTCGACCGCGTCAACGACAGCGATCAGATGCGGGTATCGGTGGGCGCGGTCAATCTGCGCAGCGGCAACTTCGTCTATTTCGACAACACCCGCCAACGACTGCGCGCCGAGCACTTCATGGCCTCCGGCGCGCTGCCTCCCGGCTTCCCGGCGGTGGAGATAGACGGCGAGTACTACTGGGACGGCGGCCTGGTGTCCAATACGCCGCTGAAACAAATACTGAGCACCGAGCCGCGCAAGAACTCCTTAGTGTTCCAAGTGGATCTATGGAGCGCCAAGGGCGAGCCGCCCACGGACATGAAGGCGATCGCCATGCGACAGAAGGACATCCAATACTCCAGCCGCACCCGGCAAATCACCGATACGATGAAACGGGAGCAGAACTACCGCGGCTTGCTGCGGCAGTTGATGGAGCTGGTGCCGGAAGCGCAGCGCGAGCACCCGGCTTACCGTCGCGCCCATGAGCTGGCCTGCGGCCGGCTGCTGAAGGTGATCCACCTGATCTACCAGGACAAGGAGTACGAGGACCACCACAAGGATTATCAGTTCGGCGCCCAGACCATGCGCGCGCACTGGGCCAGCGGCTACCAGGACATCTGCCGCACACTGAGCCATCCGGATTGGCTGGAGATGCCGTCGCCGGACCGGCCCTTCGTCACCCACGACGTGCATCGCTGAGGCGGCGGCGGTGCCGGGCCTTTCAAACCAAGGCCGCCCGCCGCCCCAACTCCAGCCAGTCCAGCACCGCAGGCCGTTGCCACTGGCGTTCGACGTAGGCGGCCAAACGCGACGGCAGGATGTCGTCGTATTGCAGCCGCTTCAACATCAAGGCCAGGTCGGTGTCGGCCAAACACCAGGCGCCGAACAAGTCGCCGTCGCCGGCCGGCAGCAATTGCTCCGCCGCGGCGATCAGCTTGTTCGCCGCCTGACGCGCTTCCGGCGCCAGGGTGCCGGTTGCCGGGCGCAGAAACACCACCTCGGTATTGCGGTCTTCGCGCAGCGCCATCAGGTCGCTGCGCAGCCAGGCTTGCAATTGGCGCGCGCGGGCGCGTTGGCGCAGGTCCCGCGGATAAAGTCGGGGACGCTCGGGGTAAGCGTCTTCAAGATACTCGGCGATGGCCGAGGATTCGCTGAGCTGGAACTCGCCATCCTCCAGCATGGGCACGCGGGCGGTCAACGATTGGCGCTGATAGGCCGGGGCCAGATTGGCTTGCGCATCAAGACTCAAGGTCGCCAATTCGAAGGCCAGCCCTTTTTCTTTCAAGGCGACGAAGGCGGACAAGGCGTAGGGGCTGAGGAAACGGGAATCGACATGCAGCAGCATAAGAGCCTCCGAGACTGGGACATAGGACTCTGAATGCTAAAGACATGCGGCGCCGGACGCCAGCGCCAAAAAGCGAACACGGCGTTCCGGCGCGCCGTCCGTCCTGGGCGCCTGTCGACGCCCAGCGGACTTTGAATGGGTTCTCAGCCGAACAGACCGGTAGACAGGTAGCGATCGCCGCGGTCGCAGACGATGGAAACGATGACCGCGTTCTCCAGCTGGCTCGACAGGCGCAGCGCCACCGCCAGCGCGCCGCCGGACGAAGGCCCGGCCAGGATGCCCTCCTCGCGCGCCAACAAGCGCGCCATATCCTCCGCCTCCTGCTGACTGACATGCTGCAAATCGTCCAGCTGCGAGAAGTCGCAGATCTTGGGCACGTAGGGGTCTTCCCATTTACGGATGCCGGCAATCTGGCTGCCTGGTTCCGGATGCACGCCCACAATCTGGATGGCCGGGTTTTGCCGCTTCAGATAGCGGCTGGTGCCCATGATGGTGCCGGTGGTGCCCATGCTGGACACAAAGTGAGTGATGCCGCCCCGAGTGTCCTGCCAGATTTCCGGCCCGGTGCTTTCATAGTGGGCCAGCGGATTGTCCGGATTGGAAAACTGGTCCAGGATGCGGCCCTGGCCAGCGGCTTCCATCTTGCGCGCCAGGTCAATGGAACCCGGCATCGACGCCTCCTTGGGCGTCAGAATCACTTCCGCGCCGTAAGCGCGCATCGCCTGCACCCGCTCGGCGCTGGAGTTCTCCGGCATGATGAGGATCATCTTGTACCCCATCATCGCCGCCGCCATCGCCAGCGCAATGCCGGTATTGCCGCTGGTGGGTTCGATCAGGGTGTCGCCCGGCTTGATCTCGCCGCGCTCTTCGGCTCGACGAATCATGGACAGCGCCGGCCGGTCCTTGACCGAGCCCGCCGGGTTGTTGCCTTCCAGCTTGACCAGCACGGTGTTGCTGGTGACGCCGGGCAGGCGCTTGAGTCTGACCAGCGGGGTGTGGCCGACGAAATCTTCCAGATGCTTGTACACGACGCGTTCTCCAACGGGGAACGGCCATTATACCGATTGGCTATCAGCAAAGACGGAATCCTTATGTCTAAGCAAATAACCGTTGCGCTCCCTCGCCGCCGCGAGAGAGCGGACCTTGCGCCGGAGAGAGCTCGCTCTCCGGCGCGCGGCGGAGCCTGAACGGTGGCTCAAACCATGGGCGGCTCGATTCTGGTCAGTTCCAGGAACACATTGCGCAAGCGCAACAAGGGCTGGGCTTGTTCGGTCAGATTGGAGCTGACGGTCAGATCGAACCATAAGCTGCCGCCTTTTTGTTCCGGTCCGTGCGCGGCGAACCAGTCCACGCAGCCCTGGGCTTGCTGAGCGACGACGTCGGCCAGCGGCAGGCCGCCGCCGCCCTCCTGCAAGGCCACCTCGGTCGGCGGCATCAGGTAGACCGGCAAGCGCACCTTGCTCAGCGCGTCGTTCAGCCGGTACTCGTAATACACCGTCAGGCTGAGGATGGCGCTGTCGCTGCCGGCATGGCCGAACAAAGCCTGATAGAACAAGCCAAGCTGGCACGCCAGCGAGCGGCTCACCGGCTGGTCCGCGCCTTGGGCGTAGATGGCCGCCATATTCACCGGCTGATCCGAATCCACGGTGGGACGCAGCGGCGCGGACAGGGACACCGTCGGCGTCTGATAGACGAAAGGCTCCGCCGTCGGCTTGCCCGGCACCAGTTCCTCGTTGCGCCGCAGGAAGACCTGAGCGTTGGCGTCCTGCCGCTCCAAGATGTCCAGGTCCGGCAATACCACCATGCGCGCGGCGATGCCCTTGCCTTCGGACGCGGCCAGATAGGCGCCGGTGTTCCGATCAAGATAAGTGAAGGAACGGCTCAGGCCTTCTCCCTCCTCAGGCTCACACTCGTATCGCTCCGGCTCCACCTGCACAAAAGGTTGGCCGGCGCGCTCGGGCAGCGCCTGCTCCAGCGTCAGCGTCACCCGCAGCGCGCTCACCTTGCCTCCGTCCGGATTGACGCGCTCCACCGCGTCTTCCTCGATGACGAAACGTATCGGTTCCGCCTGAGCCAGCAGCCGGCTGTTCGCCTGCAACAGGCCCCCGCCGCCGGCGCTGTCCGCCAGCCACTGCACCATCTCGCCGGCGGATAGCAGCGCCGCCTCGGCGTTCTCGATCTGGACCGGGTCCTTGCTGCCAATGTCCAGCGGCAGCAAGAAGCGGTTCAGATCTTCAACCACCTTGGGAAAGACCTGAGTCATTTCCGCCAGGTTGTCGAACAGATCGCGGCTGAGCGCCATCGCCCTCAGGCCGGATTGTCCGCCTAGGTTGAAATCAATCTGACCGTTGACCGCGTCTTGCTCGAAATGGCGTTGCAGCGCATAGCGCAGCCGATAATTCCAACGACTCAGCGCGGCCAGCGGATTGTAGTCGCCGGGCCGGCTGCAAGCCGAGTCGCCGGCGGCCGTAAGCCGCGCCGCCATGACTTCGCCCGCAGGCAAGCGGCATGGGCAAGCGATATCGGCGTTGGCCGCCGCCTCCTGCAGGGTCAGCGTCGGCGTTTCCGGGAAGGCGCGCAGCACGATGGGCGTGCTGAAAGCGCCCAGCGCCTGGCGCAGCGGCCAGCTCTCGCCGGCGGTGTCCGCCACGAAGCTGAGCCAGGACGACGGCTGGTAGCCGCGAATGCCGGCCAACGCGCCGATCTGGTGTTCAATGTTCTGTCCTTCGAACACCAGATCCAGGTCCACATTCTTGGCCTCCAGGCCTGCGCTGGAGAGCAGGAAGCTCAGCATGCGGGTGTCGCCGCCGCCGTCGCCGGCCAGCCTCAAGCCCAGCTTGGGCGCGGTCAGCGACAGATTGCCGCGGCCGACGATGGCGCTGCCGCCCGGCCGGCTCACAATATTGCCGTACAGCCGCGGCGTCAGTTCCGCGCCCGAGGGCTGGATCGCGGCATTGACCTCGGCCTGGAACTGCAGGCCGGCGCGCACCGCGTAGAACTCGCTCAGCGTGCCCAGCATCCTCTGGAAGAAGGCCTCGCGGATCGCGTCCAGTTCCCGCTGGTCCGCGCTCTCATCGCGGAATACCGGAATCATCGCGCCCTTCAAGGCTTGAGCCAGCGCTTCTTTGGCGTCCAACAGTCCCTGCATCGCGTTGTTGCCGGTCAGGCTCCGCAAGACCTGCGCCGGCGCGACATAGGCCGGCGACAACAGTTGGTCAATGCCCGCCAACGAGGATTGCAGCCATTGATCCAGATCCACGCCGGTGAAAGCGCGCGGCTCGGCCGGGTCCTGCAGGCTGATCACCTTGCCGGTGCGGTAGGGAATGATGGCCGCATCCAGCTTGGACGCCAATTGATTGGATACCGGCCTGGGCGCGAACTGCTTGGGCTGGCCCGGATTGAGCAGGCGGTAGGAGATGCCCTGCGCGGCGTCCCGTCCCAGCTGCACCGCCCACAAGGTCATGCCGGAGCCGCCGGTGAAGGCGTTGCGATCGCTGCCGGTGGCCACTTGGTAGCGCGGCCCCTGCGGGGTGGACAGCGCTTGCTCGAAGCTGGCCGCAAACTGTTTGAGATCGCGCTGGGCGCTCGCCGCGGCCTGGTCGCCTTGCAGCGGGCCGGTGGACGGCGACAACAGCGTGCCCGCCTCGGCCACGCCGGACACCGCCGCCAGCGCGCCGCTGACCAGCTGCGGTTTGCGGCTCAAGGTCAGGCTGGCGTCCAAACGGAAGATCTGGTCGTCGTTGATCTGGCCGGACGGCAGCGGCGCGCTCAACTCCAACAGCGGCTGGAAGCCGGCGGCTCGCTCTTGATGGCTGCCGCTGCTATTGGGCAGCAAGCTGTTGAGCCAGGCGTAGATGTCCACCGCCCAATTGACCAGCGCCGCCTGCTGAGCGGGGTCCAATAACGCCCCCACCTCCGGGCAGACGCTGCTGCTCAGCTCGATGCCGAGGCCGTTGGGGTCTTGCAACTGATACAAGACCTTGGCGTAGATGGCGACGGCCTGTTCGATGCGCTGCCTACCGCCGGCGTCCAGCGCCTTGGCCGCGTCCAAATAGGGCTGCTGGTCAAAGGCCAGCGACACCTTGAGCCCCGCCTTGCCGTCTTGCAAGGCGGCGAACAGGTAGTCGTTGGCCACAGACGGCCATTGCCCGATGCCCAACACGCTGTCGGTATAGCCGGTCAGCTGCGGCGGGAAGTTGTATACGCGCGCCTCGGCCGGCGGCGCGTCCATATCGCTGAGGATGCGGTTGCCGAACAAATCCAACCAGGCCAGTTCAATTTGCAACAGACCGCCCACGCCCAGATAGGGGCTGCCGCTCACCGCAGGCGAGGCCTGGCGCTGCACCGGCGGATGCCGGTACAGGCCAGGATACGGCACGGTGCGGACATAACGCCACGGTTCGTCCTCGTTCGCGGTGCGCGGCGCGCGCACTTTGTCGGCCGGGCCGTTGCCGTCGACATTGCCCGGACCGGTGGCCACGCCGAAATTGCTCTCTTTGAAATCGTCGGTCAGGCTGTTGCGGTAGCCGAGCAGATTGAACAGATTGGCCAGATAGATCCAGCCCCAGTCGGCGCCGTCGGCCTTGTCCGGCACCGGCGGCGCGGCCTTGCGCTCCAATTCGATGCCGGCCACGCCGGCCTGGGTGGTGGCCGACACATCAAACGGCCCCAACTCGACTTCCAGCGCCGCCTGGGCCGGGAACAGGCCGGGCGTGCGCGCATTGGCGGCGGCCAGGCCGGCCAAGGGCGCCTGGAAGTAGGCCGAGATATCGTCCAGCGTGGCGAACAAGGCGCCGTTGGCGTAGCGCCGGCCCACGGTCACATCGACCTCGGGCAGGCGCAAAGCGGTATAGCTGGCCAGCGGGCCGCTCCAGCTGGCGCGATACGGGTTGGCCTGCTTGATCGCATCCTCGGTGGTAAAGAAATGCTCGGCGATGCGCGCCAGGTCCCCGCCCGGCGCCGCGCCGGTCGGCGCGACTTGATAAACGCCGCCATGCACTCGCAACACGGCGCCATCGCGCAACGGCCGCCCGGAGTTAAGCCGGGCCAGACTATCGACGCGGCTGTAATAGGCAGCGGCGACGCCGTCCAGCGTGGCCGCGTCGGCCAACGGCGCGGTCTGTTCCCGCCGCAGCACCGCGGTCGCCACCAGCGCGGCGGCGCTGGCGTCGAAGGACTCATTGGTGGCCAGCACGTTCATCCAGTTGCCCACCGCCTGCCCTTCGCCCTCGTCCGCGGCAAACAGCGCCAATACCGCCAGCTCGGCTTCGCCGCTGTCGTTGAACACATGGTCCGGCAAGCCGGACAGCGTGCCGCCGTCTTGCAGGCCCTGGCTGTAGCTGAGGAAGAAGCCGCCCTGGCGGGTGATGCTGGCTTCCCATAACAGCCGCAGAAACTCGTCCGGCGCGCCGATCAGATTGGGGAAGGCGTTATCGGTCAGCGCCAGCGCGCGCAGACCGTTCTGCGCCGGAGGACGGGTCTCGGTGGACAGATTGACCTTGGCGATGCCGGCCAGGCTGGCGGCCGGGTTTTCCATCTGCCAACCGGCCACCTCGCTGCCGGTGGAGGCCGGCCGGTACAGCACCAGCAACTGGCTCAAACCCGCGCCCGGCCCCTGTAATTGGCTGAGCACGCGCTCCAGCAACACGATTTCCTTATCCGGCGCGCCGATGATTTCATACAGCCTCTGACTGCTGGGATTGCCCGCCAGCGGCTGAGTGCGACGCACACCGAAGGGGATCAGCATGCCGAAACCGTAATTGAGCAAGGGCTGTTCGCTGACGCTGCCGGTGGCGGCGTCGGTGCGCGCCAGCTGCGGCGCGAAACGCGGCAACACGCCTTGTTCCAGCGGGGTATTGATCAGCGAGTCCGGCAGGCTCCACAAGCGCGGTTCGGCCACCTCCGGCGCGCGGGCCTGGCGCGGCAGCGCCACCGGCGCCGCGCACTGCCAGGGCTGAGAACTGGACAACGGGAAGCGCGAGGCCTGGGCCTCGGCGTCCAGCAAGGGCCGAATCGCCCGCGTATCCGTGCGCAAAGGCTGCCCGGTGGCCGCGGCGCGTACTTTCACATAGCGCAGGTAATCGTCCTGGCTCACTTCGAAACTGGCGCTGCCGCTGCCCGGCGTGCCCAGGCTGAGCCAGGTTTCGGCGGCGCCGCGGCTCAGAGTGAAGCTGAACTTCGCCCCCTGCACCGGGTCTTGCAGCGCGGGCAGCGGGAAGGCCTGCCCAGTCAACGCGAACAGGCCCAGCTGCGCCGGGTAGTCGTAGCCGCCCTGGCCGTTGGGCTTGACGAACAGGCCGGGCGATTTCGCCGTCAGGCCGGCGGTGGGCAGCCGCAAGCCGTTGAGGTAGTAACGCGAAGCCATCGCGCCCAGGTTCTGGAACGCCAGCGTGCGCAGCGCTTCGTCGATCAGCTCTCCCACCTGGAACTGCGCCAGTTCCGGGATGTTCAGATTGGGGTCGCTGTCGTAGTCGAACAAGCCGGCGGCCGCGCCGTTGGCGCCGGCCAGCAGATCCAGGCTCACGCCCAAGCGTGCGGAGATGCCGGCCAGGGTGTCGCCGGCGGCCACCGGTTGCAGGAAGGCCGGCATGGCCAGTATCGCCAGCGACGACAGCAGGTCCGCGCGCCGCAGCACGTCGCTGCCTTGCAATAGCGCGTCCAGCGATACGCCCAGCCCGGCGGCGACGCCGGTCAGCGAATCGCCGTCCTGGGTCAGGTAGACCTTCTCGCCCAGCGCGATGCGCTGATTGGCCGCCAGGATGCGCGCCTCGTCGGCATTGGCCCGCGCCAGTTGCTCGCCGTTGAAGCCGCCGCCAAACAAGGACTGCGCGGCCACTTGTTCGAAGCTGAGACCGCCCGGGGTTTGCCAGCGCATGCCCGCCACCGTCAACGGCCGGGCCCCCGCCGCCAGCGGATGCTCCTGGTTGGCGACGAACAATTGTCCGGCGCTGAAAGCGTCGTCGCCGGACAGTTGGCCGGTGGCGTTGACCCAGTCGACGATCTCGGACACCGTCTGCGCCGGCTGAATCACCAGCTTGAAGTTGCCCAGGCCGTCGCGCAGCGCTTGCAAGGCCTGGCGCGCCAGCAGGCAGAAGTAGTCGCCGAAGATGTAGCTGGCGATGGAGGCGCCGGTGCCGGACTGCATCCGGACGGCCGCCGCCGGCGCGCTGCCGCCTTCCACCTGTACCTGCAGTTGCTGGAAATACTGGCGCAGCAACAGCAGGTAGTCGGTCTGGCTGCTGTTGTATTGGCCAAACACATAATCGTAGCCGGGCGCGCCGGCGTAACTCGGCACGTTCAGGCGCACGCCGGGAGGCGCCGGGAAGAATACGCCGTGGGCGTTGGCCGCCGCCGTGGCGGCGAAGCAGATCGTCGCCTGCCGAGCCAGGAAGGCCTCCACCTGATCGGCCGGAATCGGCAGCGGTTGATCCGGATTGGAAAAGTACTGCAGCGCCTGGTTCAGGAAGTCGGCGCTGACCACTTGCTGGTTGAGCTGGTCCGGGCTCATCGCGCCGCTCATGCCAGCGGCCAATACCCATTGCAACACCCGCACGGCCAGGTCTTCAAAACCGTCTTCGCCGCCATTGGCGGCCAACCTGGCGTTCAGCGCCGGGCGCTGGCGCGCGCGCGCCAGCGCGGCATGCGCCAGTTGACCTTGCTCGGACCCGCCGTTGCGGGCCGCCGCCAAGGCGCCGCCCGCCTTGACCGGCTCCGGCGTGGCGAGGAAAAAAGCCGCCACATAGCATGGCAATTGCTCGGCCGCAGTCTTGGCCTGATCGCCGGCCACGGTCAGCACCGGCACGGTCCACCCCGTCAGTTGCAAGAGCTGCCCCGCTTGCAGATTGCCCCAGGCCGGCTGATAGCCGGCGGCCTTGGCGGCCAGCCGCAGTCCGGCTCCGCCGCTCTGCCCCAGCGCGCGGCGCAGCCGACGCGCTTCCAGTTCAGACGCCGCGTGGCGCGCGGACAAGCCTCCGCCCAAGGCCAGCGTCCGCATGCCGTTGCCAGGCAGGGTGCGGCCCCAGGGCGGATTGTTGCCCGCCGGGTTTTTCAACACAAAGGTGGCTTGCACCGAGGCCGAGAACGACAGGCCTATGGTGATGGTGAACAGGCCCAGATTGATCTTGACGTCGACGCTGACCTCCACCGAGGCGTTGGCGCTGATGGGGATGTCCTGATAGGCGATGTAGCTGAGCCGCACGTAGAGCTTGATGGCGATATTGACGTCGGCGCGGATGATGGCGAAGTCTATGCTGCCGTACAGACGGCCCTGCACCCCGGCGGTGCCGATCAGCGAGAAATAATAGCCGTCCTGCAATTGGTCGCGGCCCTGACTGGGCGTGGCCTCGCGGTAAGGCAGCCAGCGCGCCAGCACGCCTTCTATCACGCCGAACACCGTCAGGCTGAAACCGGCGCGCAAAATGCCCAGCTCTATGGATTTGCCCAGGCCAAGCTGAGCGCCGAAACCGAACACCAGCACCGGGTTGAACCAGCCCCGCTCCGACACCGGCACCAGATTGGTGGTGGCGCTGCTGAGCTTGCCGAAATAAAAGCCGGCCGAGCCCAGCACCGGAATACCCGGCGCCACGATCAGCTCTATGGTGAAGGAACGGGCGAAGTCCTGCCGCCACGGAAAACCGATGTCCACCTGGAAATCGCCGTTGGTGTACAGATTGATGCCGAACTCCGGCAGGGTGATGGTAGCCACCCCGATCTGGAATTTGCGCATCAGATTGGGCAAGGCGATATTGGCGGAATAGCACCCCACGGTTTCCGACACCTGGCGGTAGAGGATCTGGAAATCCAGCCCGGCGAAAATCTTGGCCATCGGCCCGGCCAGCGCCACGCGCAGCGCGTAAAGCGTGGGGTCGTTGAACACCATGGACAGCTGCAGCAGATATTCGTCGGCTTCCTCGTCGGCCTCGGCCGCTGCCGCCTCCCGGGCGGTGATCAACTGCTGGCTGCCCCTGGCCGCCGGCGCTTCCTTGTCTTTCTGGGTTTTCAACACGCCGAAGTCGAAGGCGATGAACCAGGAGTTGTTGGCGGCGAACACCGGCTGCCCTTTGCCGCCCACCGGCACCTCCGGCGGGTTCGGCACTTCCAGGCTGCGCAGCTTGGCGATCACGCCCTGCACCGAGGTCTCCTCCACCAGGCCGGGCACGGTGACGTGCTGGCCCAGCGCCAGCAAGCGCAGGTCCAGATATTTGTTGCCGCCGCCCGGAGGCGCCGGCGTGGTTTCCGGTTTGGACGGGTCCCAGCTGAGCGCGTCGCCGGACTGCCAGACGAAGCTGCCCTGCACGGTGATCTCCACCTTGGCGTCCTTGACCTGCGGATCGTATTTCAGCGCCACGCCCTTGAGCGTGAAGAAGCCGAAGTCCACCGGCCCGATGCCGATATTGAAGCCCACCCGTTTCTTGCTGAAGTTGTACACCAGCTCAAGGCCGCTCAGGCTGAAGGAATTGAGCACGTTCCAGGGCGCGGCCAGGCCGAACTCGGCGCCGGTGGCCCAAGACACGAAGGTCTCCACCATTTCGCCGATGGACTTGTTGTCCAGTTTGAAGGTGGCGACGGTGTCGCCCTGTTTGTCGGTCGTCACGGTGGCGAGCAGGGTCAGCCAGCGCAAGCTCAATTCCTGCTTGCCGGGAGCGAAGTTATAACTAACCCCCAGCTTGATGTTCCACAGGGTCAGATCGGCGCCGATCTCGCCATAGGTGCCCGGCACCTGCGGCGGGTCGTCGCCCTCGGTGTTCAGCGGAGCCAGCCCCAGCCGCTCGGCGGCCTTCTTGCCCAGATAGCCCAGTTTCAGCCGGCCGGTGACGCTGACGTCGGGCAAGGCGGAAATCGGTACCCAGGCGCTTGCGGTGGCGGCGCTGAATTCAAAGGAAGTCGCCTTCTGCTTGCCCCAGTCCAGTTGCAGCGTCAGCTTGCTCACGTCCGGGAAGGACAGCACGGTGCGCCAATCCCGGCCCAGATACTGTTCCAGCAATTCATTGATACTGAAAACGGTGTCTTCCTGCTGCTGGATGGAAAATGTCCAATCTCCGGCGCCGGCGTAGCTCGCGCCTATGCCCACCACCAAGGGATGAGCCATGTCCGGCAGCAAGGTGGTGTTGGCGGTGATGTTGCCCTGGTTTTCCAGCTTGGCGCGGCTGACCGAGAAGCCGACGTTGTCCAGCTTGAACAGCGGCTTGCCGAAAAACTCGAAAGTCCAGGCCGGCTGGAACACAAGGTTCAGCGACACTTGCAGATTGTCGGCGGCCTGGGCGTAGTTGAACACGAAGCTGTCTATCACCGGCAACGACGGCAAGGTCAGGTCAACGCCGGGCAGGAACAGCGACAGCAGGTCCTCCATGCGGATCACTCCGGACTCCAGCGTGCCGCGGAACTGCCAATCCGGATATTGCACGCCCACCGCCACCACGCCGGCCTGCTCGCCGCTGCCAATGATGAAATTGCCGTTGGAGCTGGCCCGTACCTGGCGCGTTTTGACCGGGTCGATCAGCGCCACTTGGGCCTCCACGTTGCTCAAGGCCACTTTGCCGACCAACGGCACCGGCTTGGCGCTGTTGGAGCGGATGATGAAGCCGAGCGCGGAGGCGTCCTCTTCCTTGCTGAGGTAGTACAGGTCCAGCTGGCTGAGGCCGAGGTCCGCCAGCACATTCAGCGGCGGCGGCAGCACCGCCACCAGGTTGACCGCCGCCGCCATCTGGAAGGCGCGGTCTATGCTGGGATACGGCGCGTCGAACTTGACGGTGAGCAAGGCTTGCTCGCCGGCCGACGGCGCCAGTAATTGCAACTCCGCGCCCAGCGGCTGATAGCGGCCGCCCAAGGCGGCGGTGACGGGTATCTGACCGTCGGAACTGGACAGGCGCAGGAAGGGGCCGCTCATCTGTATCCACGGCACGCCGGGCAGCGACCAAGTGCCCTCGGCGGACAATTCCAGATTCATCCGCAACTGTTGTTCCGGCGCGTCGAAGATCACCGCGATGCGGTTGCTGATTTGCAGGCTGGCGAAGATGCCGGTCATGCCTTCCAGGCGGATGGAGGCGATGTCGTCCTCCTCACCCTCGTGCTTGAACTGGGACACCTCCAGCCACAGGCTGGCGCTGAAACCCTGCAACAGGGCCAGCACCGCCTCATTGATGTTGCCGCCGGCCAGGATGCCCGGCACCAGGTCCAGCCGCTTGGGCGGCTGGATCTCGCCGTCCGCGCCCAGCTTCTCCTTGAGCTCCAGATAGAGCGCGTTCAGCGGGTTCTCGGCCGGTTCGTCGCCGCCCTCCTCTCCGTCGGCGCGGCTCGCCCGCCGCGCGGCCGCGGCTTGCAAGGCGTGCTCGGCCTGGTAAACGTTCATCAGGTAGGCGACGGCGACATTGAGCTTGTCTGCGCTGGAAGTGGCGTAGAACGCCTTCAGCTCGCTGAAATAACGCGGAATCGGGTCGTCCGCTGCGGTCTGGGCGCACAGGCTTTGGATGAAGGCGCCGAGTTGCCGGCAGGGGTTGCCGCTCTGGTTGCCGGTGGGCCAGCTGTCCAGCGAGAAGTTCAGCTGGTTGGCGGCGGCCGCCAGCTCGTTGATCGGCGGCGAGGCGCTGAACAGGCCTCGGTTGACGCTGGGGTACAAGGCCGGCTGCACGCCCAGGCCTTTTCGCGGCAAGGCCAGGAACGGCCGTCCCATATTGATCGCCGCCATCATGCTGTTGGCGCCCTCGAACAAGGACAGGGTATTGGTCTTGAACAAGGCGTAGTAGAACAAGGGCTGCGGCACCGGCCCCAGTTGGATGAACAGAACCTGGTTGGGCTTGCCGACAATGGCGTTGACCGCGGCCTCCACCGCCGCCGTCGAAGTGGGATAGTTGAGCCAGCTGAAACGTTGCACCGCGTTCAGCGACGCCATATAGCGGCTGCGCGCCTCATGCACCTGCCGCGCAGCCTGCCGCCGGCTGGCGTTTTTCGGGTCCGTACCGGTCAGCACCACCACCTCGTCGCGGGTCATGTCCCCGCGCAGCAAACCCGCCACCGCCTGCAAGGGCGCCTCGCTCTCCATGCTGCCGAAACGGTTGAGGTTCAACACCACCACCGGCGCGGCATGGCTGTCGCGGCCGTTGTCCTGATAATCGAGCAGGCCGCCGCACAGAACCGCCGCCGCCGCTTCCGGGCTGCTGTTCACCACGTTTTGAGCACTGGGCATGATGGCGTAGGACACCAGCAGCCGCACTTTCTTGAGCAAAGCGTCGCCGGTCAGATAACGCAGGATGGCCGCGCGCGGATTATCCGCGTATTCCGCCCAGTCCGGCGCCGCATAGCTGGATTCCGGCACATAGGACACCCGGCGACGGAAACTGGGATTGTTCAGCTCCGGCACTTGCAGCAAATCAATGGCCGGCCGCCTGGCGCCGACAAAATCGATTTTTTCCGCGTAATTATAGTTATAAGGCTGCAATTGCAGGAAATACTCGACGTTCAGCCCGGTGGCGTAGTTGCCGGCACTGTCGTCCACCGCGCCGGTGAAGCCGAACAACACCTTGTCGGCCGGCGGCGCCAGGTAGGCCTTCAGTTCCACCGTGGCCTGGTTCAAATGGCCGCTGGGCTGGTGATCCAGCTCCGGTAGCAGCTCGTACAGCTTGGCCAGCGTGTCCTCGCCTCCCAGGTAATAGACTTCGGCCTTGCCGGCGTAGGCGTAAGTCAGCCCCGCCGCGGTCAAGGGATCGGTCAAGCGCCGCAGCAGATTGACCGTGGCGGACTGGTTGCCGAAGCTGCCCCCGGTGCCCACCAACAGGCGGATCGCGGCCTGCTGTTCCAGCAGGCCCCTGAACGCGGCGATCTGTTCCTGGTTGATCCGGGCGGAAGTATTGCGGCTGGCCGAGTTGGCGTTGTCGAACAGGGAGAAAGGCCACGTCATGATCGCGCCGTCCTTCAAGATTGAGACAGGTGGGTAAGCGCCGTCGGATCGGCATCGGGGGCGGCGGCGGGAGGCGGTTGGTCCTGGTTGTAAATCGCGTACCATCCCAGGCCGGTGGGCGTCTCCGCATCGGGGTTGCCGAACAGAAAGAACGAGGTGGCGCCGTTGGGCGGAATGCGCAGCAAGCCAAGGAACTTGAGCGCGATCTCGTTGAGCAGCAAGAGATAGCCTTTCTGCTCGGCGTTGTACAAGAGCCGGATCGCGCCGATGGACAGCTTGATCACGGTTTGCAGGCTGAACAGCTCGCCGCCCGGCCCCGCGCCCGGCAGGGCCATGCCGACATGAGCCTGGTAACCGGCGTCGCCGTCGGCCGCGCCGCTATCGTCGGCCCAGGCCAGCAACAAGGTGGTGTTGAGATTGACCTTGGACGCCAGCGCGCCCAGGGTGCCCAGGTTGACCCGCAGCGACAGGCCGTGCCAGGCGCGTTCGGCCACGCCTTGCAGGCCATAGCTGGTCGCCACCGCCAAAAACCCCTTGGCCGCCGGCGTGCTGTCGGCGGCGCCGGACAAGAGGCCGTTCAATTCCAGCTGGAAATCACGATACAGACCCTGCGCTCGCGAGCGGCTAGCCGCCGGATTGAAGGACAGCTCGTTTTCCAGCATGGTGATCACGGCGGGCCCGCCGGCCGGACCGCTCAGCGGGAAGGCGATCCGCAGGCCCAGGCCGCTGAAACGCAAGCCTTGGCCGGCTACCGGTTCATCGCCGTCGGCGCCGAAGGAAAACAGATCGAAAGGCGGCAGTTCCCCCGCCTCGTCCTTGAGCACGGCGAACTGCATGAAACCGGACATGTTCAACCAGGACACCGCGCTGCCGCCAGCGCCTTCGTCACGCGTGGACAAGGCCGCCGTGGCGATCTCCACACTGGTGAGCACATTGTTGCGCAGCTTGAACAAGGCCGGCTGGGCGGAGGACAAGGAGTACACCGGCGCGCCGCCGTTGGTCTGGAAACCGCCTTCCAGCAACACGGCGTTGTAGATATTGGCCTGTCCCTGATCCTCGACCATGCGGTCCACCCGGCTGCCGAACAATTGATTCAGCACCACTTGGGCCACGCTTTCAAAACGCTGCACCGCGGTGTTCTGGAACAAGGCCTTCAAGGTCAGCAGGCGGAATTCATAGGTGGCGTCCGCGTCCTGCGGCGGAATCGCATGCGCCTGCGGCTCGTCCTCGTAGTCCGGATCCAGGTAGTAGATCAGCCCGAACAAGGAGCTGGAGTCGGTCTGGGTCACGGTCTTGCCGTCGATCTGGCTCAGTTCAATGCCGATATGATGGGCGGCGAAGGCTTCTGGCTGAGTCACCCCCGCCAACAAGCCCAGCAACTCCGCCGGCACTTTCTCAATATCCACCCTCAGCAGCAAAACACCCTGCCAGTTAGGATCCCGGATGATGCGGCAGAAGTTCTGGAAATAGGGGTTGTCCTGCTGGCTCAGCGCGCTGGCGAAGTATGCGCTCAGCCAGTCCGCCAGCGGGGTCAACTGCGACGCGTCCGGCTGCCCGTCCGGCCCCAGCGGCGCGGCGAACAGATTTTTCTGCGTCCATTGCGTCGGCCGGGTCACCAGTTCCAGCAGGCTGCCGGGCACGCCCTTGACCACCATCACATTGCGATAGTCGCCGTAGCGGTTGCCCTTGCCCACCGCTGCCTTAAAGCGCCAGCGATCGATCTCCAGCTGGTTGTAGAAGCGCGACGGGCTGGCCGGCGGATCCTCAGGCATCACGCCGCTGGCCTCAACGCCCAACTGGAGGGGATTGGCCACTGGCAGAAACAGGTTGTCGGTCTGAAACGCCGCCTGTAAGGCGCTGGACGGCGCGGTAAAACCCAGCTGCCATTGCGGCTGCCCGCCCGTCATGATCTGCGCCAACAGCAGCCGGCTCCAGCCCCGCTCCGCGACGCGGGCGATGAAGCCTGCCGGCGTGGCCGCGTTGTAGCCGGCGACGTTGCGCGTCTGTTCCAGGCCCAGGCTGGCGCGCGCCGAGCGCGACGCCTGGGCGGAGGCGGCGTTGATGCGATTACGCCGAGTGGGGCTGACGATCTGGCTCTCCAACAACTCCATCTGGCCGGCCAGCAAGTCCTGGTCGCCGGCCCCGGAACGAAACGCCGCGAACGGCAACAGGGGGAAGCTCAGTTCGCCGCTGTTGGGCAAGGCCAAGCCGGGGTCTTTGGGTTCCAGCAGATCGCCGCCGTCCGCGTTGGCGGCGTCCGGCAGGCCGAACAGATCAGCGCCCTTGGGCGCGGCCGCGTAGTGAGCGCTGGCGCCCTCGCCCTTGGCCGTCACCGTGCACCATGAGGTGCGGAAGTCCCGATTCAGCAGCAAGGCCAACGGGTCCAAGGGCGGCCCCACCGGCGAACTGGGCTCCAGAGGAAAAACCGGCGCATAGGCCGGCTGCCCGCCGCTGGCGCGCAAATACGCGCCGCCGCTGACAAAGCCGATGTTCTCCGAACCGGACAGGCCGGCCAGCAATTGCTGCGGCTGGCCGTCGTCCACGCCCTCCACCCTCAGCTCGAAATCCCCCACCGGCGCAAAGCTGTAACCCAGGTACAGCGGCGTCCTGCCGGAGCCGGGATTGACCACCAGGCCCGCCGGCCGCCCCGCCGCCGCGTCCAGTACCGGACGCAGACCCACCGTCATGCCGTAGACGGTGCGGTAGTAGGACACCAGGTCCAGGCTGGCGCCGGCAGCGAACCAAAATACGGTAGGCGTCGCCGGCAAGACATTGTTGGGGTTGACCGGATTGAACTGGGCGGTGAAGGCGAACAGATCGGAGGGGTTGGGCTCGCCGCCGTTGACCAACGGCAGATAGGCGCTCAGATCCTTCACCGGCTGCTCCGAGCCGGCGCTGCCCACCGCCGGATTGGGCACCAGCAGCTGGAAGCCGCAGGCGAAATTGCGCGCCAGCGCCTGGCGCGCCGTCTTGAAGCCAAAACGCCAACTGCCCAGCGCCGCGCCGGCAAACGCCAGGCCGGCGCTGTAATCGTCCTGATACAAGGCCGGCGCCATGCCGCCGCTCAAGGTGGCCGCCGGCGAGCTGCGGCCGGTCAGCGTCAGCGCATCGCCGGACTCGGCCACGGTCAGCGCCGCGCCGGAGGCGATGGCGACGCCGATGCCGGCGCCGCCGGTCAGGCTCAAGTCCAGTCCATTGCTGGTGCGCCAGCCGCCGCCGGAAGCGGAGAAGGACAAGACCCACCCCTTTTCCTTCGCCTCCGGCGCCTGCTCAGCCCGCGGCAGCCACAGCAAGGCGCGGCCGCCGATAATGGTGGCCAAAACCGCATCCAGCGCCGCAACGAAGGCGGCGGCCTTGTCGCCGCTCAGATCCGGCGCGGCGGCGCAGTAGACAAAGCTGCCGGCCAAATCCGCATTCTCCAACGCTTCCGTCAAGGGCACCGGGCCGGCCGGCGCCTGAGCGCCGGCGGCCAGCAGCCAGGCCCACCAGCCGGCGCCCTCCTGGTTTGCCTGATCGATATACAGCCGGCTACCCGCCAGGCGCTCGAATGCGATCATGTCTTTTCTCCTTGATAAGCGCCTATCGTGAACGTCGTCGTCGCGGCCAGCGAGGTACGCCCCTGCGGCAGCGCCTGCATGAAATAGCCGACCGCATAACTGGTGTTGATGGTCAGTTTCAGGCCGTCCATCGCCAGGTAGCCGGAGTCGTCGTCGCGCGGCACCGGCAGGCTGCGGATAGGATCGCCGCTGTAAGGCACGGTGGAGCCCTGCCAGATGCCCACCCAGTTGCCGGCGGCTTTCGGCTGATAAGCCGTCAACACCTTGTACTTGAGTTGCAATACATTGCTGTCCACATACACCGTCTGCAGCGACACGCTGTCATAGGTCCAGGCCTGCGGATTGTCCTGCTCGCCGGCGGGCAAGTAGACGCTGGAACACACCGCCTGCGGCGCGCCCGCCACCGCGTAGGCGATGACATAGCCCTTGAGCTCGTAATCGAAATTCAGCACGCGGGTGGAAGTGGAACTATCGCTCAGCAAAGCGGCCTGCCCGGCCGGCGCCTTGTCCCACGGCACCTGATTGGCGCTGCTCTCCCAGGCGTACAAGCGGTTGTCGAAGGTCTGCGGCTGATTGGCGGTATTGGTGATGTAGTTGGCCAGCACGCCGTCCGGCATCGGCACGCCCACCACGGTGACGAAGACCTGGCGGCCGCCATCATTGCTCAGCAGCAGCAAATTCGACATGGGGCCCTGAACGGTGGTTAATCGGGAAAAGCCGCCATCGGCCAGCGCGCTCCGGACATCCCATGCGCGCCGGCCGCTTCAAGCGCGGGCGGTTCAGGCCTTGCCGACGGTGAAGGTGGAAGTGGCGGCCAGCGAGGTGCGGCCGGACACCTGATCCACCATGAAGTAGCCGATCGAATAGGTGGTATTGATGGTCAGTTTGACGTTGCTGAAAATCACGCTGCCGCTGTCGCCGCCCTGGGTGACGCTGACTTTCTTCAGCGGATCGCCGCTATAAGGCACGGTGGAACCCTGCCACAGCCCCAACCAGTTTTTATTGCTCACCGCGTCGTAAGATTGCAGCACTTGGTATTGCGCCTGCACCAGGTTGGTGCCGACATAGAGCGTTTTTACCGAATTGTTGGCGTACTGCCAGTCCTGCGGACTATCCAGCGAGCCTTGCGGCACATAAATGGTGGAGCACACCGCGTTGGGCGTGGCGGCCACGGCGTAACCCAGGATGTAGCCCTTGTCCTCAAAGGCGAAATCGACGAATTGGGTGCTGGTGGAGCTGTCGGTGTCGATGGCGGTGTCGCCCGTCGGCGACTTGGCCCAAGGCACGATATTGCTGGTGCTTTCCCATACATAAATATGATTGCCGAATTTCTTCGGCTGGTTGGCGGTATTGGTCACGTAATTGACAATCGCGCCGGTTGCCGCAGGCACGCCGACAAAATGGATGGTCACGGTGGAGCCATCGTTTGCGGTCAGCAGCAGCTTGGTTTCAGCGTCCTTGAGATCTTTGAGATCGCCCATGGTTTTCGACTTTCTACGATGCAAGGCAGCCGATGCGGCGCTTGCGATTGATCGGAACCTTAAGAGCCTGTCGCTTGCCTGCTGTGTTTGGCGAAATCTCCGGCAATGAACGCGCCTCGTCTTACTGCGGCTCACCGGGCTTTGAACAGGTTCTTAGCTCGCGGCCTGCCCGTGATCCGTTCTCGGCGAGCAGGCCTGCTTCTTTAGATAGCACTCGGCTCCGGCCATCTCAAAAATGAAATTATTTGTCATTCTCAGGATTTTTGGTCTAGAACTAAGCTGTTCTTGGTTTATCCATTAGTGATGAAAATATTAAAATTTAAGCAAAGTCATTGACTTGAAAATAACCAAATCAACAAAATCCTGCCAGCCGCCGCCCAAAACAAAACAGCCGCCCGTCAAAAATGACAGGCGGCTGTTTATGCGTACAAGCGCGATAGGAACAAATCTGGTGGCACCGCCACGGCGCCGGGCAACACGCGACTCAGGCCCTCTTCAACATCTCCAGCAGATCCTCGGGAAAATAGCTGGCGCCAGATGCGCTCAATTCGCTTGGAGCCCACCAACGACCCTGCCCCATCACCCGCCGCTCGATGTCGGTCCAGCCGGCGTCATCCAGCCGCGCGTGCTCGACGTGAATCAAAAAAAAATGTTCGACCGCCAGCACCCGCTCGCCATCCAACAACGTCAACTCGAACGAACTGCAAGCAACCGGCGGGCCGGGATCGGCAATGCGGTGGCCGGTCTCTTCCCGGCACTCGCGCCGCGCGGCATCGGCCAAGCTTTCACCGCCCTCGACCTCGCCGCCCGGCGTGAACCAGTATTCGACCCGGTCCGCCGGCTGGCAGGGGAATAACAGCACCCTGCCCGCCGGATCCAGCATCAACAGCCGCGCCGCCTGCCGGACGCGCAGCGTCATTGCTTGATCAGCCAGTCCACATAACGGTCCACGCCCTGCTCGACGCTAAACAGTTCGGCGTCGTAGCCGGCGCTGCGCAGCTTGCCGATGTCCGCCTGGGTAAAGCTCTGATACTTGCCCTTGAGCGCGTCGGGAAAATCCACGTATTCGACAATGCCCTGAGCCGCCATCTCGTCCAGGCTCAGCGCCGGCTGGCCATCATGGCGACGGCAGGCGTTGACGGTGGCCACGGCAACGTCGTTGAACGGCTGCGAACGACCGGAACCCAGGTTGAAGATACCGCTCTTTTCCGGATGGTCCAGGAAGTAGAGGTTGATCTTGGCCACGTCTTCCACCGACACGAAATCGCGGCTTTGCATGCCATTGCCCCAACCGTCCCAGCCGCCGAACAGCTTGACCTTGCCATGCTCGCGGTACTGGTTGAAATGGTGGAAGGCCACCGAGGCCATCCGGCCCTTGTGCTGCTCGCGCGGGCCGTAAACATTGAAGTAACGGAAGCCCACCGCCTGCGCGCTCAAGCCTTCTTTCATGCGCTGGCGCAGCACTTGGTCGAACAGGAATTTGGAATAGCCGTAGACATTGAGCGGGCCTTCGTACTGGCGCTCTTCCTTGAACACGGCGCCCTTGCCGTAAGTGGCCGCGCTGGAGGCGTAGAGGAACTGGATTTCCTCGTGCTGACAGTAGTCGAACAAGGCCAGCGTGTACTGATAGTTGTTGTCCATCATGTACTTGCCGTCGTGGTTCATGGTGTCGGAACACGCGCCCTGGTGCAGGATGGCGGACAGCTCGCCCTCGAACTCGCCTTCCAGCAGCAAGGCCAGGAAGTCGTGCTTGTCCATATAGTGGGCGATTTCGCAATCCACCAGATTGCGGAACTTGTCGCCGCTGGACAGATTGTCCACGGCGATGATGTCGGTGACGCCGCGCTCGTTCAACGCCTTGACCAGGTTGGAACCAATAAAACCGGCGGCGCCGGTGACGACGATAGTCATGTTTTGCCTTTCCGCCGCCGGCCATCGCCGACGGCGCGAGAATATTGCTGCGCGTTTAAAAACCGGCGCCGGGCTCGGCCAGATAGGCTAGCTCTTCCGGCGTGCTAGTGCGGGCCAGCGCGGCGTTGCGATGCGGGAAGCGTCCGAAGCGGACGATCACGTCCCGGTGGCGGTGCGCGTAATCGATAAAACTCGCCATGGCCGCGTCCTCGGCCATGGTTTCAAACAAGCGCACGGCTTCGTCCTGATCCGCCAGCGACTCGCTGTGCTCGAACGGCAGATAGACGAAGGTGCGGGCGAGATGCGGCAGTTGCCGGTCCAGGCCGCGCGCCACCATCTCGCGCGCCAGCGCCAGCGCCTGGCCGTCGGTGGCGAAGGCCTCGGCCGAGCCGCGGAACAGATTGCGCGGGAATTGATCGGTCAGAATCAGCCAGGCCAAACCGCGGCGAGCGTCGCCGGCCTCCGCCGGCAACTCCCCGGTGCGCGCCTGTCGCCACGCGTCCAGGAAGCGTTCGCGGATAATGCCGTCGAACACTTCATCCTTCTTGAACCAGGCGCTGCGCGGCACCGACAGGAAACTGTCGTCGCCGCCGCCAAACCAGAACGCCAAGATGACATCGGTATAATGCTGCATGTGTTCTCCTTCAGGATCCAGCCTGACTGGACGGGATCACACGGCGAAAAGTTCGCGCTGGCTGCACACCGCGGTGCCCAGCTTGCCCACCACCACGCCGGCGGCGGCGTTGGCGAGACTCATCGCCACCGGCAGCGGCTGGCCGGCGGCCAGCCCCAGGCCCAGCGTGCCGATCACGGTGTCGCCGGCGCCGGACACATCGTAAACCTCGCGCGCGAAGGTGGGCTGATGCACCACGCCCTCGTCGCGGAACAAGGTCATGCCCTCCTCGCTGCGCGTTACCAGCAAGGCGTCCAGCGACAAGGCCGCGCGCAGGGCCTGCGCCTTGGCGGTCAACTCGCTCTCCGACGCCCAGCGGCCGGCCACCTGGCGGAATTCGCTGCGGTTCGGCGTCAGCAGCGTGGCGCCGGCGTATTTGCTGTAGTCGTCGCCCTTGGGGTCGATCAACACCGGTTTGCCGGCCTGGCGCGCCAGCTCAATCATCTTACTGACGTGAGTCAGGCCGCCCTTGCCGTAGTCTGACAGAATCACCACATCGTGGCTGGTCAGGATCTGCTGGTACTCTTCCAGCTTGCCCGCCAGAATCTCGTGACTGGGCGCGTCCTCGAAATCAAGGCGGATCAGCTGTTGCTGCCTTGCCACCACGCGCAACTTGATGGTGGTGGCGATGCTAGGATCGCGCTTCAGCGAGGTGGCGATGCCGTCCGCCGCCAGCAGACGCTCCAGCGCCGAGGCCGCCTCGTCGTCGCCCACCACCGACAACAGGGTGGCTTGGCCGCCCAAACCCGCGATATTGCGCGCCACGTTGGCGGCGCCGCCGGCTCGCTCTTCAATGCGCTCGATCTTGGCCACCGGCACCGGCGCTTCCGGCGAAATTCGGGTGGCGTCGCCAAACCAATAACGGTCCAGCATCACATCGCCCACCACCAGGACTTTCGCTTGCGCCAGTTCGGCGGCCAGTTTGGAGCTGTCCAGCCCCAGGTCTTGCATCAGGCCCATGATTATCCTCAGCGGCCGATCGCGAAGTAATCGAAGCCCTGCTCGCGCATCCAGGCCGGATCGTACATATTGCGGCCGTCGAACACCAAGGGCTGCTTCAGCGCTTGCTTGACCGCGTTCAGGTCCGGCGCGCGGAACATCTTCCATTCGGTGACGATCAACAAGGCGTCCGCCTGCCGCAGCGCCGCCATCATGTCGCCGGCGAAGCTCAGACCGGAGATGTCGCCCATCACGCGCTGCGCTTCGTGGGTGGCCACCGGGTCGAAGGCAACAACTTCCGCGCCGCGGCGGCTCAGTTCCGCGGCGATTACGCGGCTGGGCGCTTCGCGCATATCGTCGGTGTTGGGCTTGAAGGCCAGGCCCCACATCGCGAAACGGCGGCCGGACAGGTCTTGGCCGAAACGCGCCAGCACCTTGTCCACCAAGCGCAGCTTCTGGCAATCGTTGGCCTCTTCCACCGCGGTCAGCACCCGCAGTTCGTGGCCGTTTTCCTTGGCGGTCTGCACCAGGGCCTTGACGTCCTTGGGGAAGCAAGAGCCGCCGTAGCCCACGCCCGGATACAGGAAGTGGTAGCCGATGCGCGGATCGGAGCCCATTCCCAGCCGCACCTGCTCGATGTCGGCGCCCAGGCTCTCGGCCAGATTGGCCAGCTCGTTCATAAAGGAGATGCGCGTCGCCAGCATGGCGTTGGCCGCGTACTTGGTCAGTTCGGCGGAGCGCACATCCATCAGCAACACGCGTTCGTGATTGCGCTGGAACGGCGCGTACAGCCGGCGCATCATCGCCGCCGCGCGTTCGTCGTCTACGCCGATCACCACGCGGTCCGGACGCATGAAGTCGTCTATGGCCGCGCCTTCCTTCAGGAACTCCGGGTTGGACACCACGCTGAACTCCAGCGCTTCGCCGCGCTCGGCCAGGGTTTCCGCCACCGCGGCCTTGACCAGGTCCGCGGTGCCCACCGGTACGGTGGACTTGTCGACGATGACTTTGTAGTCCGTCATGTGACGGCCGATATTGCGCGCGGCGGCCAGCACGTATTGCAAGTCCGCGGAACCATCCTCGTCCGGCGGGGTGCCGACGGCGATGAACTGCACCTCGCCGAAGGCCACCGACTCGGCAATGTCGGTGGTGAAACTGAGCCGGCCGGCGGCTACGTTGCGCCGCACCATGTCTTCAAGGCCAGGTTCGAAAATCGGAATGCCGCCCTGCTTCAGGATGGAGATCTTATTGGGATCCACGTCCAGGCAGCACACGTGATAGCCGGTTTCCGCCAGACACGTGCCGGTCACCAAACCGACATACCCCGTACCGATAACTGTGATTTTCATATTTTATTGAGCCTGATAGTGCTGAATGTCTTGATTGATGGCGCGCAACACGGCCAGCGGATCGGCGGCGCGGGTGATGGGCCGGCCTATCACAAGATAGTCGGAACCCGCCGCCAACGCGGTCGTCGGGGTCATCACCCGGCGCTGATCGTCGGCTACGCTGTCCGCCAGGCGAATGCCCGGCGTCACCAGTTTGAAGTCGCTGCCCAGCGCGGCTTTCAGCTCTCCGGCTTCTTGAGCCGAGCACACCACGCCGTCCAGGCCGCAGTCGCGGGTCAGCGTCGCCAGCCGCAACACATGCTTTTGCGGGGAGGCGGCGATGCCGATTTCGGCCAGATCGGCGGCTTCCATGCTGGTCAACACCGTCACCGCGATCAGCAGCGGCCGTTGGCTGTACGGCGCCAGCGCTTCGCGCGCCGCTTCCATCATGCGGCGGCCGCCGGAGGCGTGCACATTGACCATCCAGACGCCGGCTTCCGCCGCCGCCTTGCAGGCATGGGCCACGGTGTTGGGAATATCATGGAACTTCAAATCCAGGAACACCTGAAACCCCCTGGCCACCAGGCTCTCCACCAGGCTGCGGCCGGAGGACGTGAACAACTCCTTGCCTACCTTGAGCCGGCACTCGCTCGGGTCCAGCCGGCTGGCGAAGCGCAAGGCGCTATCCGCGTCGGCAAAGTCCAGGGCCACGAGCACGGGCGAAGTCGGCCGAACCGCGTCGGCTGCTATCAAAGGGTTCATGCTTGCTCCATTCTTGCCGCCGGAAGCTGCCGGCGGCCTGTATTCAAATCAGCGCAGCCGCTCCAGGGCGGCTGCTTAATCTTAAGCTCTGTTCTATTACTGCGATTCCGTCCGGTTGGCGGTAAAGCCCTCCCACTCGCCGCAGGCCGGGCAATGCCAGAAGAAGGCGCGCGAGCGAAAGTTGCAGCATTTGCAGCGATGCACGCTCAGACGCTGCGCGTGCTTGAGCACCAGCGCGCGCGCCACTTCCGCGTCCATCCGCCCTTCCGGGCTCAATTCGTCCATCTGCGCCTCGATCAGCCGGTACACGCCGGAGAGGCTGGGGCGGGCGTGCACACCCTCTCGCGCCACTTCCAGCGCTTTTTCCTCGCCTTCGTAGGTGGCGATCTTCTGATACAGCAGATCGGTCAGTTCCAGTTGCGGGAAGGTTTTCTGATAGCCGCGCAGCAGCGCGATGCCTTCCAGCGGCTTGTCCATTCCCTCGTAAGCGTCGAACAAGCGCTCGGCGGCCATCGACAGGTATTCGTAGTTCTGTTTCTCGATGTTCTGCCAGGCCGCGATCGCCGCTTCCACATGGCCTCCGGCGAACTCGATGTCGCCCAGGATCAGGCTGGCGCGCACGCACTTGCGGTTGGCCGTGAATGCTTCTTCCACATAGTGGCGCGCTTGTTCGCTATTGGATTTGTACAGTTCGCCCTGAGCCAGCTCGCAATAGAACTGCGCCACTTCATGCTGGAAGGAGTGCGCGTCGCTGCGCAACTCCTTGGCGGTGGCGATGGCCTTGTGCCAATCGCGGTCCTGCTGGTAGATGTCCAGCAGCTGGCGGCGCGCCGCCAGGCCCATATTGCCGTCCTGCAGCTTGATCAATATTTCTTCCGCCCGGTCCACCAGGCCCGCTTTACGGAAATCCTGGGCCAGTTCGAAGCGCACCGCGTCGCGGTGCTCGGCCGGGAGATCCGGCGCGTCCAGCATGCGCTGATGCAGGCGGATGGCGCGGTCGTTCTCGCCGCGCTTGCGATACAGTTTGCCCAAGGTGTGCTGCAACTCCAGCGCCGACCCTTGCTGGCGAGCCACTTCGGCCAAGGCCGAGGCGGCGATATCGGTCTTGTCCTCCACCAGCGCGTCCAGGCCGCGGAAAAAGCCGGTCGGCACCGCTTTCGCCTGTTTCAGCACCGTGCGCATGTCCACGCGCGCGGCAAACCAACCCAGGCCGAAAAAGGCCGGAAACAATAGCAACCACCACAAATCCAGTTCCAACAGCAATCCTTTCCGGACAAACAACAACAGCCGCTCCCGGGCGGCATCATCAAGAACGGCGGATGGAATCACAGCGGCGCCTAAACGCGGCGCCGGCTCGCTCCGCCGCTCGCGCTAGGCTTAATCGGCGATCGCGTCGCTGGGGTCGCTAATCACCTTGCTGGCGGGGGGGCGGTTGCGTAATTCTTTTTTCAATTGAGAAAGCTCTTTCCGGCTGCGCAGATAATAGCCGAGCGTGGCGAGCAGACCCACCAGGGCACCAACCACGAAAAACAACAGCAGAAACACGATCAGCGGCGCGGACCACGACTGGCCGAAGAACAATTTGAATTCAACCGCATGGCTGTTTTGCACGGTGACCGCGATCAGGAATACCAACAGGGCCAATTCAACGATACGAAGCAGGTAACGCATGATCTCGCTCGATTTGTTTGCCGGAGTGCAAGTTTAAACGATAGCCCGGCGCAACCCAAGCTGGAATTCTGGAATTTCCGCCGCGCAAAGAAAAAGCGCCGCAAAAAGCGGCGCTTCGGATTCGCTAGACAGGGCTCATACGCCTAGGCTTCGCTCTGCTCCAACAGGGACAGGTCGACGCGTTCGCGTAATTCTTTGCCCGCCTTGAAATGCGGCACATATTTCTCAGGAACCGAGACGCTGGTGCCCGACTTGGGGTTGCGGCCAATCCGCGGCGGACGGTAGTTCAAATCGAAACTGCCGAAACCGCGGATTTCAATCCGGTTTCCCTGCGCCAGGTTATTGGCCATCGCATCCAAAATGGTTTTGACGGCCAACTCAGCGTCTTTGTAGACCAACTGAGAATTGCGCTCGGCGAGTCGTTCCGACAGCCTAGCGATCAGCTCAGATTTGGTCATGTCTCAATTACTCGTTGGAGCCGGACAGTTTTGCCTTCAGCAGGGCACCCAGATTGGTGGTGCCAGCGGAAGCGCTGTCAACAGACAGGCTCTTCAGAGCAACGTTGTCTTCCTGAGCGTCTTTAGCCTTGATGGACAGGCTGATATTGCGGGACTTGCGGTCCACGGCAATGATCACGGCTTCCAATTCCTCGCCGTCCTTAAGAACGGAGCGAGCGTCTTCCACGCGGTCGCGGGACAGTTCGGAAGCGCGCAGGTAGCCTTCAACATCGGTGTCCAGAGTCACGACGGCGCCTTTGGCGTCAACGGACTTCACGGTACCCTTAACCAGAGCGCCTTTGTCGTTCATCGCAACGAAGTTGTTGAACGGATCGCCTTCCATCTGCTTGATGCCCAGGGAGATGCGTTCTTTTTCAACGTCGATGGACAGAACAACGGCTTCAACCTCGTCGCCCTTCTTGAACTTGCGCACGGCTTCTTCGCCGGCTTCGTTCCAAGACAGGTCGGACAGGTGAACCAGGCCGTCGATGCCGCCCGGCAGGCCAACGAACACGCCGAAGTCGGTGATGGACTTGATCGCGCCCTTCAGCTTGTCGCCTTTGTGGAAGTTGTCGGCAAACTCGTTCCACGGGTTGGCCAGGCACTGCTTCATGCCCAGGGAGATACGACGACGGTCTTCGTCGATTTCCAGGATCATGACTTCCACTTCGTCGCCAACCTGAACAACCTTGGACGGGTGTACGTTCTTGTTGGTCCAGTCCATTTCGGACACGTGCACCAGGCCTTCGATGCCCTGTTCGATTTCCACGAACGCGCCGTAGTCGGTCAGGTTGGTCACCTTGCCGAACAGACGGGTGCCGGACGGGTAGCGGCGGGACAGGCCCACCCACGGATCTTCGCCCAGTTGCTTCAGACCCAGGGATACGCGGTTCTTCTCTTGGTCGAACTTCAGTACCTTGGCTTCCACTTCGTCGCCCACGGCCAGAACTTCGGACGGGTGCTTCACGCGGCGCCATGCCAGGTCGGTGATGTGCAGCAGGCCATCGATGCCGCCCAGGTCAACGAACGCACCGTAGTCGGTGATGTTCTTGACGATACCCTTGATGATGGCGCCCTCTTTCAGGGTTTCCAGCAGAGCTTTGCGCTCTTCGCCCAGGGTTTCTTCCAGCACGGAGCGACGGGACACAACCACGTTGTTGCGCTTGCGATCCAGCTTGATGACCTTGAATTCGATCTGTTTGTTTTCGTACGGGGTGGTGTCTTTCACCGGACGCACGTCAACCAGGGAACCCGGCAGGAAGGCGCGGATGCCGTTGACCATAACGGTCAGGCCGCCTTTGACCTTGCCGCTGATCAGACCGGACAGGATCTTGCCGGTTTCCAGAGCCTCTTCCAGCTCCACCCAAGCGGCCAGGCGCTTGGCTTTTTCGCGGGACAGCTTGGTTTCACCAAAGCCGTTTTCCAGCGCGTCGATGGCAACGGTCACGAAGTCGCCGATGGCCACTTCGACCACGCCTTGGTCGTTCTTGAATTCTTCAGCCGGAATCAGGGACTCGGACTTGAGGCCTGCGTTCACGGTTACAAAGTTGGAATCAACTGCCACCACTTCGGCAGTGATCACCTCGCCCACGCGCATGTCGTGAAGGGTCAGGCTTTCCTCAAACAGCTGAGCGAAGTTTTCCATGGAGAGGGTAGTCATCAAGCGTACTCTCGGTGCGCGCCTTGCGGCGTGCGGGTTAGGGTTGCACAACCGGATTTATTGCTTTGCAGCATTTTCACCCGACAAAAAAATCATAGGCCGGAGACCTGTCTTTCCTCGAACCAACGCAGAACCTGTGCGACCGCCTGGTCGATGGTCAGCTCCGTGGTGTCGAGCAAAAAGGCGTCCGGCTCCTGGCGCAGCGGCGCTACCGGCCGGGCGGCATCGCGCGCGTCCCGATCGATAATGTCCTGCAGAATCCGTGGGAGGTTAGCAGAATCTCCCTTGCCGATCAACTGCTTATAGCGGCGATCGGCTCGCTCTTCGGCGCTGGCGGTCAAAAACACCTTCAAAGCGGCGGCGGGAAACACCACTGAACCCATGTCGCGGCCGTCCGTCACCAGGCCGGGTAATTGGCAGAAATCGCGCTGACGCTGCAACAGCGCGGCGCGCACCGCCGGCAGCGCGCCCACCTTGGACGCGCCGATGCCGATTTCCTCGCTGCGGATCGCCGCGCTGGCGTCGTTGTTCTCCAGCCACACCGCCCCGTCGGCGAACTCCACCGGCAGCCCGGAGGCGGCCGCGGCCAGGCCCGGCTCGTCGTCCCAGCCTATATTGTGGCGCTGCGCGAACAAGGCCAGCAGGCGATAGAGCGAGCCCGAATCCAGATAATGAAAACCCAGCCGCGCGGCGACCAGGGCGGCGACGGTGCCCTTGCCCGAAGCGGACGGGCCGTCGATGGCGATGACAGGTGCGGTCATGTACAGACAATGTCCTTGCAGAAATTCGCGCCGGCCGCCTCGACGGGCAACCGGCCAAACCGGCGATTTTATCTCAAGCCGCGGGCCGGCACAGCAAGATTCTACGGCTTGCGCCGCGCCGCCGCGCCGCAACGCGGGGTTTGCGCAAAGACCTTGCTGGCGGTTACATTGTCCGACGGGCGCCTCGGCGCCCTCCGCCAATCCCAAAGAACACAAGATCCCGAACCGCCATGGAACAACTGCACCTCGCCCCCGTCCGACGCCTGTCCGGCGCCATCAAGCTGCCCGGCTCCAAAAGCATCTCCAACCGCACTCTGCTGCTGGCCGCGCTGGGCAGCGGCAGCACCCTGGTGCGGGACCTGCTGGATTCGGACGACATCCGTCACATGCTGGCGGCGCTGAAGCTGCTGGGGGTTGAGATTGAGCAAATAGGCGACAGCCGCGATTTCCGCGTGCAGGGCGTGGGCGGAGAATTTCCGGTCAAAAGCGCGGACCTGTTCCTCGGCAACGCCGGCACCGCTTTCCGCCCGCTAACCGCCGCGCTGGCGCTGATGCAGGGCGATTACCAACTCAGCGGCGTGCCGCGCATGCACGAGCGGCCGATCGGCGATCTGGTGGACGCGCTGCGCGTGGCCGGCGCCCAAATCCAATACCAGGGCCAGCCCGGCTACCCGCCGCTGACTGTCGCTCCGGCGCGGCTGGAAGCCGGCCGCCCGATCCCGGTCAAGGGCAATGTGTCCAGCCAGTTCCTCACCGCCTTGCTGATGGCGCTGCCGCTGACCGGCGAAACCGCGGTCATCGAAGTCAGCGGCGAGCTGATCTCCAAGCCTTATATCGAAATCACCCTCAACCTGATGGCGCGCTTCGGCGTGCGGGTTGAGCGCGACGGCTGGCGGCGCTTCACCATCCCCGGCGGTCAGACTTACATTTCTCCGGGCGAAGTTCACGTGGAAGGCGACGCTTCCAGCGCGTCCTACTTCCTCGCCGCCGGCGCGCTGGCGGGCGGCCCGGTACGAGTGGAGGGCGTGGGCGCGGACAGCATACAGGGCGACGTCAAGTTCGCCGACGCGCTGCGTTTGATGGGCGCGGACGTCCGCATGGGCCCCAACTGGATAGAGGCCAGCGCCAGCCTCCCGCTCAAGGCGATAGACGCCGACTTCAACCACATTCCGGACGCGGCGATGACCTTGGCGGTGGCGGCGCTGGCCGCCGACGGCACCAGCACGCTGCGCAATATCGAGAGCTGGCGCGTCAAGGAAACCGACCGCCTGAGCGCGATGGCCGCCGAGCTGCGCAAAGTGGGCGCCGTGGTGGAGGAAGGCCAGGACTACATCCGCATCACCCCGCCTTCCACCTTGACGCCGAACGCCGAAATCGACACTTACGACGATCACCGCATGGCGATGTGCTTCTCGCTGATTTCGCTGCTGGGCGCCCCCGTGACCATCAACGATCCCAAGTGCGTGGCCAAGACTTTCCCCGACTATTTTGACGCGCTGGCCGCGCTGCGCGGCCAGGAGTAAACGCCGCCGCGCCCTGACCCAGCCCCGCCCCGGCGGGGTTTTATTTTGTTC